>DASYID010000088.1:0-18670 GCA_036252775.1 Solirubrobacteraceae bacterium
GGAGGCGCTGAGCGGTCCCGCACCGGCCGCCGTCTGAGCGCTGGCACGGCGTTCGGCGGATGAGCGCTGGCGGCGGCTAGGCTGCACCGCCATGGAGGACTCGCGCAAGTGGTGGACGCTGGCTGTGGTCTGCGTCGGCACCTTCATGCTGCTGCTGGACATCACGATCGTCAACGTGGCCCTGCCCGCCATCCAGCGCTCGTTGAAGGCGAGCTTCTCGGATCTGCAGTGGGTGGTCGACGCGTACTCGCTGATGCTCGCCGCGCTGCTTTTGACCTCGGGATCGCTGTCTGATCGGCTGGGGCGAAAGCGGGTGTTCCAGATCGGGCTGGTCGTCTTCACTGTCTCCTCTGCCCTGTGCGGGCTGGCCGGCAGTCCACTCGTCCTCAACCTGTCTCGGGGGCTCCAGGGAGCGGGCGGAGCGATGATGTTCGCCACCTCCCTGGCCCTGCTGGCTCAGGAGTTCCACGGCCGCGACCGGGGTACAGCCTTTGGGGCCTGGGGGGCCACGATCGGCGGGGCGGTGGCCGTCGGGCCGCTGATTGGAGGAGCGCTGACCGACAGCTTCGGGTGGGAGTCGGTCTTCTACCTCAACCTGCCGATCGGAGCGCTGTGCATGGGCATCACCGCCCGCAAGCTCGTCAACATCCGCGGGCGCCAGGGGCGGATCGACTGGCCGGGGCTGATCACCTTCTCGGCGGCGCTGTTCATGCTTGTCTTCGCGCTGGTGCGGGGCAACGACGAGGGGTGGTCCAGCGCCGCGATCGTCGCCCTGCTGGTGGGCTCCGTGGTCCTGCTGGCCGCGTTCTTCGCGATCGAACGCTGGCGCGACGAGCCCATGCTTGACCTCAGCCTGTTCGGCAAGCCGACCTTTGGCGGTGCATCCATCGTGGCGTTTGCGCTGTCGGCCTCGATGTTCGCGATGTTTCTTTACGAGACGCTGTGGCTTCAGGGCACGCTCGGGCTCTCGCCGCTCGGGGCCGGGCTGCGCTTCCTGCCGCTGACGGTGGTCTCGTTCTTCGTGGCACCGGTGGCGGGACGCCTGTCGGCGCGCCTGCCCCTGAAAGGGCTGCTCGGCGTCGGCCTCGCGTTGGTGGGGATCGCGCTGCTGCTCATGGGCCACGTGTGGGAGGGGGGTCTGAACGCCAACTCTGGCTGGACCGCCCTGCTGGCCGGGTTCATCGTCGGTGGGGCCGGCGTGGGCATGGTCAACCCGACGCTGGCCAACGCCGCCGTGGGGGTGGTCACACCCGAGCACAGCGGCATGGCGTCGGGTATCAACAACACCTTCCGCCAGGTCGGGATCGCCACGGGCATCGCTGGCCTGGGGGCCGTCTTCGAACATCAGATCCGCACGCAGCTGGCCGTCAACCTGGCCGGGACTCCACTGGCGGCACAGAGCAGCCGCCTCACCCAGGCGGTGGCCTCGGGCGCCTCGGGCCAGGTCAGCGCGAACATGCCCGCCGGCCTGCGCGCGACGTTTCACCATGCCGCGGCGGCCAGCTTCACCTCGGCGCTCAGCGAGCTGTTTCTGATCGCCGGCATCGTGGCACTGGTGGGGTCGGCCTTCGCCTTCGTGCTGGTGCGCTCGGGCGATCTTCTGGTGCATCCGGGGGCTGCGGCGCCCGGGGCGGCGTAGGCTCTGCTCGTGGCCGAGCTTCCCGAGCAGCTCAGCGGTCTGCTGGCCGGCGCCAACTACGCCCACGTGGCCACCCTGATGCCCGACGGCTCACCTCACAGCGTCGCGGTGTGGGTGGGTGAGCACGAGGGACATGTCGCCTTCTTCACCCAGTCGCGCTCGCGCAAGGCGAAGAACCTGCAGCGCGACCCTCGGGTGGCGCTCTCGATCACCGATCACGACAACCCCTACCGGACGGTTCGCCTGCGGGGCCGGGTGGCCCAGACCCGAACCGGAGACCAGGCACTCGAGGTCATGGACGGGATCTCCCGCCGCTACACGGGCGAGCCGTTTCCGATGCGCGGGCCCGAGGGGGTCCTGTTCATGATCGAGGTCGAGCACGCGGCGTTCACCGAACTGCCGTTTCGCCATCAGCCGCCGGGCCGAGCCTAGCCAGCGAAGTCGGTCACGTAGGTGCCGCCTCGGTGGCGGTACCACAGCGGAGTGCCGCGCACCATCCCGGGGCCCACCAGGCGCAGTCGGCGGTCCAAGATGTTGGCGCGGTGAGGGGGGCTGTGCATCCAGGCCCTGACCATTGCCCACGGCGTGGCTCGACTGCCGCGCCAGGCGATGTTCTCGGCCGTACGGCAGCCCCGGCAGGCAAACCCGGCGCGATGGATGCGCTGGCCCGGGCCCGTGCCCGAGGCGGCGCGGTGAGAGAAATAACGGCGGGCCACCATGTCCGAGGCATGGCTCTCGGCCGCCCAGATCAGATGTGCATCCAGGCGCAGCGGGCCGAGGTGGTGGCGGGCGCGCTGCACGTTGAGCAGGCACAGGGTGGCGCGCTGAAGCACCTGGTCGGACACCCCACCCGGGCGTGCATGGGCGTGAGCACAGCCGCTGCGCCCAAAGCTGGAGGACACCGGCAGCGCGAAGGTCGCCATCACGACGCTCGACGCGATCAGCACACGCCGGACGTGGGCGCAGAGATGGTCGCGGGGCTCGGGGCCCGGGGCCAGGGGACGGGGCACGGCAACTCCTTTTCGTGTGGCGGTGGGGTGGCGCCTACGGGGTTAGCTGACGGGCTCGCGCGGTCGCGCTACGCCGCGTCCGAGCGGCGATTCGCCCCACCGGTCGGGTGTCCGCCCGACCATTACGTGGTTCCCCCGTTCCCGATGGCATGGCGCCGCCGGGATTCGGCTGATGCGTCGACGCACAGGAAAGCAAATCGTCCGGCGCGATGTCCCGCTGGGCCTCCGGGGCGCCACGCCCGCCACCGGTCGGGATCCGATCAGCCGCTTCCAGCGGCGAAATTGACGATCGACTCGTCGATCAGCCATTCCACTGGGGCCCGATCGTCGGTCCACACCGGGCCTCCGGGGAGGGCGCTGCCCAGGCGCTGGCCGGCGCTGTGAGCCAACGCGGCCAGGTCGGCGGGTAGCCGTGGTGGGGGGAACCCGGGCTGGGCCGCCGGTGCCCCGCGGCGCGCCATCAGCAGGGTGTTCTCGGGCTCGATCGGGTCGCGCCGCACACCGGGCAGTGAAACGGCGATGGTGGCGCTGAGCGCCCGCTCCAAGGCGTTTGAGCTCGAGGGATGTCCCACGTTGACGACCAGTGCTCCCCCGGGCGTGAGTCGGTTGCGCACCATCGCGAAGAACTCGCGCGTAGCGAGATAGAAGGGGATGTAGGGCTGTCGGTAGGCGTCGACCAGAATCGCGTCGTAGCGACGCGTGGTGGCTTGGAGATAGGGTCGCGCATCCGCGGTGAACGTGTGCAGGCGCGCCCCCCGTAGGTCAAAGAAGCGGCGGCCGAGATCGGTCAGCCGACCGTCCAGCTCGACGGCGTCGACGGCGGTCTGAGGGAAGTAGTGCCCGAAGGCGCGAGCGGTGGTTCCCGCGGCGTTGCCGAGGATCGCTACCCGCGACGGCACACGCCCGGAGGCGAGGATCGGGTCGATCAGCATCCCGTCCCAGTAGTTGCCGGTCAGCCAGCTGCCCGGACGCAGGAGGGAGTGCACCGCTAGGCCCTCGTCGAGCTCGAGGCTTCGCGCTCCGTCGGCCGCCTGCACCACCCGGGCGTACTGATAGGGCGTCTCGGTCTCATAGATGACCTGTCCCGTCGCGGGGCCGGTCTTAATGGTCGCGGTAGGGAGCACCAGCAGGACCAACGGCAGCGCGCAGGCCACTCGAGCCGATCGCCTCAGGGCGGGCGCCACCGTCAGTGCCAACGCCAGGGCGAAGGTCTCAAACGTCCGGCGGGTGCCGGCAAAGGGCACGAGGACCAGCGCGGCCAGGAACACCCCAACCAGCGACCCGCCGGTGGACAGCGCGTACAGCCGGCCCCCCACCCGACCGGTTTCCTCGATTCGGCTCACGGACAGGCGCAGCGCCCACGGCGCGACGCAGCCCAGCAGCGCCACCGGGGCAGCCACCAGGACGAGTACCCCGAGCAGCGAGCCGAGAAAGCCGCCGATCGACAGCGCCGACAGCGCCCTGACCGAGGTGCGCAAGAAGGGCTGGGCGATCAGCGGGACGATGGCCAGCACCATCGAGGCGCCCATCACCACCGAGCACAGGGCATCCAAGGCCGGCCGGCGGTCGGCCGCCCGGCCGCCTAGCCAGTAACCGACCGACAAGGCGACCAGCACAGTGGCGATCGTGTTGGCCCACACGACCGTCGAGGCTCCGAAGTAGGGGGCCAGAAGGCGGGCCGCAGCAATCTCGGTACCCAGGGCCGCCGCCCCGACCACCGCGCTGAGCAGGCCCAGTGGAGGCCAGGGGCGGGGGACACGCATGGCCGCCACCATACGCACGGCAACGGGGCCGTCCCGACCCGAGGCGAGAGCAGCCGGCCCTGCGCACGTGCGCCCACCTCACGCCCCGCTAGCATTTGGCGCCGCGGATGCGCCGCCGGCCCAGCCTCGTGTTCTGGCCATGACCACTCCCGACGCGATATCCGCCCCGGTCTCACCTCGGCCGCAGTCGGCGCGCCCGCGGGCGGCGAACGGCGGAGCAATCACCGGGGAGCGGCGCTGGTCAGATCTCGCCGTGATCGCGCTGATCACGGGCATGGTGGCCGGCACCGCTCTGGTCGTCCTGGACGCCGCCGCCGGCCGTTCGGGGCTGGTGCCACCGTCGCCCCACATCGCCGCCTACCTGGACGGGGTGGGCAGCCGACTGGACTTCCCGACGTTCATCTACGTGCTGTTGACCATGTCGCTGTGCTTCGCCGGCCTGCTGGCGCTGGCGCGCCGGGTAAGGCCGCGCACCCTGGTGGCAGCGATCGTGATCCTGCATGTGATCGTGTTCGTCGGGCCGGTCCTGCTGTCCCAGGACATCTTCAGCTACGTGGCCTATGGACGGCTCGGGGTGGTGCATGGACTCAACCCGTTCGTGCATGGCCCCTCAGCCATCCCGCACGACCACATCTACCGCTTGGTGGGCATCCAGTGGCGACATGTGCCGTCGGCGTACGGGCCGCTGTTCACCCTCATCAGCTATCCGCTGACTCCGCTGGGCATTGAGGGCGCGATGTGGGGGTTCAAGGTGCTCGGGACCCTCGCCAGCCTGGCCACGGTGTGGCTGGTGTGGCGTAGCGCGCAGCGCTTGGGTCGCGATCCCGTCTTGCCCGCCATGGTGGTGGGGCTGAACCCGGTGTTGGTGCTCTACGGCGTGGGGGGGGCCCACAACGACCTGATCATGGTCGCGCTCATGATGCTGGGCGTCTGGCTCTCACTCGGGGTCCGGGACGGGTGGGGAGCGGGCGCCGTCGTAGCTGCGGCGGCCGTCAAGGCGACCGCGGTGGCGGTGCTGCCCTTCATGCTCCTGGGACGCCGTCGATCAGGCGTGATCACCGGTGCCCTGGCGGCCGCAGTGGCCGTGGGCCTGGTCTCGCTGGTGGCCTTCGGGGTTCATTCGCTGGACTTCGTCAGCGTTCTGCGGCGCCAGCAGTCGTTCGTGTCCTTTGACAGCTTCCCGACCGAGGTCACACATCTGTTCGGGCTGCCCGGCGTGTTTCCCGTGGACCGGCTGCTGTTGCGTGGTGCTCTCATCGGGATGGTGGTCTACCTGCTGGTGGCGGTCTGGCGGGGCTATGACTGGGTGTCGGGCGCGGCCTGGGCCATGCTCGCGATCGCCGTCACGACGACGTGGTTGTTGGCCTGGTACACGCTGTGGACGCTGCCCCTGGCCGCCATCGCCCGCGACCGGCGGGTGCTCGTCGCAACCCTTGGCGTCCAGGCGCTGTTCATCGTTCATCAGTGCACCCCGCTGTTCTCGCCGCTATGACCGACGTGGCCTCCAGCACCTCAAGCCTCGGGGCACCGGCCCCGGCGCATCCGCTGCGCCGGATCGAGACCGTGGCGCTGGTGCTGTTGGCAGTTCTGCTGGGCGCCGCGGTGATCGACGATGTCGTGCGCCAGGTCGGCATCGACAAGCGCATCCTGCTCGACAAGCGCACCTACCGCAGAGAGTTCCCGACAGCGGTGACCAAGCACATCTTCGTCAATCCCGGCAAGCGCGACACGCTGGACATCGCCTGCGCCCATCTGCCCGGGGCGACCGACCGTGGCTGTCTGATGCTGACCGGGCCCAGCCAGCGGGTGACCACGCGCAACGTGGTTGGTAGCTACCGCCTGCCCCGCCGGCACCCCGACAAGTACCGCTACCGATACCGCTGCGCCGGTCTGGCCCTCGAGCGCGGGCTGTGCCCCCACGGCGCCGCACCGCGCTGAGCACGATGGCCTCCACGCCCTCGGCGGGACGCCAGGGGTCGGCCCAGGCCTGGGCGCTGGGCGGGATCCTGGGTCTGGCGGCCCTGCTTCGCCTCCCGACCCTCGGCTCCCAGAGCCTGTGGTTCGACGAGGCTTTCATCCCCACGCATGTGCTGCACGCCGGCCTGGGCGCGACGCTGAGCGCCGTTTCGCACACCGAGAACACACCGCCGCTGTTCTATCTGCTCGAGTGGGCGTCAACACGTGTGCTGGGCACCGACGAGGTGGCGCTGCGCCTGCTGTCGGCGATCGCCGGGCTGGCCACGGTGGCCGTGTCGGTGTGGGTCGGTCGGGAGCTTCACTCACGTCGGGCGGGCCTGATCCTCGGGTTGCTTGTCGCCGTCAACCCCCTGTTCGTGTGGTACTCCCAGGAGGCCCGCGCCTACGCCCTGTTCGGACTCACGGCGGCGGTCTCCTTCGCGCTGTTCTTGCGCGCTCGTCGCCTGGGCACACCGGCCAGCCTGCTCGGCTGGGCAGTGGCCTCATCACTGGCCCTGCTGACGCACTACTTCGCCGCCCTGCTCATCGCGGCCGAAGCCGCCTGGCTGTTGTGGAGTCACCCGGGCCGACGGCGGGAAGTACTGGCGGTGGTGGGGGTAGGCGCGGTGGGCCTGGCACTGGTGCCACTGGTGGTCGCTCAGGGCGGCCACGGGGCTCAGTGGATCGAGCGCTGGGCCCTGGGTAGCCGCCTGGTCGCGGTCCCGCAGTACTTCGTGCTGGGCCCCTCGGCCGAACCACTCGGCCACGCCATCCTGCTATTGGCCATGGTCCCCTTCGTGGCGGTGGGCGCCCTGTTGCTGCGATCCGAACCCTCGGCGCGAAGCGCGGTCAGGCTCGCCGCCAGCGTCGGTGCCGCCGGCATGCTGCCGGCCCTGGTGCTCGCCCTGGTGGGCGAGGACTACCTGGCGCCGCGCAACCTGATCGCCGCGTGGCTAATCGTCACCGCGGCAGTTGCCGTGGTGTTGGCCGCCGATCCGCCCTGGCCCGCACGCCCCCCGGCGGGTGGCTCGGCGCGTCATCGGGCGCGGCTTACCCCTGGCCTCGTCCTGACCGCGGCCCTTGCGGTGCTGGGGGTCGGTCTGGCCGGCGCCGTTGCGGTGAACTTCAAGCACCTGCAGCGGGGGGACTGGAAGGGCGTGGCGGCCGTCATGGGACGACCAGAGCTCGCTCGCGCGGTGGTCACCGCCGGTCTGGGATCGGCGCCCCTCGAGTACTACCAGCCGCCCCTTCGCGCGCTGCGAGCGGGTGAACGAATCATGGTCTCTGAGGTTGACGCGGTGGGCTATCGGCCGCTCGTGCGCGGGGCTGCGCGTCCACCGGGGCCTGCCTTTCATCTGACCGACCGCCATGACGTCAACGGCCTGGTGGTCCTGCGCTTCCGCGCCCAGCGACCGTTGATGCTCGACCAGGCGACGTTGCTGGCCAGACGGATCACGGCCGTGCGAAGTCAGGTCCTGGTCTCCGTCCCCGCGGGCTAATGCCCAGCCCGGCCCGGGGCCGCCACGCCCAGGCCCGGGCTTAGCGCCCCACCAGTCCGGCACAGACCCAGTTCGACGCGCCGGAGCCCCCAGCCCAGAGGCGCGCCGCCGCGGCGTCCTGCTCGGCCTTGGAGGCCTGGTAGGCGTGGGGCGTGCGACCCCCCAGCCCGCGCCAGGTGGCATCGGTCATCTGGTAGTAGCCCGACGCCGTGGCGAAGTTGGGCGGAACGTTCTGACCTCCCGACTCACACTGGACGATGGCCCAGGGGATCGCCCAGGGCCCCCCGGGGCCGGTGCTGCTGGAGGCGGCATGCGTCTGCTGGGCCTGAAGCTTCGCCAGCTGGCGTTCGGCCCGATGGCGGCTGGCGGTCGTGTTGCGCAGGGCCGCCGCCCGCGCTGCCCGGGCCTGGCCCAGGCTCGTCTGGCGGACCCTCAGTGCGGCCCTGATGGCCGCCAGGGCGTCACGCCGGCGGGTCACGGTGATCGCCGAGTCACGCAACAGGCCGGTCAGAGTGGTCAGGTGCAGCTGTTCGCCATGGGCTCGGTCGCGGGCCCGGCGTACCGCCGAGACCACCTGGGCGTTGGCATGGGCCACGCGGTGCAGGAACTCGGCCTGATCGAGCAAATCGCTGAAGCTCGTCGCGCTGAGCATGACGTTCACCAGGTCGGCCTGAGGAGATGTGTACTGGGCCACCAGCTGCCCGGCCAACGCGGTGCGACCCCGGGTCAGCTGCGCTCGCAAGCGGCGCAGATGGACCCGCGCGGCCCGCAGATCCTGGCGGGCAGCCTCCAGGCGCGCCAGGGTCGAGTCGAGCTCGCCCTGCACGGCGGTCAGTCGGCCGCTGAGGATCGCCTGTCCGCGGTCCAAGCGGGCGATCAGCGCATCCAGGGCGACCAGGCTGGAGGCCAGGGCGTGCTCGTGCTGGCGATCCCGAGTCACGCGGCGGTTCAATGACCCGGCGTCGGCGCTGCCGGCAGGAGGGGCCGTCCCCGCCATCACGGCGAGCAGGATGGTCACGGCGAGCGCCGCGACCCGGCGGGTGGGTCGAGGCCAGGAAGGCATGCGGGATCACCTGCACGCGCAGGCCAGGGGCTGCCGAACATAGCGTCGCATCGCCGGGGCCCCCACGGCTGCAAGGGATCGTGCGAGGCGACGAGGCTAAGGCGTGCGGGCGGTACGCGGACGGGTGCGACGCACGCGCCGGTCGGCTCGGTGGCGCGAGCCTCGGCGGCGCTTACGGGCATGGCGGGTCCGGTGCTTGCGCACTGCCGGTCGGTGTCGGGTCCGGTGCTTGCGCACTGCCGGTCGGCCTCGGCTGCCGGGCACGGGCGTTCGCGTTGCGGCGAGCGCGCCGGGCTCAGCCACGAAGGCCTCGGGGACCAGGCTCTTGACGAAGGCGCGGATCGGACCCTCGGCCAGTCGGGCGTATACGCCTGGTTTGCCTGGCTGAGCGCAACCGCTGCCAAAGCTCGTCGCGGCGACCAGACGCCAGGCGCCCCCGGGAATGCTCGCCATTAGCGGTCCACCCGAGTCCCCCTGGCAGGTGTCGGTCCCGCCCTGGGGGTAGCCGGCGCACACCATCGTCTTGGCGTCAAAGGCGCCGTCGTTGCCTGCCGGACTCAGCCCGCCGGAATAGGCCTGGGCGCAGTACTCGTCGGTGGTGACGGGAACCTGTGCGTACTGCATCTGTGCCGGCGGTGGGGCGTTGGCGTCCTGGGAGGTCGTGCCGAACCCCGCCACCGTGGTGAGGGCGCCCGGCAGCCAGATGCGCCGCTCGCCGACCGCCGCGATCCGGATCGCCGCTACATGGGAGGGAGCGTCGAGTTTGAGCAGAGTGACGTCGTTGCCGGTGCCATTGGTGGCGATGTAGTCGGTATCGGGGTGGACCTCGGTGACGGCGTGGTCTTCCGCTCCCGTGCCGTCGGCGTAGACGCTGTTGAGCTTGACGTCGTAGGACGCTGCCGGAAAGGCCACCGGGCTGGCCAAGCTGGGGCTGGCGGCGCCGGTGGCAGATCCGCAGTGGCCCGCGGTCAGCACCCACTGCGACGCGATCAACGTTCCCGTGCAGCCGAAGGACCCGGCAATCGAGATGTTCGCGACGTAGGGGAACTGTCCAGGCGCTACCGGCTTTCCCCCCACGACGGCCGAGGCCGGGGGTGCGGTGATGGCCAGTGCCAGGATCGCACCGAGCAGCGGGCGCGAGCCGATAAGGCGGCGGGCCACGGCGGGATGCACCCCGACCATGGTAGGGGCTACCGCTTGGAGACCACCCGGTTGCCGCCCAGGCGCTTGGCCTCATACAGGGCCTGGTCGGCTTGCGCCAACAGGGCGTCGGAGTCCTCCCCCGGTGCCCAGCGCGCCAGGCCGACCGAGCAGCTCTGGTTGGCCGGCGTGGCGGCCAGCAGCCGATCGATCAACGGCTCGGCCTGCTCGAGGTCGCAGTCGGGCAGCAGCACGGCGAACTCGTCGCCTCCGTAGCGCACCACGAAGTCGCTGGCCCGCATAGCCGAGCTCCAGCTGGCCGCGACGTGCTTGAGCAGCTGGTCCCCGGCCTGGTGACCCAGGCTGTCGTTGAGCTCCTTGAACCCGTCGAGGTCCAGCATCGCGACGCACAGGTCGTGTCCGCCGCGCACCGCCCGAGCCATTTCGCGCCGTAGCTCCTCCTGCCAGGCCCGTCGGTTGGGCAGCCCGGTCAGTTCGTCGGTGCGCGCTATGCGCTCCATGCGTACGAGCAGGTCGGCCCGCTCGAGCGCCACCGCGACCTGAGTGGCCAGCAGCCCGACGACCGGTGCGACGTTGCCTTCCAGGGCGGGCACGGCTACCTGCCAGTAAACGGCCAGAACGGCGATCGTGGTGCCATCGCGCTCGACCGGCTGCCATAGGGCGGCTCGAATTCCGGCCCTCGCCATCAGCGGAAAGCTTTCGGCAGAGTCCTCGAGATCAGTCAGCAAGCGTGGGTCGCCGGTGGTGAAGACTTCGGCGACGCCGGAGCCGGGATTCTCCAGCGAAACCTCCATGTCGCCGATCCCCTCGCCCACGACGGCCGTGATGGCGAGCCGCCGGCGGTCGGGGTCGGGCTCCCACAGCGCGCAGTGGCTGGCTCCGGTCACGCGTTGGGCGGTTTGACACAGCGCGACACGGGTGTGCCGGGCGTCGGTAGCGCGAAGCGCACCCTGCATGGCTTCGACCAGCGTGGTGACGCCGGCGGCATCCTCGTCAGCGCGGGCACGCTGACGACGGACGCGCCGCACCAACGTCTCGATGAACACGCCCGCAATCAGCAGCGTGGTGATCGTCGTCAGCCAGCGGGCCACCGGCAGCGCCTCGCCCGTGAGGTCAAGCACGACGGCGTAGGCCGCTCCGACCACGAGCACGTGTGCGATCGCCTCGAAGCGCCGGAAAAAGTAGAACGCGTAGAGCGCCACCCACACGTACCAGATCGAGTAGAAGCTGGAGCCGTCGCCGCTGTAATAGATGGCTCGGGTGATGACCAGCGTGCCGGTGACCAGCGCCACGTGAAAGACCCAGCGGGGCGCTCGACGCAGGACCAGCAGTCCCAGCACGCCGCCGGCACCGGCCAGGCCGATGTTGGTCCACAGGGCGGCAACGTTGGCCGAGGCGATGTGGGGCAACAGCACCGACGCCGATCCGATCGCCGCGCCGGCCATGTACAGACAGCCCAGCGCGCGGGCCATGACCGCGCCCTCGGGCTCGTCTGTCCGACGGCGCCCGTGCGGGTCGCCGCGCGTAGGCACCGATGAACTGACGCGCACCAGATGGGGATCGGCAGCCGGGAGCCGTTCGCCCATCCCCACTTCTGGGGATGGGGGCCCCGATATGTGCCCTGTGTGGCCGATTCGGCGCCGCGGCGCCGATAACGACCTACGTCGAGCTGCGGTGCTGGCCGGAGTCGCTGCCCAGGAGCTCCAGCAGGGTCCCGAGCCTCTGGTTGTGGGCGAGCGGCTCCGGTAGAGATCGGTCGTGGCTCACCGTGTAGCGGTTTCGGCGACCTCGGCGCTCGCGGGTGATGTAACGCGCGTCGGCGAGCTCGCTGACGATTCGATGCACCGCACGCTCGGTAATGCCCACCTGGTCGCCGATCTCACGCAGACGTATGTCCGGATCCTGGGCGATGCACAGGAGCACCTGGGCATGGTTGCTGAGGAAGGTCCATTCCGGCATCGATCAGGGCTGTCCTTGGGGTCAGGCAGCGGACAAATATTGGCTCACTGATTCATGCTATTGGTTTCTACGGTATTCCGAGCGGGGGCGCGCCATGTTGCCCGGGTGGCGCTAGGGTTTCGTTTCCATGGCGTACCCCGCGAGTCAGGGTCGCGGGCGCGTGGCGGCTGCGTGACCCGGACGATCGTCCGTATCCCCCTTCCCGCGCGGGTGGGCGCGGCGACGGTTCTAGCCGCGATTGGGCTGTCGGTCGCCATGCTGACGCTCGGCGTCGTGCCGGTGTTGGCGGTCGCGCTGGGACTGGTCTTACTTCCGTTGCTGATGATGCGGGCCGAGGCCGCGGCCAGCGTGGTGCTCGTCCCTGCGGTGCTGTTCGAAGGGACCGCCGGGCAGCTGGGGGGCGCTCCTGCGTTCTATCAGTCGCTGCCGGTGCATAGCACCCCGCTGGAGGTGCTCCTCGTGATCGCGCTGATCGCGGTGCTCATCTCCTCCCGGCAGGGGGCGCGCCTTCGCTGGCCGGGGCCGTTGACCGGGCCCCTGGTGGTTCTGATCCTGGCCACGGTGAGCGGGATGGTGATCGGCGTTCTCAACGGGGTGGACAAGGGCCTGATGCTCACCTCGGCGCGAACACTGCTGTACCTGGCCCTGGTGCCGCTGGTCGTGGTCAACGTGTGGAGGACCCCCCGCCAGATCCGACACCTGCTCACGGCCGCCGCTGCGCTGATAATCCTCAAGTCGGCCCTGGGGATCGTGAGTCTGAGGACGGGCCAGAGCTTTCAGCTGCAGGGCACGAAGTTCACCTACTACGAGCCAGTTGTGAACTTCCTGTGCATGGGCTACATCCTGTTCGTCCTGGCGGCGGTACTGCGCCGCGTGCGCCTGCCCTGGTGGGTCCTGGCCGGGACGGTCGTCGTGCTCATGTCGCTGGTCCTCGCCTACCGCCGCAGCTTCTGGATCGCGGCGGTCCTGGGGTTCGTCCTGGTGCTCGTCATGGCCAGCGGCCAAACCGGTCGTCCGCTGCTGCTGCTCGCCTGTGCCGTGATCGGCGTCGCCGTCTACCTGACCGTGGTTCAGGGGGTGGTGACCGAGCCCCAGGCGTCGGGTCCGCTGGCCCGGCGCCTGGCCTCGCTCAACCCCAACAAGCTGACCACCAACCCCGACGACCGCTATCGCCTCGACGAGCGAAGAAACGTGCTCGCTGAGCTGCGCGACCAGCCGATAACCGGCCTGGGCCTGGCCAATCCCTGGCACGCGCGCTACCCGCTTCCGGCCGAGCACGTCGGGGGCCATGACTACGTTCACTTCGCCGCGCTGTGGTTCTGGCTCAAGCTCGGGCTGATCGGGCTGATCGGCTATGGCGCGCTGATGATCGGGGCCGTGAGCGCCGCCCGCAGAGTCTGGATAGCCCATGCTGATCCGCTGCTGCGGTCGCTCGGCCTGGCCATAGGGGTGACGATCGTCGGTCTGTTCGTGGTGGAGACGACGGCCACGTTCACCGGGGCCAACCCGCGCTTCACGGTCATCTTCGGTGCCGTGCTGGGAGTCCTGGCCTCGGTTCACCTCAGCCTCCGGGATGCCGCCGAGGGCGGGGGGTGAGCCCCAGGTCGAAGTCAGCCCGACCGCGTCATATCAAGATCTGTTAGCATGTAGGTATGACTGAAGAGCACGGGGAACTGCTTCACATCTCCCGACGGGAAGGGCAGGCTCTGCGACGGGCTCGGCCGGATGCGGAGGCCGCGGCGCGGCTCGCGCGACAGCACCAGGCGCTCAGTGATCCGACCCGGCTGGGACTGGCCATGGCCCTGCTCGAGGACCGGGAGCTGTGCGTATGCGATCTGTCGTGGATCGCCGAGCGGGCTCAGAACCTGACCTCACATCACATGAAGGTCCTCAAATCCGCGGGCCTGGTGTCGGCTCGCAAGGAGGGAAAGATGGTCATGTACTCCCTGGTCGACGAGGGCCGCCGGCTGCTGGAGGCCTCGGCGCCCGTGTCTCTGGGGCGCCGGGACGCCCCGTGAGCATCGTCAATACGATCTCCGACGGCCTGGAGAACGCCTTGCTCATGGCCTGGGAGGTGTGGTGGGCCCTGGTGCTCGGCTTCCTGGTCTCGGCCATCGTGCAGGCCTGGGTGCCGCGCCAGCGGATCGAGTCTGCCCTGGCCGGCTCAGGCCCCTGGCCGCTCGCCCGGGCGACCGGGCTCGGCGCGGCGTCCTCGTCCTGCTCCTACGCGGCGGTGGCGATCGCCAAGTCGCTGTTTGAGAAGGGCGCGTCGGCGGGGGCAGCCCTGGCCTTTCAGTTCGCCTCGACCAACCTCGTGTGGGAGCTCGGCCTGGTGCTGTGGGTCCTGATCGGCTGGCAGTTTGCCGTCGCCGAGTACGTCGGCGGCCTGGTGATGATCGTCCTCATGGGGATCCTGCTGCGCCTGTTCGTATCGCCAGAGGTCGAACAGCAGGCTCGAGACCACGCCGGTGGGGCGGACACCGGGCACCGGCACAACGTGGCCGGAGGGGCGCTGACCTGGCGCCAGCGACTGGTGTCCGCCTCGGCCTGGTCGGACGTCGCCCACAACTTCCGCGGCGACTGGCAGATGCTCTACAAGGAGATCGTGACCGGCTTTGTCCTGGCCGGCTTCATCGGCCTGCTGGGCGATGACTTCTTCAACGGGCTGTTCGTCACCGACGCCGCGGGACCGGTGAAGACGATCGAGAACGTGATCGTCGGACCGCTGGTGGCGGTGCTCAGCTTCGTGTGCTCGGTGGGCAACGTCCCGCTGGCGGCCGTGCTGTGGTCGGGCGGGATCAGCTTCGCCGGCGTGATGGCGTTCATCTTCGCCGACCTGATCGTCCTGCCGATCCTGGCTATCTACCGCAAGTACTACGGCTGGAGGTTCACCGCCGGCATCACCGCCCTGATGCTCGTGACCATGGTGGCGGCCGGGCTGGCCGTGGACGGACTGTTTGGCGCCCTGGGGCTGATCCCCCATGCCCGCCCCAGCCGAGCCGACATCTTCGGGACCGTCCGCGTCGACTACAAGCTGGCGCTGAACGTGGTGGGCCTCGTGATCTTCGCCGCCCTGATGTGGCTGACGATCCGCCGAGGGGTGACCGACCCGGTCTGCGGCATGAAAGTCGACCGTGCCCGGGCGGTGACCGCGCGGGTGGGGGGCCAGATGCGCTACTTCTGCTCAGAGGGCTGCCGCCGCGCGCTGGAGGATCAGGTCACATCCCCGATCGAGGGGAGGGCCTCATAGCTGTGCAGGAAATCTCGCCGCTTTAGTACTCGTTCTTGAGGTTGAAGTAGGAACCGCGGATGGTTCCGGCGAGCTTCGACTTCTGCCTCGCGAACTTAAACCGCGAGGCGAGCTCCGCGGGGACTTCCATCCCTTCTGAGAGCTTGAACCCGACCGCCCGCTTGCTGGGACCGTCGAGGGTGTACATCACGTTGATCGACAGACCGCTCTCGTAGAAGACGTAGGCGATTCGGATGTTCTCGACCTGGAACGCCGTAGCCTCGAGCGGGCGAGACGAGATGACTATGCCGCGTTCCTCCTCGAGGATCCGGTGCACCCAGTCGATGGTCGTCTGGGCGTTGCTTGCCGGCTCGACCGTGAAGACATGGTCGTACCTGTTCTTGAAGTAGCGGGCCTCGTGTGCCCGCAGCCCAGCGAGCGCGTCGGCGACGGGTGAGGACTCCAGACCGACGGTCGAGATGGCATTGAAATCCACGGTGTAGGGCATGGCGCATTCTCCTGTGAGTCTGGAGTTCGTCGGTCTACTAGCCATGATGACCCAAATCCAGGTGGTGCTGTGACCGGATTAGGGGCCGGCGAGCAGATTCGATCGCGAGCGGCGCAAGCGCCTTGCGGCCAGGCGAACCGTCGTTGATACTCGCCACGCAACTCGAGTGCCAGTCAGCGACGAAGGAGGATCGATGCCAACAGCCGCGGAGCTGGTCGCCGAAGCCAAGAAGCGGGTGGAGAACCTGAGCGTTGATGAGACGGCGGGGGAGTTGGAAGGGGAAGACGTACTGCTGGTGGACATCCGTGAACCCAACGAACGCGCGGAGAACGGGGTGATTGCCGGAGCCGTCGAGGCACCGCGCGGCATGCTTGAGTTCTGGGCAGATCCAACGAGTCCCTCCCACAGAGACGAGTTTCAGCCCTCTCGTCGAATCATCCTTCACTGCGCATCCGGTGGGCGCTCAGCTCTCGCAGCAGCCACGCTGCAGGATCTCGGTTACGAGCGTGTCGCGCACATGAGCGGCGGCTTCAACGCATGGAAGGAGGCAGGAAAGCCAGTACGAGACGCCGGCTGAGAAGGGTGGGTCATGTGCCAGCTGTTTACGCCAACGAGAGGGAGCCTGGCGCGCGTCCTACTCCTCGTCACGGTGTCCGCAGCCGTCCTCGGCGTTGGCGAGGTGACATCTGTCGCGGCGGCTTCATCGTCTAGGACGTGGAGTCGCCCGCTGCGTTTTGGACATAGAGCCGCACTCTTGGCTAGCTCGATCAACTCCTCAGGACACTCCGTCGTCCTTTGGAGCGCAAAGGGGCGCGTGCGTGCGACGACTCTCACCAGATCCGGGCGTCGTGGCGCTACGCATCTGCTCGGGCCCGAGCCGGAGTTTGCGTCGGTCGCGATAGCTCCCAACGGATCCGCGGCCGCAGTTCTGCGCTATCGACGGCGAATTCTCACCGTTTTCCTACCTGCGACCGGACGCCAACCCCGCAGGCAGGTTCTCGGTCTACCGTCTGGTTCCAGGCTGAGCTTCGAGCAAGCCTCCGTGGCTGCCGATCCGCTCGGAGGTTTCGTCACGCTCGTTGGTGTGACTGAGCCGCCGGATCTATCGCATGCTGACCACGCTCTCGCGGTGCCGATCGATTCCGCGGGGAGAGTAGGCCAAGTTGTTGACATTGGCGAGGGCCTCTTCGGCCAGTCCGTCCCGCCGGTTTCCCTAACTATTGATGACTCAGGCACCGCGAGCGTTGCCTTAACCGGTCTCCCGGATAGCTACCGGCTCCCGGCCGCGTCGTCGCGTTTGAGGCTGTTCCAGCGAAGCCACGGCGGAACGTGGCGGGAGAGCCCCGTCGCGGCCGACTTCATCGATTCGGGTGTGGTAGCTGCGCGCCTGCAGACGGGTTCCGGAGGCCTTGGGCTTGCCGGCCTGGTGTTCACGGCGCCGGGTGATCCCGAGATGTTTGGGGACCCCGTCGGCGGGGTCCAGCAGCAGGGCGCAAGGGGAATGCGCTTGGCGCGCATGGGCTCGGCGCATCCCGGTCTGACCTACGGGAGTTGGCTGGTGCCGACCGGCCCCCACAGCGGGGTGCTGATCTTTCAAAGGCGCCGCCCGGGGCGAGTGACCGAACTGGCGCCCGTGTTCGAGTCAACCTTACGCGGCGAGAGACTAGGGACGGAGCGCCGTCTAACCAGACGCTCAGTTAGCGCAGTCCAGGCGCGGCCCTTAGTCGGCGGACGCGCATTGGTCAGCTACTGCGACAGAGCAAGGCTGCACACCCTTCAAATTGACCTGCATGGAACCGTCAAACCCACTAACGCGCCGCAAGGACATACGGATTGCACCCACGAACTGAGTACGTCCGGACGCTACGCACTCGAAGCTTACGGTCGTCCTGGAAACATCTACGCTGCGGTGCGGGCGTTCTGAGCCTTACGCTGACGGCTGTGACCTGGCGTAGCAGGGCCTCAGGACCGAGACGTATCCGGCGTCCGACGACCGCGACCGGTCCACGCCGGTCCGCGGCCCAGAAAACAGAAAGGCCCCGATTTACGGGGCCTTTCCAAGCGGATGAAGGGACTCGAACCCTCGACCTTCTGCATGGCAAGCAGACGCTCTAGCCAACTGAGCTACATCCGCGCGACGCGGCGAGTCTAGCGACCTCCCGGGGCACAGGGAGAAGCCTATAGCGCAGTCCGAGCGACTTGCCGGCGCCATTTGGGGAGCGATGCTCGTTGAGCTCAATGGCTCCCCAGCGCGCGAGATCGTGCAGTTGGCGCTGGGCGGAGCCGCGCTTGCGCTTGACGGCCGCGAGGTCGTGGCCGACATCGTAGGCGTCGATGATGTACTGGGTGGTGGAGGTGGTGCCGTCGCCGCCGGCGGCGTGACGCTTGCGGAGGTGGTGGTAGGCCGTGATGCGGTTGTTGGCCTGGTTGCTGTAGAAGCGGACGCCGCGGCGGTGGGCGTCGAGCTCGGCGGCGGCCCAGAGCTCAGCGTCGGTCCAGTAGGTCCGCTCTCCAGCGCTTGTGCCATCCGTCACAAGCCCTACCGTTTCGGGAACTGGTCCCGTGGTCGCCACACCGGCCACGGGACCAGTGTTCTCTTTCTAGCGGACGGATCCTTTGCTACGGGCCCGGCGGCGGGGGCGGTGCTGGGGCTGTCCCTGGCGGGGGCGCCTCGGTCGGGATGTAGTGCGTATCGCGCGGCCGCGGGCGGTAGAAGAAGATGCGGACGAGCAGGCGGAGGGCGCCGTACACCCCGCCGATCGCGATGGTCCAGCTGAGGACGTCAGCTAAGGAGCCGAGCCCGGCGCCGTCGGTGGGGTCGGTGTAGACCAGCTGCCAGAGGTGGAGCGCAGCCACGCGAGAAGCCTACCCCCCGAAAGAGCT
>DASYID010000089.1:0-4084 GCA_036252775.1 Solirubrobacteraceae bacterium
GGACGGTTCGCGAGGGATGGGTGGTGCTGGAGCAGGACCCATCCGCCCCGACAGCGATCGCCCCCTGGCAGCGCTGCCTGGCCGGGTACCCACCGGCGTTCGCCGCCGGCGGGTTCATCGTCTACGCCTCGCCCGCGCTGGCGCGGCCGGCATCGTGAGCTTTCCGGGCGACAGACGAGAGCGCTGGCTGCTGGTGGCGGCAGTTGCCGTGGGGCTCGCTGTGCGGCTGGCCTACGTATTTGCCACTCGGCACGTCGCCCTGGCGGGGGATGAACTGGAGTACGACTCCGAAGGGGTGCTGATCGCCCACGGGCACCTGTTCTGGACGAACCTGCCCTACGGAATCCTCCACGCCGGCGCGTGGAAGCCGCCGGGGTACCCGGCCTGGGTCGGCTTCTGGTACGCGCTCGTCGGCCATCACCCGTTCATCGTGAGGCTGGCGCAGGTCCCGCTCGGGGCCATCACGATCGGGCTCAGCTGGTTGCTGGCCCGCCGGCTGTTCGGCCCCCGCGTGGCCGTGGTCGCTGCCTTCACGGTGGCGCTGTACCCGCTCGCATGGCAGTACGAGGAGCTGCTCTACTCGGAGGCGATCGCGACGCCCCTGACCCTCGGCGTCCTGATCGTGATCCTCACCGGAGCGCCCTCGCGCCGCCGCGCGCTCACCTGCGGCGTGCTGCTCGGACTGCTCCTGCTGGTGCGCCCGAGCAGTGTATTCCTGATCGCCGGCGCGCTCGTGGCCTGGAGCCTGGCGGCGGGCTGGCGCCGGGGGGTTGCGCTGAGCGCGGTGGCGACGGCGGTGGCGCTGCTCGTGGTGGCACCGTGGACGGTCCGCAACGCCGTCGTGCTGCATGGATTCGTGCCCGTGGCACTCGCCGACGCGGCCGCCTACGGGACGTTCAACGCGCAATCAGCCCATGACCCGGTTTGGCCGTACGCTTGGCGCCCTGATCCGCCGTCCGTGGCCGACCTGTTCAACCCCGCCCACCCGCTCAGCGATATTGACCTACACGCCCGTTTGCAGGACCGAGCCCTCTCGTACATATCGGCGCATCCCGGGTCGCTTCCACAGGCGTTCTTCTGGAATGGCCTCTCGCGGTTGTGGGACGTTCGCCACCGCTC
The DNA here is from genome assembly GCA_036252775.1 of Solirubrobacteraceae bacterium. GTDB lineage: Bacteria > Actinomycetota > Thermoleophilia > Solirubrobacterales > Solirubrobacteraceae > DASYID01. The sequence continues at coordinate 1,120 of DASYID010000089.1, forward strand.
ACGCTCGCTGTTCGAGGTTCCGTTCGAGGGCCGCAGCCGCTTTGTCACCGGTCTGGGGCTGGACATCTATTACCTGCTGCTGCCGCTTGCCCTGCTGGGTCTCTGGCGAGCCCGGCACCGGAGGGCGCTGGTGTTCGGCGTCTTGGCCGTCGCCCTCGGGGCGTCGATCGTGTTCACCGCGGACTCGGGCACGCGCTACCGGGCGACGCTCGAGCCGCTCATCGCGGTGCTGGCCAGCGGCGGCGTGATGGGGGTGCCGTGAGCGAGCGCAGCGCGCTGATCGAGGGTCGCTCCTTGCGGGAGCAGGTCGCCGGGCTGGACTGGTACCACACGCTGGAGCTGGGCCCCGGGATCCTCACCCCGGGGTGGCTGGATCACCGCCCGATCCTCGACCGAGTGCCGCTCCCGGCCCGGCTGGATCGCTTGCGCTGTCTCGACGTCGGCACGTTCAACGGCTTCTGGGCGTTCGAGCTCGAGCGCCGAGGCGCCAGTGAGGTGGTCGCGGTCGACGTGCTCGATCCGCGGCGCTGGGACTGGCCGGCCGACAGCGACGAGTCGACGATCGCCGTACTGGCCAACCGGATGTCAGGTGGTGAGGGCTTCGAGATCGCCGCCTGCGCCCTTGGCTCCAACGTGCAGCGGCTGGACCGCAGCGTCTACGAGCTGAACGAGAACGAGCTCGGGCGCTTTGACCTGGTCTACGTCGGAAGCCTGCTCGTCCATCTTCGTGATCCGGTAGCCGCGCTTGAGCGGGTGCGGGCCGTGTGCGCCGGCCAGCTCGTGCTGGTGGACGGCATCGATCTCCCGCTCTCGCTGCGGGCCCCGCGCCTGCCGCTGGGGCGGATCGACGGGCGCGGACGCCCGTGGTGGTGGTATCCGAACAAGGCAGGGCTGGTGCGGATCCTCGAGGCGGCCGGGTTCGAGCTGGTGCGCGACCCCCGGCTGCTGTTCGTCCCACCCGGCCGTGGCTGGCAACCTCCGCGGTGGGATCCGCGGCTGCTGCGCACGCGTGAGGGGCGTGACGCACTGACCGCCGCTTGGCTCGGCGACCCGCACCTGGCAATCGTTGCGCGGCCTCGAGGGTGAACTTGTGTCCTTACCGGCGAACGCCCTCAGCCCAGAGGTCGGCCACCGCGAGCCGTCGTAGATACGGGATTCGCGCCAGCCGGTGATAGACGCGCCTCGCCGCGGCGTCGGGGACAAAATCGGTGTAGATCCACGCTCCGGGGAATACCTTGACGTTGGCGAACCCCGCCGCGCGCAGAGCGGAGCGCAGCGAGCCCAGGCTCTGCTCGTTGATGTGCATCGTGCGCTCGAGCTGGTTGCGGGGATTCCTCGGCCAGCGCTCACGGCGCGCGGGCCGACTGGCCCGCTGCAGTCGATAGGTGACGTCGTAGAGCGTGCGCGTGGGGAACGTGTGCACGAAGATCCGCCCACCCGGTCGCAGCGCTCGACGGGCCTCCCGCAACGTGGCGGCAAGCTCGTCGTGGGACAAGTGTTCGACCACGTCGAGGAGGGTCACCAGGTCAAAGCTGCCCTTCGGCACGGGAAGCTCCCGAACGTCGGCGTGGATCACCTGTGCCTGGTCTGCCACCGCTGCGCGGGCCAGGGTCTGCTGAGCCAGAGCGACCGCGGCGGACGAGTATTCGACCCCGACGGCCCGGCTGGCGCCCCGTTGCACGGCGGCGACCAGAAGTTCGCCGCGGCCGGTGCCCAGATCCAGAACCGCCTCACCGGGTTGCAGGCGGGCAAGCTCGAGCGATCCGTCGTACAGGGGGTCGCGGGCGGCGCCATCGGAGCCGTGCCAGGACTGCGAGCCGGCGCTGCGGTGCAGGAAGTAGTCGGTGTCGTAAACGTCAGCCGGCACCGCCGGGGGGGCCGGCCTAGTGGCGCGGTCCGCCTCGGCGAAACGCCGGCGGGCGATCGCCAATCGGTGGAGCGCCGCCGCCCGCCCACGGGTCCCCCAGTAGCGCGCTGCGCCATCCACCACACGCAGGACGCTGCCGGGGCGAGCCCCCCACGAGGCAGGCTCCGCGTCGTAGAGCACGAGGTGTGAGCGCCCATGGAGAACTCGATAGGAGTGCAGCCGATGGCCCGCGACGTGCCCGAGCAGGCGCGCGAGCGGAAGCGGGTGATGCAGTGGCTCCTGATCATCGCCACCGGCCAGGAGGTTGACCTCGACCAGGTTGGCCCGGCGCTCGAGCTGACCGAGTAGCGCCAAGGGATCGGACACATGCTCGAGCACGTCGAATGAGTACGCCGCGTCGAAGCCTGCGGGGACCTCGCCATCGAGATCGTGGATCGGCGCCTGGAGTCCACGCCGGCGCAGGCGCCAGCGCAGATAGCGGCTGCTGGGATTGTCGAACTCGGCGAATTCGACCCGGTAGCCCGCCTCGAGCAGCAGCAGCCCATCGGAGCCGATCCCGCAGCCGAAGTCCAGCACCCGGGCCCCGGGCGGAATCCTCCGCACCAGCTCCTGCAGGTAGGGGAGCTTCACACCGCTCATCGCAAAGGCGGTGAGGTCGTAGAGATAGCCCTCGGAAGCGCGGTAGAACGCCTCCTCACCGTGGCTGGCCCGGAACTCGGCCTGAAGCTGCTCGCGATGATGCCGCAGCCGCCTCATCTCGAAGTCAGCTCCCAGGTATTCCCGCAGCTCCGCCTCCTCCCGGGCGGGCGTGAAACGCAGGTCAACCGGGGCCGGCACGAGCGCGCGAGCTTACCTCGCCGTGCCATCCTTGCCCCGTGCTCGATCAGCCGCAACTGAGCATCGTGGTGCCGGTCCTGGGGAACTACGGCGTGCTGAAAAGGGTGCTCAACGGCTTCGATCACCAGGACGCGCCCGCGACGGCGCCCTCCACCACCCGCACCGTGAAGCGACGCGCGCCCACCGTGGCCCGGACCCGTTGCGGCTCTGGTTCAGCGCGGTCACACACCACGACAAGCTCGAAGCTCCCGGCGGCCGCGT
>DASYID010000090.1:0-3888 GCA_036252775.1 Solirubrobacteraceae bacterium
TGTGGCCCGGCAGGACCGGATGTCTTAGAGCGGATACTTCCACGGGAAAACGCGAGAGCGGTTGACTCATCGACACCGTAGCAGCGGCCAAGTTGCGCGTGGGATGGGTGTTTGGTTGGGGTTCTGCAAAGCCCGCGGGCCCTAGACTGCGCCCCCTCCGGGCCCGGGTGGCGGAACGGTTTACGCGGCCGACTTAAAATCGGCTGCCCCTCAGGGGGCATGTGGGTTCGAATCCCACCCCGGGCATGCCGACCCTTTCCCCCGACCGAAGCCATCCGAGCCGCGCCATTCTGGTGGGCGGGGCACTGGGCACGCTGGCGAGGGTGGGACTGGCCGAGCTGTGGCCTCCGACGCCGGGCCAGTGGCCCTGGGCCACGCTGGGCGTGAACCTCGTGGGCGCGCTGGTCCTGGGCCTCGCGGTGACCCGGGGACCGGCACGCAGCCCGCGCTCGGTGGTGGGCAGCCCGCTGTGGGGAACGGGCTTCTGCGGCGCGTTGACCACCTTCTCGGCGGTTCAGCTCGAGCTCCTGCAGATGCTCGACGAGGGCCGGGTGGCACTGGCGGCGCTGTACGCGGTCTGTTCGCTGGGGGCGGGCCTCACGCTGGTTGGAGTCGGCAGCAGGGTGGCCCGTGGCCGGCTGCGCGCAGCCGAGACGGTCACCGGCTCGGAGGCGGGCCGGTGACCGCACTGGGGTGGGTCGCCGTGGGGCTGGTGGGCGCCGTCGGGGCACTGTCGCGGTTTGGGCTCGACCACTGGATCACCCGGCGGCGCCCGACTCCGTTACCCATCGGGACGCTCGTGGTCAACCTCAGCGGGGCGCTGGTGCTGGGGCTGCTGGTGGGGGCGGGGGCAGCGGGGGAGACGCTGCGCATCGCCGGGACGGCCAGCCTGGGTGCCTACACGACGTTCTCGACCTGGATGCTTGAGTCCCAGCGCCTGGCCGAGGACGGCCGCGCCTGGCTGGCGGCGGCCAACCTCGTGGTCAGTCTGCTCGGTGGGCTGGCGGCGGTCGCCGTGGGCCGCGCCATCGGCCAGCTTCTGTAAACGGGGTCGGGCGGGCCCTCAGCGGGGCCGAGAGAGCCCTCAGCGCGCGGACAGCCTGGTGGCGGTCGCCTTCCAGCTGGCCTGAACCTCCAGGCCCGGTGTCAGCTGCAGCTCCGCGGCGGCGGCCGCCGTCAGCTCGGCGGCCAGCGGCGCCACGGACTCGAGCGCCACACGCACCCGGTTGCCCAGTGGAGTCAGGTTCATTACCCGCGCGCGTAGGGAGTTGCGCGCCGAGCTCTGGTTCGGGGGGGCCGAACCGGCAGGGCGCTCTATCACGATCTCCGAGGGGTGGACGCTGGCGGCCACCGGGCCTGAGGCCATGTCGGTGCTGAGGATCGTGGCACCGCCATCCAGCGTGACGGCGGTCAGGCCGTCGGGGCCGGGTGAGGCAACTCCGCCCAGCACCACGGCGCCGGACAGGTCGGCGACGAAGGCCGAGGCCGGGGTGGCAGCGAGGGCGGCCGCTGACCCCTGCTGAACGATGCGCCCGTCCTCCATGGCCGCCACCTCGTCCCCGAGCGCCGCGGCCTCCGCGAAGGCGTGGGTGACCAGCAGGCAGGGCAGGCCGCTGGAGCGCAGGACGCCGCCCAGCTCGGTCGCCGCCCGCCCGCGCGTGGCGGGATCGAGGGCCGACAGCGGCTCATCGAGCAGCAGCAGCTGCGGGTCGCAGGCCAGGGCGCGGGCCAGCGCCACCCGCTGGCGCTCGCCCCCCGACAGCTGTGCGGGACGGGCGTGCGCCCGCTCGGCCAGGCCGAAGCGATCGAGCAGGGCCATAGCCCGCTGGCGGCGGGCAGTGCGGCTGGCCCGCAGGCCGAAGGCGACGTTGCGCCAGGCGGACAGATGGGGGAACAGGGCGTAGTCCTCAAACACCACCCCGCAACGGCGCTGCTCGGCGGGCAGGTCGCGGCCGGCCTCGGTGTCCAGCCAGGTGTCGCTCCCGCAGCGCACGAAGCCGCGATCCGCAGCCAGCAGGCCGGCCACGATCCGTAGCAGCGTCGTCTTGCCCGCGCCCGACGGCCCCGTCAGGGCCAGGCACCCCGAGTCCATGGCGATGGACACGTCCAGCTCGAGCTCGCCCCGGTGCAGGGCCAGCTCAGCGCTGAGCATGACCGCCGGTGGCCAGCTTCACGCCGATCAGCAGCGCAGCGCTGATGCCCAGCAGCACCGCCGACAGGGCCAACGCCCCGGCCAGGTCGGTGCCGAAGCGCTCATAGATGGCCAGCGGCGCGGTCTGCGTGACGCCCCGCAGGCTGCCGGCGAACATCAGCGTGGCCCCGAACTCACCGATGGCCCGCGCCCAGGCCAGCGCGGCTCCCGCCGCCAGGCCGCGCACCGCCATCGGGACGGCTACCCGGGCGAACGTGCGGGCCGGCGAGGCCCCCAGGGTCCGGGCCGCCTCCAACAGACGCCTGTCGACGGCCTCAAAGGAGACGATCGCCTGGCGCACGTAGAACGGACTGGCCACGAAGGTCAGCGCCACCACGACCCCGGCCGTACTGAGCACCAGGCTGATGTCGGCTTGGGCCAGGGTGGGACCGAGCAGACCCCGCGGGCCGAGCGCGGCCAGCAGGCCGATGCCGGCCACAGCCGGCGGCATGACCAGCGGCAGCTCCACCAGCGACAGGGCCAGCGCCCGCCCACGAAAGCGCCGCGTGGCCAGCAGGTAGGCCGTCGGTGTTCCCGCGAGCACGATCACCGCCAGGGCGACCGCGGTGGTCTGGAGGCTGAGCGCCAGCGCATCGCGCGCGCTGGCGTCACCGAGCGCGGACAGCAGTCGACCGGGCGCTACGTCGGTGAGCACGGCGACCACCGGCAACGCCAGAAAGGCCAGGGTCAGGGCTAAAGCCAGCCCGCACAACGCGGCGAACCAACCCCCGCGTCCCCTGGACTCCGGCGTCGCCGCGATCATGCCTCAGAGGATGCCAGCCGGCTCACGCAGGGCTCGTCGGGACCCGCGCGAAGCTCACGGCTTGAGTAGTTCACAATTGACACTGTTTGACGCCGCTTGCTAGCGTCGCCCGACATTTGCGTACCGGCGGGGAGCCGGCGGAAGAAATTGGGGAGATCGCGGAGTGCGTAACTCGAGGCTGATCGGGAGGATCATCGCGCTCGCCGCGGTAACGGTTGCGGCTGCCGCCATCGTGATCCTGCTGGTTGGATCCGGGGGCAGCGATCACACCTACCGGGCGGTGTTTCAGAACGCGTCGCAGCTGGTCAAGGGCAACCTGGTCCAGGTTTCGGGCACGCCCGTCGGCAAGATCTCGTCCATCGCTCTGACCCCCGACGGCCAGGCGGAGATCACCTTCAAGGTCAACGGGCCCTTCGTCCCCCTGCATCAGGGCACCCAGGCGGTCATACGCCAGGCCTCTCTGTCGGGGATCGCCAACCGCTACATCGACCTGCAGCTGCCCGCTGACAGCGCCCCCCAGCTTCAGGACAACGCGGTCATCGACACCGCCCACACGGCCTCGGCGGTGGACCTCGATCAGCTGTTCAACGTCTTCGGGCCCAAGGAGCGAAAGGCCCTGTCGTCGCTGATCCAGGGCTTCGGTCGCACCTACGCCGGCGAGGCCGCCAACGCCAACGCCGGATTTCTTTACCTGAGCCCGACGCTGGCCAGCTCGACGCGCCTGTTCTCAGAGCTCGGTCGGGACAAGTCTGTGCTCAACCGTTTCATCTCCACCAACGCCCGCTTCGTCACCGACGTGGCGGCCAAGCAGGATCAGCTGGCTGGGCTGGTCGACAACCTGGCCAACACGACGACCGCCATCGGCCGCCAGAAGACCGCCCTGGCCGACGCGGTCGCCAACCTTCCCCCGTTCATGCGCCGCGCCAACAGCACC
>DASYID010000091.1:0-48268 GCA_036252775.1 Solirubrobacteraceae bacterium
CCCAGGACGTCGCGCACTCGTGGTGGATCCCCGAGCTCGGCGGCAAGTTCGATGCCGTACCCGGCTACACCAACCACACGTGGTTTCTGATCCATAAGGCCGGCCTGTACGCCGGTCGCTGCGCCGAGCTGTGCGGGCGCAACCACGCCGACATGGTCGCTGCCGTCCGGGCGGTGACGCCCGCGCAGTTCGAGGCGTGGCTGGCCCGGCGGCGCACCGACATCGATGCCGCCAACAAGGCCGCTGCCGCCTCGCGCGCCAAGCTCAACGCCCAGACGGGCGCCGCCTCCGTCCAACAGCCGTAGGAGCCCGCCCCACCATGGCCACCGCCGAACACGTCATCAGCACCCCCCAGGTCGTCTCCCACCGCGTCGAGCGACCCGCGCGGGGCTGGACGAGCTGGCTGAGCACCACCGATCACAAGCGGATCGGGATCCTCTACATCGTCACCACGTTCGTGTTCTTCCTGCTGGGCGGGGTCGAGGCTCTGCTGATCCGCCTGCAGCTGGTCACCGCGCACGGCACGCTGGTCACCCCCGAGACCTTCAACCAGCTGTTCACGATGCACGGCACGACGATGATCTTCCTGTTCGTGATGCCGATGCTGGCGGGCCTGGCCAACTACTTCGTGCCGCTGATGATCGGCGCCCGCGACATGGCCTTCCCGCGGCTCAACGCGCTGTCCTACTGGCTGTTGCTGTGCGGCGGGGTGGTCTTCTACAGCTCGCTGTTCTTCACGCCGCCGGAGGCCGGATGGACCTCCTACGCGCCGTTGACGAGCACCGCTTATCTCCCCGGCGGAGGGACGGACGCGTGGATCTTCTTGATTCACCTGACGGGCCTGTCCTCGATTCTGGGCGCGATCAACCTGTACGCCACGATCGCCAACATGCGCGCCCCGGGCATGGGTTGGGGTCGGCTGCCTCTGTTCGTGTGGGCGGTCCTGACCACCTCGATCCTGATCGTGCTGGCCATGCCCGTGATTGCCGGTGCGGTCACCATGCTGCTGACCGACCGTCACTACGGGACCCACTTCTTCGACCCCTCCCAGCACGGGTCGGCCATGCTGTGGCAGCACCTGTTCTGGTTCTTCGGTCACCCCGAGGTCTACATCATGATCCTGCCCGCCTTCGGGATCATCTCCGAGATCCTGCCGGTCTTCGCGCGCAAGCCGATCTTCGGCTACAAGGCGATCGCGACCTCGACCGTGGTGATCGCCTTCCTCGGCCTTCTCACCTGGGCCCATCACATGTTCGCCACCCCCAGTCCCCTGGTGGTGCTGATCTTCGTGATGCTGTCGACCTTCCTGATCGCCGTGCCCACCGGGGTGAAGGTCCTCAATTGGATTGCCACGCTGTGGCGCGGCGCGGTCGAGCTCAAGACCCCGCTGCTGTTCGCCGTGAGCTTCATCGCCATGTTTGTAATCGGCGGGATCTCTGGCGTGTTCCTGGCCATCTTCCCGGTCGACTGGCAGCTCGAGGACACCTACTTCGTGGTCGCCCACATCCACTACGTCCTGGTGGGCGGATCGGTGTTCGGGATCTTCGCCGGGATCTACTTCTGGTTTCCCAAGATGACCGGCCGAATGCTGTCGGAGGGGCTGGGCCGGCTCTCCTGCGGCCTGATGTTCGTCGGCTTCAATGTCACCTTCTTGATCCAGCACTCACTGGGGCTGGACGGGATGCCGCGCCGCGTCTATGAGTATCCCGACGTCGGCCACATGCAGCTCTACAACCAGATCTCGACCGTCGGCAGCTTCATCCTGGCCCTGGGGGTGCTGGTGACGGTGCTCAACGTGGTGCGCAGCCTGCGCGGCGGTGCCGTGGCCGGACCGGACCCGTGGCGCGCGAACACGCTCGAGTGGTTCACTCCCTCACCGCCGCCGGCCAACAACTTCGACGTCATCCCCCGGGTGCGCTCGGTCGAGCCTATGAAGGACATCCGCCGCCAGGTCCAGCGCCAGAGCGGCCAGGACAGCAGTGCCCCCCAGCCGGCTCCCACCGCCGCCGTTCCCGCCTAGGAGCCCTCGATGGAGCCCACTCCCATCCGCGCTCACGAGCCAGCCGCCGTCGCGGCCCTGCCCGCCCCGCGGCCGATCGGCGCCCTGCGCACACTGCTGACCGACTACGTCGTCCTGACCAAGCCGAAGGTCCAGTCGCTGCTGCTGGTGACGACGATCGCCACCATGTACGTGGCGGGTGACCCCTCCCTGTCGCTGGTCGTGCTGACCTGCCTGGGCGGCTATCTGTCGGCGGGCGGAGCCGGGGCCGTCAACCATTACTGGGACCGCGACATCGACGCCAGCATGCCCCGCACGGCCAACCGGCCCGTGCCCTCGGGCCGCGTCGCCCCACGCGCGGCGCTGATCTTCGGGCTGACGCTGGCCGCGCTGTCGTTCCTGGAGCTGACCCTCGCCGTGAACCTGCTGGCCGCCGTCCTGGCCCTGGCCGGCTTCCTCGGCTATGTGCTCGTCTACACGATCTGGCTCAAGCGGCGTACGCCCCAGAACATCGTGATCGGTGGCGCCGCCGGAGCGGTGCCACCGCTGGTCGGCTGGGCCGCGGCGACCGGCCACCTGGCCCCGGTTGCCCTGTACCTGTTCGCCATCGTCTTCTTCTGGACCCCACCGCACTTCTGGGCCCTGAGCCTGCTGATGACCGACGAGTACAAGCGCGTCGGTATCCCGATGCTGCCCGTCGTGCGGGGCCAGCCCGAGACGCGACGCCAGATCCTGCTCTACTCGATCCTGCTCTATGCCGTGACCCAGCTGCCGTTCTGCGCCGGTGGCTTCGGCGCGCTTTACCTGGTGGCCTCGATGACCCTCGGACTGGCCTTCGTCGGCGGGGCGGTCATGCTCCTGCGACGCGCCGACCGGCGCTCGGCGCTGCGGCTGTACCTGTTCTCGCTGGCCTATCTGGCGCTGCTGTTCGCGTCGATGGTGGCCGACGTCCAGCTCTAGGATGGCCTCATGACACCGAAAGGCTCACGCTCATGACTCGAATTCTGGCCCGCAAGAACCTCCGCACCGGCCTGATCCTCGGAGCGATTGCGCTGGCCACCTTCGGGCTGACCTTCGTTGCCGCGGCGGTGTACGTGGCATGAGCCCCATGGACCCGGACGTCCCGCCGGCCGGCGAGGAGATCCATCTCCCCGGGCCCTCCCTGCTGCCGCTGCTGACCGCGGTGGGGATCACCCTGATGCTGCTCGGGCTAACCCTCACCGGCGCGCTGATCGTCGCGGGAGGGGTTCTCACCCTGATCTGCCTCGTGCGCTGGGTCCGCGAGGTGCGTGCCGAGGTCGACGAGTTGCCGCTGGACACGCCCCGACCGCCGGCCGCCTAGCCGCCGAGGCCACCGCCAGCCCCCTCAGACTCCCGACCGCCAGCCCCCCAGGCCGCGACCGCCAGCCCCCCAGGGGCCCCGACGGCCAGCCCTCACGCCGCCGCGTTGGCGGGCATGTCTGATGTCGCCCCGTCCTCAGTCCAGCAGCGCACGACGTCCCGCACCGACAGCACCCCGCAGATCTCGCCGCCGTCGACCACGATGAGGTGCCGGAAGCCTCCCTTGACCATGGCGGCCGCCGCATCCTCCAGCGACCATTCGGGCGAGGCGAAGACGAGCGAGCCGGTCAGGTGGGCGGAGACCAGCTCGGTGTCCGGATCCTGCCCGGCACCGATCGAGTCGAGCAGGTCGCGCTCGGTGATGATCGCTGGACCCGCCGCATCGGGGTCGATGACCACCGCGGCGCCCACTCTCTTGCCGGACATCAGGCGAGCGGCCTCGCGCAGGGTGTGTCCGGGCCCGACCGTGAGCACGGAGGTGCTCATTCCGTCGCGGACCTTCATCTGGCCTCCTCGGTACTTGCAACGATTGGCGCAATCTATGGCCTGGGGCCGGTCACCGCAAGCCCCGTCGGCGATTTTTCACGAGCTTGGACGCGCCAGCTTTTCCAGCCGTCGTGCCCTACCGGCATCCTCAGGGCATTGCCATGCGTATCGCATCCTGAGCCCCGCCCATGTCCCCCCTCCCCCCTTCTCACCCCCAACGCCGACAGCCCGCCGACGATCACGTCAGGCCGGTCCAGCGCGACGCCACGATCCGCCACCGGGCCAGCCTGTTCGCCGAGGCGGTGGCGATCCTCGAGGCCGACTACGCGTCGGAGCTCTCGCTCAACGACGTGGCCCGGCGTGTCGCCTGCTCGCGTCGCCAGCTGCAGCGCTCATTTGCTGAGGTGGGCCAGACCACCTTCCGCGAGCATCTGGCGGCGGTGCGAATGGATCGAGCCGCCGAGCTGCTCGCGTCCGGGCCGATGACGGTGCGCGAGATCGCCGGGCAGGTCGGCTACCGCCAGCCGGCCCAGTTCGCCAAGGCGTTCCGGCGCCACCACGGCTCGGCTCCGGCGGCCTTCCGCCGCAGCGTTGCCCGCCGCCCCCAGGCCGCGCACGATCGGGGTGAGTCCCAGGTCCCTGAGGTCCGAGCCGCCGCCTGAGCCTTCCCGTCTAGAGACTCAATAGGATCCGCGCCGACATGCGGCGCCGAGGCCATCCGAATGCGTAATCGTCCCCTGGTCCAGGCGGGTCTGGTGGCCGTGGTGGCCACCGCGCTGGGCATCGCGCTCGGCCTGGGCATCCGCTGGTTCCCCGAGCAGGCCTCCACCCAGGCCCACCGGGTGGACACCCTCTACGACGTCCTGATCGTCGCCTCGGTGCCGATGTTCGTGCTGGTCGTGACCGTTGTCCTGTTCTCGGTGTGGAAGTTCCGGATGCGTCCGGGAGAGGAGACCAAGGACGGCCCGCCCATCCACGGCAACACCCGCCTGGAGGTGCTGTGGACGGCCTTCCCCGCGGTCCTGCTCATCTCCCTGTGCAGCTACGCCTACGTGGTGCTGACCGATGTCGAGCGCAAGCCCGCGGGGCGCGAGATGTACATCAACGTCACCAGTCAGCAGTTCGCGTGGTCGTTTGAGTATCCGGCGGCGGCCACGGGCGGCCAGCCCATGCAGTCGACCGAGCTCTACCTGCCCAAGGACCAGCCGGTGCAGTTCAAGATTCAGTCCAAGGACGTCATCCACGCCTTCTTCGTCCCGGCCTTCCGGGTGCAGATCGATGCCGTGCCCGGTCAGACCACGACCGTGCGTGCCACCCCCAGCCGGATCGGGGATTACCCCCTGATCTGCGCCGAGCTATGCGGTCTCGGGCACTCGACCATGCGCTCGACCGTGCACGTCGTCACCCCGGCCGCGTTCACCCGGTGGCTCAAGAGCCGCCAGGCCCCCGGTCTGTCTCCCTCGGCGGGCCCCGGAGCACTGGCCGCGGCCGGCAAGACGGTGTTCACCGGGGGTGCGGGCTGCGGTGGGTGCCATACGCTGGCCGACGCCGGCACCAGCGCATCGGTCGGCCCCGACCTCGGCAAGACCCTGGGCGCCGACGCCAAGCGGCGGGGCAAGCCCCTCGACGCGTTCATCCGCGAGTCGATCACGGCTCCCAACGCCTTCCTGGCCCCGGGCTACCCGTCGGGCGTCATGCCCCAGAACTTCGGCAGTACCCTTAGCAAGGCTCAGGTGGACGGGCTTGTCGCCTACCTGACCAAGGTGACCGCGAAATGACGACGGAGGCAAGCTGATGGTGGCCAAGGTTCGCGCTCCCGGCTTCTACCGCGCCGGCCTGATGGCCGCGCTCGGTGTGGCCTTCGCGGCCGGCTTGGTGGCCCTGGTGCGGTCCACGTCGGAGCTGCACCCGGTGTTCAAGGGTGCTGCCGTCACCCAGGTGGCGTTGATCGCCGCGCCCCTGTTCTTCCTGGTCGGGCTGGGCGCCTTTGACTACTGGTTCTATTGGGCCTCGGGACGGCCCACGCGGCCCGAGGACCACTCCGGCCACGGAGCCCGCAGCTGGCGCGACTACTTCCGCGTCAACACCGACCACAAGGTCATCGGCATCCAGTACACCGTGACCTCGTTCTTCTTCCTGCTGGTCGGGGGGCTGATGGCGATGCTGATGCGCGCCGAGCTGGCCCAGCCGGGCTCGCAGTTCGTGGACGCCAATACGTTCAACGGCCTGTTCTCCGTCCACGCCTCGCTGCTGATCTTCCTGTTCATCATTCCGGTGTTCGCCGGACTGGCCAACTTCGTGCTGCCGCTGATGATCGGTGCGCCGGACATGGCCTTCCCTCGGCTCAACGCCCTGTCCTATTGGCTGCTGCCGATCGCGGGCCTGATGATGCTGGCCAGCTTCTTCGCCCCCGGCGGCTCGTTCGCCTCTGGCTGGACGGCCTACGCGCCACTGTCGGACACCGCCCCGCTCGGGCAGTCGTTCTTCACCATCGCCGTTCAGTTCGCCGGGGCGTCCTCGATCGCCACCGCGCTGAACTTCCTGGTCACGATCATCACCATGCGGGCGCCCGGCATGAGCTTCTTCCGCATGCCCCTACTGGTCTGGGCCAACTTCGCCACCTCGCTGCTGGTGGTGATCGCCACGCCGTTCATCGCCGCGTCGCAGTTCTTCGTGCTGTTGGACCGCGGCCTGGGCTTCAACTTCTTCAACGCCGGCCACGGCGGGGACGTGCTCATGTACCAGCACGTCTTCTGGTTCTACTCACACCCCGCGGTCTACATCATGATGCTGCCCGGCTTCGGGATCATCTCCGAGATCTTGGCCGTCAAGTCGCGCAAGCCGATCTTCGGCTATCGCATGATGGCCTTCTCGCTGCTGGCCATCGTCGTGCTCGGCTTCACCGTGTGGGCCCACCACATGTTCACCTCCGGGATGCAGGCCTGGATCCGCATCCCGATGATGATCACCACCGCGATCATCGCCGTGCCCACCGGGATCAAGATCTTCTCCTGGCTGGCGACGCTGTGGAAAGGCGTGCTGCGCCTGGACACGCCAATGCTGTTCGCCCTGGGCTTTCTGACCATGTTCACGCTGGGCGGGATCAGCGGGGTGATGCTGTCGATGATCCCGTTCGACATACACGTGTCAGACACCTACTTCATCGTGGCCCACATCCATTACGTCCTGTTCGGCGGGTCGCTGTTCACCATCTTTGCCGGGGTCTACTACTGGTTTCCCAAGATGACGGGGCGAATGTTCGACGAGCGCCTGGGGCGCATTCACTTCTGGCTGACCTTCATCTTCTTCAACCTGACCTTCGCCCCCATGCACGTGATCGGCATCGACGGCATGCCCCGCCGAGTGGCCGACTACACCTCCAACTACGCCGACTGGAACCTGATCATCTCCCTGGCCAGCTTCGTGCTCGGGCTCAGCACGTTGGTGTTCCTCTACAACATCGTCTCGAGCTGGCGCACGGGCGTTCGCGCCCCGGCCAATCCGTGGCGGGGCCTGACCCTGGAGTGGCAGGTGTCCTCGCCTCCGCCGATCTTCAACTTCGACTCGCTGCCCACCGTGGTCGGCGGCCCGTACGAGTACGGCGTCCCCGGCGCGGTCCATGGCGTGTTCAAGGGAGGAGCCGAGGTCCGGCCCACCCCCGCGGGCACCGTCGCGCAGCCCAGCACCCAATGAGAGAGGGACGGCCGTGGCGCGCGTCCTGATCGTGGCCAACGAGACGATTGGCGGCCGGGGCCTGCTCGAGGCCGTGCGGGCCCGCGCCCAGGAGGACACCAGCTTCGTCATCTGCGTGCCCCGGGGCACGCCCAGTCACGGCAACGTGATCTACGACGACGCCGTCTACGACGCCGCCCAGGTGCGGGTCGACCTGGCGCGTGCGTTCCTGCGCGAGGAGGGGATCAGCGCTATCGGCGAGGTGGGCGACCCCGATCCCTACACGGCGACGATGGACGCCGTGGCCGAGTACGCACCCCGGGAGATCATCGTCTCCACTCATCCGATGGCGTCGTCGGGGTGGATGCGGCGCGACCTCGTCGAGCGCATCGAGCAGGCCGCGGGCGTGCCCGTCGAGCATGTCGTCGTCGATCTCGAGCAGGAAGGGCTGCCCTTCGGCGTGACCCTGGTGGTGGCCAACCGCACCGCCTCCGATGAGCACCTGCTCGAGCATCTGCAGTCCAAGGCCCGCGACGAGAGCCATCTGTTCGTGGTCATCGTCCCCCAGGAGGGTGGTGGCGGAGGCGCCGCCCAGGCCGCCCGCGGACGCCTGGGCCAGATGCTCGATCAGCTCAAGGGAGCCGGCCTGTTGGCGGCCGGCATGATCGCCGATCCCGACCCCTACACGGCGACGATGAACGCGCTGCAGTCCTTCCGCGTCGATGACATCGTCATCTCCACGTTGCCCGCCACGCGTTCGGGCTGGCTGCGCGCCAATCTCATCGACCGGGTTCGGCGAGCGACCTCATGCCCGGTCGAGCACGTGATCTCCGAGCGCCCGGCCCACGTGGGCGGGGCCAGGTAGCCGGCATGGAGGCCGCCAGCATCGCCGTAGGCCACGACGACCACGGCCACGACGAGCACCACGGTCCGCCGGCGGCCAACCGCAGCTCGCGCGTAGAGCCCCAGACGCTCGGGATGTACCTTTTCATCATCTCCGAGGTGATGGTCTTCGGAGCTTTCTTCACGGCCTACTTCTTCATCCGGGTCGTGCAGGGAGACCCGTGGTTCCCGTTTGCCGGCAACAAGCTTCCCGTTCTGGTCGCGGGCGTCAACACCGCCATCCTGGTGTCCTCCTCGCTGACCATGCACTGGGCGCAGACCTCGGCCAAGCACGACAACCGCTTCGGGCTGCGGGCGGGCATGCTGACCACCCTGCTGCTTGGCTCCACGTTCCTGTTCGTGCAGATCAACGAGTACGCCAACATCGGCTTCTCCCCCCACGACCACGCCGAGGGCACGATCTTCTACGGGCTGACCGGACTGCACGGGGCCCACGTCTTCATCGGCCTCACCCTGCTGCTGATGACGACGGTGCGCGCCTTCCGCGGGCACTTCACGCCCGAGGAGCACCGCGGTGTCGAGGTGCCGGGGATCTACTGGCACTTCGTCGACGTGATGTGGCTGGTGGTCTACACCTCGGTGTACATCCTCTAGGCGCCCGCGGTGATCAACCCGCTGCACTCAGAGGGCGAGGCGTTTCGTTTCCTGATCTACGTGCTGGTGGTGGCGGTGGTGGTCATCGCCGCCGTGCTGATCGCGCGCGCCCTGTAGGCCCAGCCCGCTGCGTGTGGCGCGGCGGCTACTTGACCAGCCCGCTGCGTGTGGCGCCGCGGCTACTTGACGGTCAGCGTCCCCAACATGCCGCCCTGGCGGTGGCCCTGGACCTGGCAGAAGTAGGTGTAGGTTCCCGGCTTGAGGGTGACCTGGAAGGAGGACACGCCACCGCTCTGCACGACTGGCCCGGCGGCGCTGGCTGCGCCCTCCAGGGCGATGTTGTGCGGAGTGGAGGAGCCGTTCTTCATCTTGATCGTCAGCGAGCCGGGCGGAGCGCTGGCCTTGTTGGTGACGTAGGCCAGCTGCCCGCTGGGGTCGGCGTCGATCTCCAGGTTCCCGCCCGAGGCCACGGCGGGCTTGCCCGCCCCCGCGGGTGCGACCGCGGCGGCGAGCAGACCGCTGTCCTGGCCCGAGCGCGCGGCGGCGAACGCGACGTAGGCGGCCACGTCGTTGGCCTTCTGGCCGGTGACCAGGTTGGGGGGCATGGCGGTACCGCGTCCCGGGTTGAGGATCTGAGCGTGCACGACCCCGCGCACCGTGTCGCGTTGGAAGCCCTCACCGAGGTCGCGGGCGAAGGCCGCGTCCAGGTCCGGCCCGACCGTGCCCTTGGTTCCGGCCCGACTGAGCGTGTGGCAGGACCCGCACTTGGCCACGAACAGCTGTTTGCCCGCGATCAGGTTGTCGTCTGAGTGCTTGATCTCGCACCCGCTGAGTGCCACCACACAGGCCGCGGCACCCAGGGCGGGCAGGAGCTTGGCAGTGATGGGGCGCATCGGCGGCGCGAACTCTATCCGAGCGGCGGACGCCAGCGCGGCGTCGAAAAACACCCGCTGGGACGGCCGCGAGGGCCGTTTCAGGCCACGGGCGCGGCGAGCTCGGCGGTGTCCCCCAGGCCGGCGGCGATGACCCCCCGGGCGACGCCCTGCCAGGAGTAGCGCTCGCGCACCGTCCCCACCAGGCCCGCGCGGATCTCCGAGCGCTGGGGCTCCGGGCAGCTCAGCCACGCCGTTATGCGCTGGGCCAGCTCGACGACGGCGCCGGGGCCGATGCCAAAGGACAGAAACGGGGCCGCGTCGGGAACGGCCCCGGCCAGGGCCCGCGACACCTCGGCCAGCCCCGAGTGCTCGGCGCTGATCGGCATCGCTCCACAGGCGGCGGCCTCGACCGCCACCATCCCGAAGGCCTCCGGAAACGTGCTGGGCACCACCTGGGCCTCGCAGGCGGGTAGCAGGTGGGCGAGCTCTGAGTGCTCCATGCGCCCGGTCAGCACCACGCTGTCGCCCAGTCCCCGCGCGGCTTCCCAGTAGCGGGCGTCGGCATGCGGGCCGTCGAAGAAGTCGCGCAACAGGCCCAGCGGGGCGGCCGGCCCCCCCTCCAGCGCGCGGCCTTGGTCGATGACCGACGACAGCTCCGGGCGATCGCCGCGAGCCAGGGCGCCGAGCAGCCGCTCGAGGCCCTCGCGGTAAGCCCCGAAGCCGACCACCACGAGGCGGGCATCGGGCACCTCTGATCGCACCAGCGGCCACGCCGCGGCGAGTAGGTCGACCCCCTTGCTGACGATCAGCTTGCCCACGAAGGCGATCAGGCGATCGCGGTCGAGGTCAAGCCGCGCCAGCGCGCGGCCAGCCTCGGCCTCGTCCCGGGCAAAGGCGTCCCCCTCCGGCGCGCCGGCGCCGGCGCCACCGGCGTCGGGCGGCACGGCCAGCGAGCGGGTCAGGGCGGCCAGCTGGTCCGCCGCCTGGGCGGGGTCACGTGGCCCGAACTGCTCGATGTCCACCCCCGGGGGCCCCAGCCGCGTACGCGGTGGCAGCTCGGGCTCGTCCAGGGCGGCCCACAGGCTCTCCCCGGTGTGACGCGAGCCGACCAGAACCGTGCGCGCTCCGGCCAGGCCCTCGCGTGCGGCCCCCAGGAAACGCTCGCGGTGAGGCTTGACCGTGTACTCCAGGGCGCTGCCGTGAACCTTGGCGGCATAGGGAACCCCGTCACCGAGGGCCCGCGCCAGGACCAGGGGCCCCATGATCAGGTGGTTGGCCAGCGCCACCTCCGGTTGGGCCCGCGACACCACCTCGGTCACCGCCGTCACGTTGGCCGCCACGTAGCGCTCGATCTCCTCGTCGCTGCAATCGGCGAACGGCCGGGCCTCGATTCCCTGGTAGCGGTCGGCGACATAGACGGGCAGCAGCCCGCCGATGTTCGGGCGATAGACCGTGCAGCGGACAGGCTCCCGGCGGGTCTGCACGCTCAGCTCGCCGGCATCCCAGTCGCCCCAGGCGTCCACGAACTCCAGCCGCTCGGGCGCCCGGTCCTGGCACAGCAGGTGAACCTCGTGACCTAGCCCCACGAGGGCCTCGGCCAGCTTGGAGTTGTAGACGTTGGAGCCGGTCCCTCCGAGCAGGTAACCGTGGAAGATGAGTACGCGCACGCGCGTCAGCCTAGCCGGGAGCTCCGCTAGAGTCCCCCGCGCCGTGTCGATCCGCCAGCGCTATCGACTTCGCGCTCCCTCCGGACGCGAGACCATTCTGGAGGCCGAGCCCGACCAGATCTACGTTGATCGCGACAGCGGGCAGCCGCTGGAGGTCGTGGGCAAGCTGCTGCCCCTGGCCCCCTCGACGTCGCGGCTGCCCTGGGCGGTCGAGTACCTGCGCTTCTGCTCCTGGTGTGACCAGCTCGCCCAGCGCGACCTCAACGACTGCCCGCACTGCGGCCGGCGCATGGGGCCGCTCGCGCCGTGAACGCACGCCCCGTCCGCGCGGGCCTGGCGACGGCGTCGGCACTGCTGCTGTGTCTGGGTCTGGCGGCGTGCGGGGGCGGATCTTCGGGCAGCGACGTCGCGCCGCGGGCCACCCCCGACATCACCGCCCCCAATGGGGCCTCGGCTCTCGATCAGACGAGCACCGGCGCCTCGACCGCGGCCAGCACCACCGCCTCCACCACCGCCAGCGGAGCCAGCACGTCGGGGGGCGCAACCGGCGGCACCAGCGCAGGCTCGAGCTCGGGTGGCTCGGGCTCCGGCGGCACCGGTTCGGGTTCGTCGGGCGCCGGTACGGGAGGGGCGGCGGCGGGCGGCTCGGGCAGCTCGGGCGGCACCTCCAGCGGCGGCTCGACCCGCCGCCGCACACCCTCGACCAACACCGGCGGAGCCTCGGCCGGGGGCACCGGCGGCAAGCAGTTTCAGAACTTCTGCCAGCAGAACACCGGCGCCTGCTAGCCCAAGCGCCCCCGGTCGGCACCGGCGGGCACTAGCCCAAGCCGCGCCCCCGAGCGTCGGTTAGGGAGTCGAGATCAGCGTGGCGCTGTAGGTCAGGCGCGCCGTGCGGTATAGGCAGTAGAACTGGATCAGGGTGCCGTTTCGCTGCTGGGCGCTCTGGGTGGTCGTGTCGTTGCACTTGGATTTGGCCCGGCTGGCACGCCAGGAGGTGTCGTTGCGAAAGCCCACGGCCAGGGCCGGGGCCCAGGTCGGAACGGTCAGGGCGACCACCCATCCCCGCTTGACGGCCAGCGTCCGGTCCAGCGGGAACTGGGCGGTGAGCCCGAAGTACGGCGTCAGGGCGACCAGCGGGCTGTTGTCGACGACGCGATAGACGAGATGCTTGCCGGGGCGCAGGATGGTGATGCCGGCCGAGGCCGCACCGCCCTCGTTGGTGTTGAAAAAGGTGATCTGCTTGCGCGTGGGCTTGCCCAGGCTGATCGTCCAGGCGACGATCTTGCCGTCGCGGGGCACCGTGAATAGTCCACGACTGGTGCCGACCTTGGCCTGAAAGCCGGTGGTGCGGCTGACGGCCAGGCACGGGCTGGTGGGGCAGCTGGGCACCGCGGCGACGGCGGGTTTGCCGATCTCGGTGACCCGCGCGGCGGCGGCCCCGGGGCCGCCCAGACTGAGCACGGCGGCGGCGCCAATGCTTGTGCTGATCGTCATGAACCGTTGTTTCATATGGCCATTGAACACCAACCAGCGGCCGTTGTAGCGGCCTGACCGCGTGCCAGATCCGCCCGGGTGGCCGGCGGCCGCCCGAATAGACTCCCCCGATGCCAGCGATCGAGGCCGAGGGGCTCGAAGGAGAGTTCAAAGGGGGCCTGAAGGCCGTCGCCGGGATCGACCTGGCGGTGGAGGGGGGCGAGGTCTTCGGGTTCCTCGGACCCAACGGGGCCGGCAAGACCACCACCGTGCGAATGCTGGTCACTCTGCTTCGCCCCACCGGAGGCCGCGCCCGGGTGGCCGGCTTCGATGTCGCCGAGCAGCCGGCCCGGGTGCGTCAGCGCATCGGCGTGGCCCTGCAGGAAGCCGCCCTGGACCAGCTGATGACCGGGCGCGAGCTGATCGAGCTGCAGGCCACCCTGCACGGCATCGCCCCCCGGTCGGTGCGCGACCGGGCCGACACTCTGCTCGAGCGGGTCGGGCTCACCGAGGCCCGCGACCGGCGCGTGGGCACCTACTCCGGTGGCATGCGCCGCCGGTTGGATCTGGCCATGGCCCTGATCCACGAGCCCGGCGTGCTGTTCCTCGACGAGCCGACCACGGGACTGGATCCGGTCTCGCGCCTGACGCTGTGGGAGGAGGTGCGCCGTCTCAAGGACGAGGGCACGACCGTGTTCTTGACCACGCAGTACCTGGAGGAGGCCGACCAGCTCGCCGACCGCCTGGCCATCATCAGCGCGGGACGTCTGGTGGCCGAGGGCACCCCGGCCGAGCTCAAGGCCGAGGTCGGGCGCCCACATCTGGAGATCACGCTGACCGAGAGCTCGGATCCCGCCGCCGCCCGGCCGGTGCTCGAGGGCTTCGGCACGCTGGAGCCCCCCACCCCCGACTGCCAGCTGTCGCTGCGGGTGCAGCGTGGCGCCGCCGACCTCGCCCCGGTGGTGCGGGCGCTGGATGAGGCCGGGCTCCATGTGGCTTCCCTGCAGCTGGTGGAACCCAGCCTGGACGATGTCTTCGTGGCCAAGACCGGACGCCATCTGGAGGGCGCCAGCCAGCAGCCTGAGGAGGCGGCCGCCACGGCGGCCGGTGACGATGGCCGCGGCTGAGGGTGCGGCGCCGGGGCTGGGCTCGACCGTCTCGGCCCTGGCTCGCCGGGCGCTTCGCAACTCGTTGCGCCGACCGCAGTTCCTGGCGCCGCTGGTGGTCTTTCCGTCGCTGATGCTCGCCGTCAACGTGGGTGGGCTGAGCCGCACCACGGCGCTGCCCGGTTTCCCCCACGTGCACGGGTTCTTGGACTTCCAGCTCGGGGCGGCGCTGACGCAGTCGCTGATGCTGGGCGGGGTCAGCGCCGGCATCGCCACCGCGCTGGAGATCGAGGGCGGGTTCTTCGAGCGCCTGGTGGCCGCCCCGATCCCCCGGATCTCGATCGTGTTGGGGCGGGTGCTGGCCACCGGCGTGCTGTCGGTCGGCCAGGCCCTGTACTTCCTGGGGCTGGGACTGATCTTCGGTGCCCACATCCAGGCGGGCGTGCCCGGGGTGGCGGTGGTGCTGGCCATCGCCTGCGTGGCCGGACTGGGCTTCGGGGCGCTGGGCGTGATGATCGCGCTGCGGGCACGCAACGCCTCGACGGTCCAGGGGATCTTCCCGATCGTCTTCGTGGTGCTGTTCATCTCCAGCGCTTTCTTTCCGGAGAAGCTGCTGTCCTCTCCCGCCGACGCGGTCGCCGCCTACAACCCGCTCAGCTACATCGCCGACGGCCTGCGCAACCCAATCATCGACTCGATCTCGCTCAGCCGCGCCGTCGACGGCCTGCTGGCGGCAACGGGGATCGCCGTCGTGGCCATCGCCCTGTCGGTGGTCGCGCTGCGGGGAAGGCTGGGCGACACGTGATCGCCTCGCTGCGCGTCGCCGCTGCGCTCATGCGCCGCGCGTTGAACGAGGTCCTGCGCGTGCCGGGCGCCGCGGTACCGGGCGTGCTGGCCCCGACCATCTTCATGCTCGGACTGGCGGCGGTGTTCGGGCGCGCCTCGCGGCTGCCCGGATTTACGGCAGCGGACTTCCGCACGTTCATCGTGCCGGTCGGCTTCCTGCAGGGGGCGAGCTTCACGGGCGCCGCCACCGGGGTCAACCTGGCCCGGGACATCGAGGCAGGCTGGTTTGACCGCCTGCTGCTGTCCCCCACTCCGCGCACCGTGCTGCTGGCCGGCATGGTCGGCTCAGCGTCGCTGCGCGCGCTGCTGCCGGCCAGCGTCCTGCTCGCGATCGCCCTGATGCTGGGGGTCCACTGGCCCGGCGTGCTGGGTCTGGCGATCGCCTTCTTGCTGGTGATGGCGCTGGCCTGCGCGATGGCGCTGTGGGCGATCATGCTCGCCCTGCGCTTCCGCACCCAGCAGGCCGCCCCGCTGATGCAGATCGGCGGGTTCATCGCGGTGCTGTTCACCACCGCCTATGCGCCCCAGCCTCTGCTCACCGGCTGGCTGTCAGACGTGGCCCGGATCAATCCGGTGACCAAGGTGCTCGAGGGCGTGCGCCAGGGCTTCGTAGACCCGGCCGGGGTGACGTGGGGGCGCACCTGGCCGGCGCTGGTGGCCGTGGCCGGCCTGGTCCTGTTCTTCGGCGCCTTCGCCGTGAGGGCCATGCGCCGCGCCGACGTCTGACGGTCCAGCGCTACCGGCCGGCGTGCGCGGTCGGCCCCCGGCGCAGGACCAGCACGCCCACCCGTCCCTCGGGCAGCACGTCGACGCAGGAGGCCGTGACGCAGCCCGGAACGGTGGACTCGACCGCGAAGGACAATCGGGCCGGGCGCCCGACGGCGGACTGGCCGAAGCGTAGGATCACGCTGCGAGGGGTGGGGCGCACCACGTTGGCCGAGGCCACGCGGCGGGCCAGCCCGCGGCGGTTGGCCAGCACCTCGCCGTGCAGCGTCTTGGCGTCGGGGGCGACCGTCGCGCAGACCAGGTAGTCGGCCGGGGCCAGCGGCGCGTGCCCGCTGCTCCACAGGCGCAGGCAGACCGAGCCGGGTGGCCCCGAGCCCGCGAACAGATCGCTGTTGGCCCACGCGGAGAACATCGAGATCCTGGCCCGCAGCCGGTGGTCGGGCGCCAGCCCAAAGGCCACCCGGCGCAGATCGAGGCGGGTGTGGGTCGTGTCGTGAGCCTCGGAGATGACGATGTCGGGCCGGAGGGCGGGCGCCTGGCGCGCCTTCGCCGCCACCGCGGCGGTCGCTGGCGCGCCCGGGCCTAGCGCCGCCGCGGCGCCCAGGCTCAACACGGCCGGGACGACCAGGCGCACGCTGCGCCACCCCGCAGCGCCCCAGGTCACGCGGGCCTTGCCGTCAGTGGCCTTCATAGACGGCGTGACCTGGGCCGTCGCTTAAGAACGAGCGCACGGCATTGCGCAGGTCCTCGGTGGCGAACAGCTCGCCGGCGACCTCGGGAACGATCTCGTCGGCGGCCCGGGGACCGCCGGTCTGGGCCGCGGCCACGATCGCCTTGGTGGCCGCGTGGGCGCGGGTCGGCCCGGCTGCCAGCGCTCGTGCGAAGGCGCGCGCGGCGTCGTCGAAGCCGTCGTCGTCGAGCACCCGGTTGACGACGTTCCAGCGCTCGAGGGTCTGGGCGTCATAGAGCTCTCCGGTCATCACCAGCTCCCGGGCCCGGGCCGATCCGGCGCGCGCCGCCAGGCGCTGGGTGCCGCCCATCGCGGGGGTGAGGCCCACCACCGTCTCCACCAGGCCAAAGCGCGCCGAGCGCGCGGCCAGCAGCAGGTCGCAGGCCAGCGAGAGCTCAAAGGCGGCGGTGAGGCACAGCGCGTGAGCCGCGAAGACCGTCGGCAGAGGAAGCTCCTCCACCCGGTGGATGAGCTCGAGCAACTCCGTCCACAGGGCGCGTCCCTGGACCGCGCTGAGACCATCGAAGAGATTCACGTTCACGCCGCCGGACACCGCGCGCCCCTCCGCGCGGATCAGCAGCCCACGCGGAGGTCGCGCCTCGATAGCGGATATCGCGTGGGCGAGCGCGTCGATCATGGCCCGATCGAACAGGTTCAGCGGCGGCGCGTCGATGGTCAGCACGGCCAGGGGCCCGTCTCGCTCCAGGCGCATCGAGGTCATCCGCGCAGCTCGGCGGCCGCCGCGGCTATCTCCGCCGGGTCCCCGGGCCCGGGGACCCACGGAAGGCGCAGGGGATCGCCCTCATAGCGCGGGATCACGTGGATGTGGAAGTGGAACACCGTTTGCCAGGCCGCGGGCCCGGCCGCGTTGAGCAGGTTGACGCCGTCGGCACCGAGTCGCTCTCGCGCGGACCGGGCGGCGCGCTGGGCGGCCCGGGCGCAGGCGTCGAGGTCCTCGGGCGAGACGTGGTGCAGGTCCTGGGCATGGGCACGGGGTATGACCAGGACGTGTCCCCGGGTGGCCGGGTGGATGTCCATGAAGGTCACCGTGCGCTCGTCCTCGGCGACCACCTCGGCCGGGAGCTCTCCGGTGAGGATCCGGCAGAAGATGCAGTCGGGCCCCGGCACCCGCGAAAGGCTAGTGAGGACCGCTAGTGCTCGTCGCCACCACCGGAGCTGGCCATTCGCCGGGCCAGCTCGATCGCCGCCCCGCGGTCGGCCAGCTCCCCGGCGAACTGCGCCTCGGCCAGCTCGGCCAGCAGGCGGCCGAGCTGCGGGCCGGGCGCCAGCGACAGCGCGTCGGCCAGCTCGTCTCCCCGGATGACCGGAACCGGGCGCCCGCCGGCGCGCCAGCGCAGGCATTCTCCCAGCAGCTCGCGGGCGAGCTCGAGGTGGGCGGCGATCGCCGCCGGCGCGTTGTCGCCCCGCGTGGCCAGCCGGTCGGCCACCGACAGCAGTGTCACGTCGACCTCCACGGGCTGGCAGGTGTGCAGGTAGCGATAGATCTCGCGCCGGCTCAACGGACGCCGGTGAACCAGGAAGCCCAAGCGAAGGTGGTGGCGCGCGAGATCGGCCACGTGGGTCCGCAGACGCTCGCTGGCGCGCAGACGGGTTAGGACGGCGACCGACAGCTCGGCCCCCCGCGCGTCGTGGCCCGGGAAGACGACCCGGCCCTCGGCGGCGACCGCTCGCGTCAGCGGCTTGGCCGCGTCGTGCAGCAGGGCCCCCAGACGCAGCGCCTGTCCGCGTGTGAGCCCGTCGGCCAGCGGCTCGGCCAGCAGCGACCGGATGGCCTCGGCGTGCTCGGGGCCCACCATCGCACCCGGGTCGCGCTCGAGGGCCATCACCGCATCCAGTACCGCGAGCGTGTGGTCGTGGACGTCGAGGTGGTGGTAGCGGTTCTGGGCCATTCCTCGGAGGGCGACCAGCTCGGGCAGGACCACCTCAGCGGCCCCGGTTTGCTCCATCAGCTCAAATCCCGCGCGGGCGCGGGGGCAGGCCACGATGCGTTTGAGCTCTGAGAACACCCTCTCGGCGGCCACCTCCTGCAGAGCGGGCGCCCACCGGCGTGCGCACGCCAGCGCGGAGGGGTCGGGCGCGAGCTCGAGCTCGCACGCCAGCCGGGCCAGGCGCAGCACCCGCAGGGGATCGCGACGCAGGCTGTCCGGTCCGACGAGCCGCAGGCGCCGGGAGGCGAGGTCCTCGGCTCCTCCGTGGGGGTCGATGAGCTCCCCCCCGGCCAGGGGCTCGGCGATCGCATTGACGGTGAAGTCGCGCTGGGCCAGGTCGCCCTCGAGCGAGTCGCCGGCCAGCGCGGTCAAGTCGATCTGGGCACCGCCGCGACGCGCCACCACCCGCCAGGCCCGATGGGCGCCCGAGAGCTCGAACGCGGCCGCGCCCAGGGCCCGAGCCACGCTGCGGGCGGCGGCCTCCACGTCCCCCCGGACGACCAGGTCGACGTCGTCGGTGGCCCGGCCGAGCAGCCGGTCGCGCACGGCGCCGCCCACCAGCCAGGCCTCGGCGCCCGCCAGCGCCGTGCGGGTGCTCGGGAGGACCGCGGTCACGCGAGACCGTCCTGCGGCCGGCCGTCACGGTGATACCAGCGTCGTGCGCGCGGGAGCAGGCCGCAGGTGACCTCGTAGTTGATGGTCTGCAGGCGACGTGCGACCTCCTCGGCACTGATCAGCTCAGAGCCCTGCCGGCCAATCAGCACCGCCGGGGAGCCGACGGTGATCTCAGGCTCCGAGCCGAGGTTGACAGCCACGTTGTCCATGCTCACGGTTCCCACCAGCGCGTGGCGGCGACCGGCGATCAGCGCGTCGGCGTCGTTGCTCAGGGCCCGGCGCCAGCCGTCGCCGTAGCCGATCGGCAGGATCCCGAGCGTGGTGGGTTCACGAGCGATGAACGTGCGCCCGTAGCCGGTGCTCTGGCCAGGGGCGCACGGCTTGACCTCGGCCACATAGGTGTGCAGCTCCAGCGCCGCCTCCAGCTCTCGGGCGGCGGCATCCTCTCCAAAGGGATCCAGTCCGTAGATGCCCACGCCGCACCGGGCCAGGTCGAAGTGCGACGCGGGGTCGCGCAGCACGGCGGCGCTGTTGGCCGCGTGGCAGACCAGGTCGGGGGCGACCTGCTTGAGCGGGTTCGCCCAGGCGGCGAAGCGCCCGAGCTGCTCGGCAAAGAACGCGTCCTGGCGGTCGTCGGCGGTGGCGAAGTGGGTCATCAGGCCAGCGGCCGTCAGGCCCGAAGCCCGGTTGACCGCTTCCAGCACGCGCGTGGCCTCGGCGGGATCGCGCGTGCCGAGGCGGCCCATGCCGGTGTCAAGCTTGACGTGGACCCGGCCGCTCCCCCGGGCACTGACGCCGGCGACGAAGTCCTCGCGCCAGGCAACCACGTCGGCGTCGGCGTCCAGGGCCACCTCGAGCTCCTCGGGTGACAGCGCCCCCATCACCAGTAGGCGCGCGTCGATGCCGGCGTGGCGCAGCTCGGTCGCCTCCTCGGCCGCCGCCACCGCCAGCCAGCTGGCGCCCCCGGCGAGAGCGGCCCGCGCAGCGGGAACCGCGCCGTGGCCATAGGCGTCGGCCTTGACCACGGCGGCCAGCGCCGAGCGCTCCGGCAGGGCGCCCAGCAGGCGACCGCAGTTGCGCTCGATCGCCGCCAGGTTGACGCGCGCGAGCGCCCGCACGCCCACCGGATCTAGGCGCTGAGGGCCTCGAGGACATCGAGGCGGGTGACCAGCCCCACCAGCCGCCCGTGCTCGACCACCGGCAGCCGGTTGTGTCCCCCCTGGGCGATGACCCGAGCTGCCTCCTGCACGCTGGCCTCCGGGCCAACGGTGATCGGATCGGCGGTCATCATGTCCGACACACGAGAGGCGAAGGCCTTGTGCAGTCGGTCCTCAAAGTGGCGCAACGGCTCGAGGAACACCACTCCCCCGAAGAGCTCGATGTAGTGGGGCAGGTGTAGGTCCGAGCCCTCCTCGGAGATGACCAGGTCGGCCTCGGTCACGATCCCCACACAGCGCCCCCCTTCGTTGACCACCGGCACGCCGGGCAGCTCGTGGCTATGCAGCAGCGCGATCACCGACTCAACCGTGTCCTCAGGCGAGGCGGTGACGATCTCGCGCTGCATGATCTCGGCGACGGTTGGCATTCGACAGTGAGGTTAGCGCCGGAGCTCGCCGCGTAAGGCGAGCGGCAGGGCGGCGATCACGTCGGAGGCGATGACCCCGTCGGCCGAGCGTTCGCGCGCCGCCAGACGTCCTGCCTGCCCGTGGGTGAAGACCGCCGCGCACGCGGCCGCGAACGCATCGACGCCACGGGCCAGAAACGCCCCAACCACCCCCGAAAGCACGTCGCCGGTACCGGCCGTGGCCAGCGCAGGCGCTCCCCCAGGGTTGACGGCGACGCGGCCGCCGGGCTCGGCCACCAGCGTGTCGTCTCCCTTGAGCACGACAATCGCCCCGGACATGCGTGCGGCGTCGCGCACCCGCGCCAGGCGGTGGCGGTGCACCTCGTCGCTGTCGATCTCAAGCAGCCGCCCGAGCTCGCCCGCATGGGGGGTCAGGACGGTGGCATGCCCGCGCCGGGCGAGGTCGGCCAGCGCGCCGGCGTGGGCGTTGAGCCCGTCGGCGTCGAGGACCAGCGGCCCCGGTACTTCGGCGGCCAGACGCCGGGCCAGACGCCGGGTGTCCTCGCGCGTGCCCAGGCCGGGGCCCAGCACCATCGCCCCGCCGCGGCGGTCGGCCTCAACGAGCAGCGTGTCGGCGCCCGCCTCGGTGAGCGCACCGGACTCGTCGGGCAGCGCGCGGGTCATCACCTCCAGCAGCCGCGCCTCGAACACCAGATGCAGCGAGGCGGGCACGCAGGCGGTGACATAGCCGGCACCGGCGCGCATGGCCGCCTCACACGCCAGTGACGGGGCCCCGGTCAGGCCCGCGGAGCCTCCCACCACCAGCACGTGCCCGCTGGAGAACTTCGTGCTGTCGCTGCGGCGGTGGGGCACCTGCTCGCGCACGACGCCGTCGATCAGCCCGACCTGGACGGTGTGAGGGGCGTTGTCGGGGATGCCGAGGTCGATCACCCGCACCTGGCCCGCATGAGACTTGCCCGGAGCGATCCACAGGCCCGGCTTGGCCGCGTGGAAGGTCACGGTGGCGCGCGCGCGGATGGCGACGCCCGCCACCTCGCCGGTCGACGCGTTGACGCCGCTGGGCACGTCCACCGCCACCACCGGCCGCTCGACCGCGCCGATCGCCCGGATCGCCTCCGCGACGGGTCCGTGCGGCTCGCCCTCCGAGCCCGTCCCGAGCAGCGCGTCCACCACCACCGCCGCCCCGGCCAGGGAGTCGGCGCCAAACGGCCGCACCGTCGAGGACCCGAGGCGCTCGAGGTTGACCCGGGCGTCCCCGCGCAGCTCGTCGGGGTCGGCCGCCAGCAGCGTGCGGACCTCGCGGCCCTCACCGGCCAGCAAGCGCGAGACCACCAGGCCGTCGCCGCCGTTGTTGCCCTTTCCGCAGACGACCGCCACCGGCCCCTCACCCACCAGCTCGTCCACCACCCCCGCCACGCCGGCCCCCGCGCGCTCCATCAGATTGAGCGACGGGATCCCCTGCTCCTCGATGGCCCAGCGGTCGATCGCCGCCATCTGCCCGGCGTCGGGCAGCGGCGCCAGCCAGGACGGCAGCGCCTCCGCGCCGCCCATCAGCGCAGCACCTCCGCGGGGCCCATCAGCGCGGCACCGCCACGGCGCCCATCAGCGCAGCACCGCCACCGCGGCGGCCGAACCGCGGTTGTGGGTGAGCGACAGCGACACTGCGGCGCCCAGCGCCGCTGCCCGCTCGGCCACGCGTCCGTGCAGCGCCAGCTCGGTGGCCGACCCGCCGCCCAGAACCTCGACCTCACGCGGGCCCCACACCTCCAGCCCCAGCGCCTTGCCCACCGCCTCCTTGGCACAGAAGCGCGCGGCGAGATGCTGGCCGGGCCGCGCCCGCGAGGCGCAGTAGGCCCGCTCGCCCTCGGTGAACAGCCGTAGCGCCAGCCCGGGCCGGCGCTTCAGCGCCCGCTCCAGGCGGTCGATCTCGAGCAGGTCGATCCCGGCGCCGTGCATCGCGACCGCGATCGTATTGCAGGCGCGCCCGGCCCCCAGGCGCAGGCCGAAGGCCGAAGCCCCTCCTCCTACTCGACGGTGACCGTCTTGGCCAGGTTGCGTGGCTGATCTACGTTCAGTCCGCGGTGGCGAGCGATGTAGTAGGCCAGCAGCTGGAGCGGGATCACGGCCAGGATGGGTTGCAGCATCCAGTCGATGGCCGGGACCGCGAGGGTGGCGTCGGCGTGGAGGCCGACGGAGGAGTTGCCCTCGGAGGTGATGGCCACCACATGGGCGCCGCGGGCGCGCACCTCCTGGATGTTGGAGATGACCTTCTCCAGGACCGGCGAGTTGGTGGCCACGCACACCACGGGCGTGTTCTCGTCGAGCAGCGCGATCGGACCATGCTTCATCTCGCCCGCCGCGTAGGCGTCGGTGGAGATGTAGGAGATCTCCTTGAGCTTCAGCGCCCCCTCCAGCGCGATGGGAAGCCCGACGTGGCGGCCCAGATACAGGAAGAAGTCGGCCTGCCAGTGGCGCTCGGCGGCGGCCTGGGCATCGGCCTCTAGGTGTTCCATCAGGGTCTCGATGCAGTGCGGTAGGCGCTTGAGCTCGGAGACCAGGGCGACCAGGCGCTCGCGCGGGAGGGTGCCCCGCAGCTCGGCCAGGCGCAGGCCGAGCAGGTACATCACGGCGACCTGACACACGAAGGTCTTGGTGGCGGCCACACCAACCTCCAGCCCCGCGCGCGTGAACAGCACGCCGTCGGCGTCGCGGGTGGCCTGTGAGCCCATCACGTTGGTGACGGCCAGGACGGTCGCCCCGCGCTCGCGCGCCAGGCGCATGGCGGCCAGAGTGTCGGCGGTCTCTCCGGACTGGGAGATCCCCACCACTAGGTCGCCGGGGCCGACGACCGGGTTGCGGTAGCGGTACTCGGAGGCGATGTCCATCTCGACCGGCATGCGCGCCCACTCCTCGATCGCGTAGCGACCGATCAGGCCCGCGTGGTAGGAGGTTCCGCAGGCGACGATCACGATCCGCTTGGCGTCGCGCAGGATCCACTCGTCCAGCGCTCCCTCCTCGTGCAGGTCGACGCCGTCTTCGCGCACCGTGCGGTCGAAGATCGTCTCGGCAACCGCGTCGGCCTGCTCGTGGATCTCCTTGAGCATGAACGTCTCATAGCCGCCCTTCTCGGCGGTCTCCTCGTCCCAGTCGATCTCCTCGACGTCGCGCTCGACGGTCTCGCCGTCCGGGGTCAGGATCTGTACACCCTCAGGACGCAGGACCACAAGCTCGCCGTTGGCCACGTACTGGACGCGGCGGGTCTCGGCCAGGAAAGCCGGCACGGCCGAGGCGATGAACTGCTCGCCCTCGCCGCGACCGACGATCAGCGGGCACTCCTTGCGCGCCCCCACCAGCAGCTCGGGCTCGTCGGCGCTCATGGCCACGAAGGCGTAGTGACCCTCCAGCTCGGAGTAGGCCAGGCGCACGGCCTCGACCAGGTCGCCGGTGTGGTGGTGGGCGACCAGATGGGCGATCACCTCGGCGTCGGTCTCGGAGGTGAACACGCTGCCCTCCTCGAGCAGCCGCTGCTTGAGCGCCATGTAGTTCTCCACGATGCCGTTGACCACCACGTGGATGCGGTCGGCGGTGTCGAAGTGGGGGTGGGCGTTCTCCTCGCTGACGCGTCCGTGCGTAGCCCAACGGGTGTGCCCGATCCCGGTGGTGGCGGGGCGGGTCGCCACCGCCACGGCACCCTCGTCGAGACCTCGGCGCTCCAGCGCCTCGTTGAGCGCCATGAGGTTGCCGACCGCCCGCAACGACTCGATCTCGTCACCGGCGATGACCGAGATGCCCGCGCTGTCATAGCCGCGGTACTCGAGCTTGCTCAGGCCGTCGAGCAGCAGCTGCTGGACCGCCCGCGATCCGACGTATCCCACGATTCCGCACACGACTTCGAAGATACCAGCGCCCCGCCCGCCCACGGGAGGTGTCTGGTTAGGGCTCGCTTGGGGTGCGTTAGCCCAGCTTCGCCGTCACGAGCTCGACCAGGCGCCCGCAGATATCGTCGGCCTCAAGCTCCGACGGGGCCTCGACCATCACCCGCACCAGCGGCTCGGTGCCACTCGGTCGCACGAGCACCCGGCCGCGGCCCTCAAGCTGCCCGTTGGCGTCGCGCACGGCGCCGTGCACCTCCTCGGCATGCTCGAGGGCGTTGCGGTCGGCCACGCGCACGTTGACCAGTCGCTGGGGGAGCTTGTCCATGGCCGCCCGGTCAGCCAGGTCGCCGCCGCCCAGGGCCTCTAGGGTCAACAGCGCGCTGGCGATCCCGTCGCCGGAGGGCACGAACCCCATCTCGATGACATGGCCAGACTGCTCGCCGCCCAGGGTCCAACCACGCTCGCGCAGGGCCTCGAGGACGTAGCGGTCGCCCACCGACGTGGTGGCCACCTCGATGCCCTCGCGCGCCATGGCCTGGTGAAATCCGTAGTTGGTCATGACGGTGACCGCCACGCCCGGCCCGGGCAGACGGCCGCCCGCACGCAGGTGCACGGCGGCCAGGGCCAGCAGCTCGTCGCCGTCGACCAGCTCGCCGCGGCGGTCGACGGCCAGCACGCGGTCACCGTCGCCGTCGAAGGCGAAGCCGAGGTCGTGGCCCCCCTCGACGACCTGCGCCGCCAGGGCCTGAACGTGGGTGGAGCCACAGCCATCGTTGATGTTGCGCCCGTCGGGCTCGACCGCGTGGGCGGTGACGTCGGCCCCCAGGCGCCGGAAGATCTCCGGAGCCACGCGATAGGTGGCGCCGTGGGCGCAGTCGAGCAGCACACGGCAGCCCGTCAGGTCAAGCTCGGCGAAGCGCACCTGAAGCTCGCGCAGGTAGTCCTCCTGGGTCCCGTGCAGCTGGCGGATGCGCCCGATGCCGCGCGCCGGCAGGTCGGCGCCCTCGATGACCGCGTAACCATCCTCGGCGTGACGGGAGACCTCGGCCTCGATGCTCAGCTCGGCCTCGTCGGTGAGCTTGAAGCGGTCGGGGCCGAAGAACTTGATGCCGTTGTCGGCAAAGGGATTGTGCGATGCCGACAGCACCACGGCGAGATCGAACTGGTAGCGGCCGATCAGCAGCGGGGCGGCCGGGGTCGGCAGCACTCCCCCCAGCAGCACATCCCCGCCCGCGGCGGTGGCCCCGGCGGCGATCGCCGCCTCCAACATCTCGCCCGATTCCCGCGTGTCGCGGATGACCAGCACCTGGGGGCGCGACGCCGGTGACTGCGCGGTGGCGGCCCGAGCCAGCGCCAGCGCCAGCTCGGCCGTGAGCACCGATCCCGCGACCCCGCGGACGCCGTCGGTCCCAAACAGCTTGCGCCCCATGACGGAGCGGACTAGCGCTTGGAGAACTGGGGCCGCTTGCGGGCCTTCTTCAGGCCGGCCTTCTTGCGCTCCTTGACGCGCGAGTCGCGAGTCAGAAACCCGCGGCGCTTGAGCTCACCGCGCAGGTTGGGGTCCGCCTCCAGCAGCGCACGCGATATGCCGTGGCGCAGGGCCCCGGCCTGGGACGAGATGCCCCCACCGTGCAGATTGGCAACCACGTCCATCCGCGCCTCGTAGCCGACGGTCTCCAGCGGCTGGCGAATGTTGCGCTGCAGCGTCGGGCGCGGGAAGTGGACGTCCAGCGGCTTGCCGTTGATCGTGTAGGTGCCGCTGCCCGGGCGCAGGATCACGCGGGCGATCGCCGTCTTGCGCTTGCCGGTGGCCTTGTAGCGGGCGCCCGCGGCCAGGTCGATGGCCGCGGCGGCGATGGGACCTGGAACCGCGTCGTCGCTGTCCTCCGGTTGGTCAGGCGTATCGGAGCTGGCCTCTTCGGCGTAGGCCGGTGGCTGCTCCCCGCGGGCCAGCGGGTCCATGCCCTCGGGGACGATGTCCACCTCGAGATCGGCACCGGGGACGGCCGGACGCTCCGGAGCTGGGGCTTCGGCGGCTGGGCCCTGCGGTCCGGGCTCGGCGGCCGGGGTAGCGGGTGCCTCAGCGGCGGGCTGCTCGGCCTCGGCGGCCGGCTGCTCCGCCGACGGCGCTTCAGGCTCCTCCGCCGACGGCGCTTCAGGCTCCTCGGCGACGGGTGGGTCGGCCTGGGGCGCCGATTCGGCCGCCGCAGGAGGCGGGGTGGGATCGGGCTGCTCGGCCGCCGCGGTGTCCTCGCGCGGCTCGCCCTCGGGTGGGGTCTCTGCGAACACTAGGTCTCGATCTCCATCGGTTGGGGTCTTTGGGCCTTGTGGGGGTGCTCGGGCCCGGCGTAGATCTTGAGCTTGGTCAGCTGCTTGCGCGCGAGGCGGTTGCGGGGCATCATGCCGCGCACGGCGCGGCGAATGATCTCCTCAGGCCGGCGGGCGAGCATCTCCTCGAAGGTCCTCACCTTCAGACCGCCCGGGTAGCCGGAGTGCCGGTAGTAACGCTTGTCGGCTCGCTTGTTGCCCGTGACCGCGACCTTCTCGGCGTTGATGACCACGACGAAGTCACCGGTGTCGACGTGCGGCGTGTACTCCGGCTTGCGCTTGCCCCGCAGAACATCAGCGATCTGGGTGGCCAGACGGCCGAGCGTCTTGCCGTTGGCATCGACCACGAGCCAGTTGCGCTCGCGTTCGGTGGGCTTGGCGACATAGGTCTTCATGGCGGTAAAAAAGCCACGCTCACGCCGCGCGGCCGGATGCTCATGATAGAGGGAAGCGCGAGGCCGGGCTGATCGCCCCTATTCCCACTCGATAGTGCCCGGGGGCTTGGAGGTGATGTCGAGCACCACGCGGTTGACCTCGCGCAGCTCGTTGATCATGCGGGAGGCGATGGTCTCCAGCAGGTCGTAGGGCAGCCGGGCCCAGTCGGCGGTCATCGCGTCGTCGGAGGTAACGGCCCGCACCACCACCACGTAGCCATAGGTGCGCTCGTCGCCCTGGACGCCGACCGTGCGGATGTCGGGCAGGACGCAGAAGGACTGCCACAGCTCGCGGTACAGGCCCGCCCGGCGAATCTCGTCCTGGAGGATGTAGTCGGCATCGCGGAGCACATCCAGACGCTCCTTGGTGGCCTCGCCCCCGACCACGCGGATGGCCAACCCCGGTCCGGGGAACGGCTGGCGCCACACCAATCGGTCGGGCAGGCCCAGTTCGGCGCCCACCGCTCGGACCTCGTCCTTGAACAGGGAGCGCAACGGCTCCACCAGGTCGAACTCGAGATCCTCGGGCAACCCGCCCACGTTGTGGTGGGACTTGATCGTGGCCGCGCCGGCGCTGCCGCCGGACTCGATGACGTCGGAGTACAGCGTCCCCTGGACGAGGTAGCGAGCGGGCTGGACGGCGGAGATCTTGGCCGCCTCCTCCTCGAACACGCGGATGAACTCGGCACCGATCGCCTTGCGCTTGGCCTCGGGGTCAGACACGCCTCGCAGCTTGTCCAGGAAGCGCTGCTCGGCGTCGACGGCCACCAGTGGCACCTTGAACGTGTCACGGAAGGCGTGGATGACCTGCTCTCCCTCGTTCTTTCGCATCAGCCCGTGGTCCACGAACACGCAGGTCAGCTGGTCGCCGATGGCGCGATGCACGAGCAGCGCCGCCACCGAGGAGTCGACACCGCCCGACAGGCCGCAGATGACCGCCCCGTCTCCCACCTGGGCGCGTACGCGCTCGATCTGCTCCTCCACGATCGAGGCCGGCGACCAGCCCGCCTCGGCGCCGCATACGTCGATCAGGAAGCGCTTGAGGATGTCCTGCCCGTAGGGGGTGTGGGCGACCTCGGGGTGAAACTGGATCCCATAGACCGCCTGCTCGGCGCTCTCCAGCGCGGCCACGGGTGAACCCGTGGAGGAGGCCAGGGCGATGAACCCGGGCGGAGCCTTGTACACCGTGTCGCGGTGCGACATCCAGCACGTCTGCTGGGCGGGCAGGCCGTCGAGCAGGCGACCGGCCTCGCGCACCGTCAGCTCGGAGCGCCCGAACTCCCCCACCTCGGCGGCTTCGACGCGGCCTCCGAGCTCGGAGGCCAGCAGCTGCATCCCGTAGCAGATGCCCAGGACCGGGACTCCCAGCTCGAGCAGCCGCCGGTCCAGGCGCGGGGCGCCCTCGGCGTACACCGATGCGGGCCCGCCGGAGAGGATCAGGCCTTGCGGGGCGCGGCGCTGGATCTCCTCGATCGCGACATCGTGGGGCAGCAGCTCGGAGAACACCCCGCACTCACGCACCCGTCGGGCGATCAGCTGCGAGTACTGGCCCCCGTAGTCGAGCACGACCACCTCGTCGGTGCGGCGCGGGCGCGGCACGCGCAGATCGGAGGCGACGAGCTCGGTGGCGGCGGTCGCGGCGGTGACCACCCCATCGGGGGCGACGCTCATCGGAGAACCGCCGTCGATCGGCGGGGGGCCGGCCCGGGGACCGCGCCGTCAGTCATTGACGAGGACGGCGACCTTCCCGTTGGAGCCCATGCCGACGCCCTGGTCGCGCTGGAGCTGCTTACCCTCCGTCTGCAACGCAGGCGCCACCATGAGCTCGGCGCGGTTGAACTCCGCGATGTCCTTGTAGCCACAGGTAGCCATCGACGTGCGCAGGCCACCCATCAGGTTGAACGTGCCGTCGTTCTCACGGGCGGGGCCGACGACTATCTCCTCCAGCGTGCCGTTCTGGGCGGTGGCCACGCGTGCTCCGCGCGGCAGGGTGGGATGAAAGGTGGCCATTCCCCAGTGATAGCCGCGGCCTGGGGCCTCGACCGCGCGGGCCAACGGTGAACCGATCATCACCGCGTCGGCGCCGCAGGCGATCGCCTTGGCCACGTCGCCGCCGTTGCGCATGCCTCCGTCGGCGATGACCTTGCAGTAGTCGCCGGTCTCGAGCATGTGCGTCGAACGCGCGGCGGCCACGTCGGCGATCGCGGTGGCCTGC
This sequence comes from Solirubrobacteraceae bacterium, assembly GCA_036252775.1. GTDB lineage: Bacteria > Actinomycetota > Thermoleophilia > Solirubrobacterales > Solirubrobacteraceae > DASYID01. The sequence continues at coordinate 29,420 of DASYID010000091.1, forward strand.
GGGACCCCTATGCCCAGCACCCCGCGCGTAGTGCACGCCGCCCCAGGGCCGACGCCCACCAGCACCCCTGCCGCACCGGTCCGCATGAGGTGAAGGCCCGTGTGGTAGGAGGCGCATCCGCCCACGACGACCGGCACCTGGAGGGTGGGGATGAACTCCTTGAGGTTCAGCGGCTCTGACACCGTGGAAACGTGCTCGCCCGATACCACCGTCCCCTGGATGACGAGGATGTCCAGGCCGGCCTCGAGCGCGAGCTCGTAGTACTTGAGCACCCGTTGGGGGGTCAGCGACGCCGCCACCGGCACACCCTGCTCCTTGATCTCACGGATGCGCTGAGTGATCAGCTCCGGCACCACCGGAGCCTGATAGATGTCCTGCATCTCGCGGGTGGCCAGCTCGGAGGGCAGGCTGGCAATCCGCTCCAGTTGCTCCTCGGCGTCCGCGTAGCGCGTGTAGATGCCCTCGAGGTTGAGCACGGCCAGGCCTCCGAGGCGCCCGATGATCCCCGCGCTAGCGGGCGATACCACGCCGTCCATGGCCGAGGCCAGGAGGGGCAGCTCGAAGCGGTAGTCGCCGAGCTTCCAGGAGATGTCGATGTCGTCGGGATCGCGCGTGCGCCGCGAGGGGACGATCGCCACATCGTCGAAGCCGTAGGCCCGGCGAGCCTTCTTGCCACGTCCAATCTCTACTTCCATTGGGGAATCCTAAGGGTCGAGGCGGACGAAAAGGTCCCGCTGGCGCAGCGCCGAAAGGGCACTTCAGAGACCACGGGCATCAGGCTTTGGAGCGGGGGCGACACGGCAGGCAAAGGCCTGTCGAGAATAGCAACGACCCGGGGGCTCACCGGCGAGGCAAAATGCCGCACCCAGCGGCTTTGCGGCGCTCAGCCGACCTCGGCGCCCAGCCGAACCGGCTCCACCACGATCTCGGACATCAGCCGCTGCACCTCCCGGGGCTCGATCAGGCCCGCTCCGAGCCGGCGGGTGGACTCCGCCCCGCACGCCACGCCGAAACGCAGGCACTCCTCGGGGGGACTGCCGATGTAGCGGGCCGCCACGTAGCCGGCCAGGAAGGCGTCTCCGGCCCCGACCGGCGCCACCGGCTCACGGGGCTCTATCGAGACCCGGTGCAGGCGCGGCGTTCCGTCGCAGAGCACCTGGGCGAAGCATCCGTCGTCCACGGTCATGATCGCCTCGCGGGCACCCAGGGCCACCATCTCGCGCACCGCCACGAAGCGATCCTCGTCGTCGTTGAACTCATGGCCCACGAGCTCCTCGGCCTCGAGCACGTTGGGGGAAACGACGGTTGGCTCGGCCCGTACCGCGTGGCGCAAGGGATCGCCGTCGGTGTCGATGACCGTCACCACGTTGAGCTTGTGCAGCTCGCGGATCAGCGACGCATAGAGGTCGGGGTCGACGTAACGGGGCAGCGAACCGGCGAAGACGACGATCGCCGCGCCCCGCGCCAGGTAGAGCAGCTTGTCCTGAAAGAGCTCGATCTCCTTGGCCGAGATCGCCGGTCCGCGCTGGTTGATCTCGGTCTGCTCACCGTTGGTCGGGTCGAGCACGGAGATGTTGGTGCGCGACTCCTCGCGGATGCGCACGAAGTCCGACAGGATCGACTCCTCGGTCAGCAGCTCCACCACCTGGGTGCCGGTTGCCCCCCCGGCAAAGCCGGTGGCCACGACGGGCTGGCCGAGGGTCTTGAGCGTCCGGGCGATGTTGACTCCCTTGCCACCGGCGGTGGTGTGCTGCTCCACCGTGCGGTGCCGGCGCCCCAGGCGGAAGCTGGGCACCGAGAGCGACTTGTCGATCGCCGCATTGAGGGTGACGGTGATGATCATGCGGTCGTCCTGGAGCCGGTTCTCGAATGCTCGAGGGCGGCCCCGCGTCGTGCCACACGGCGACGTAGCGCCACCAGCAGCAGGCTACACCCCGCGAGCCCGCCCAGCAGCAGTAGCGTGCCCGGGCGCGACACGTAGCTGCTCAGCCGCCGGCCCAGTGAGGCGGCCGCGAGGGCCCTGGAGGTCACCAGGTCCACACGCGCCACCACCCGTCCCCCGACACTCACGCTGGCGCTGCCCGCTCGCGCGCCCAGCGCCAGTGGCCCGTCCAGCTCGTGGGGGATCCCCGCCAGGCGGATCTGGGGACGCTGCCCGACCCTCACCAGCACTCGGACGGCGTGACGGGGAACCAGTGCCACCGTCTGCCCCGAGCGGAAGCGCAGCGCCACGCGGGCCAGCACCTGGTCGTGGCGCAACACGGCGACCCGGCGGTAGCGGCCGAGCCCGTAGCGAAGCAGGGCCAGGGAGTCCGCGTTGCGCGCCTTCTCGCTGGGATCACCGAGCACGGCGCTGAGCACCGTGACCCCGTGGCGGCGGGCGGCGCCAACCAGCACGTACCCGGCGGCCAACGTGTGGCCGGTCTTGACGCCCCGCACATAGGAGACGTCCTGCACCAGGGTATTTCGGTTGACCACCGTGCGCGAGCGGGCACCGGAGATCAGGCGGGCGCGACGTAGGGCGACGGTATGGGCGAAGAAGCGGTCGGTCATCAGCACGCGCGTGAGCTTGAGGAGGTCGGCCGCACTCGAGTAGTTGCCGCGCTCGTCCAGGCCGACCGGGTTTGAGTAGTGGGTGGAGGTCAGCCGCAGTGCCCGGGCGCGCCGGTTCATGAGCGCCACGAAGGCCCCGATCGATCGCGCCTGGCGGCGGGCCAACGTGTCGGCGGCTTCGTTGGCGCTGGCCAGCAGCAGCGCGCGCAGCAGATCGCGGACGGTCAGGCGCTCCCCGGGACGAAGGCCGGCCGTGGACTCGGCGGGCAGCGCGTGGTAGGCAACGACGGTCAAGCGGCGCGACAGCGAGCCCCGCTCGAGCGTTAGCAGCGCGGTCATCAGCTTGGTGGTGGAGGCGATCGGCACGCGGCGATCGGCATGTCGCGCGTAGATCACCTCGCCGGTGTCGGGCTGCAGCGCGAGCGCCTCGCGGGCGCTCAGGTGGGGCAGGCGGCTCGCGATGCCCAGCGCCGCCGGGGACGCCGCGCTCGACAGCGCGCCCGCCAGCAGAGCCGCGGCCGGCACACCCATCGCGGCGCGGACCCTCATCGCGGCTGGATGTTAGCCCGGGTTCCCACGCAATCAGAGGGACTGGCTCAGCCGCCACGCCGACTCACGCAGCCGCTCGGCCTCGCGCCGAGCGGCGCGGGCCAGATCCGCGCGCGGCTCGCCCCGGCCGGCATCCACGAGGCTGCGCGAGGCCGTGATCAGGCCCCCGGCCGAACCGGGCAGAAAGGCGGGCGCGAGATCCTCCACCTGACCGCCCTGCGCCCCGACTCCGGGCAGCAGGAAGGGAGTCGTGGGCATCAGCTCTCGCATGCGGGCCAGGTGCTCGGGCGCAGTCGCCCCCACCACGGCGCCCACGTCAGACAGCCCGGCGGATCCGACGCGTCCCAGGTCAGCCACGATCCCGGCGAGGTGCTCCCACATCGGCCGGCCCCCCTGGAGAAGCAGATCCTGCACGTCGGCCGCCCCGGGGTTGCTGGTGCGCACCAGCACGAACACTCCGCTGGCCGTCCGGCGCGCCGCTTGCAGGAACGGCTCGAGCGAGTCACGGCCGAGCAGCGGGTTGACGGTCAGGGCGTCCGCGCCCAGCCCCGGGACCTCACCGAAGGGCGTGGGGGTGGCCCCGAGCAGCGAATCGGCGTAGGCCGCCGCCGAGACGTCGATGTCGCCCCGTTTGCCGTCGGCGAGCACGAGCAGCCCGGCCCGGCGGGCCCGGCCGGCCACCTGCCCGAGCACGTCGCGGCCCGGCGCCCCGAGGCGCTCGAAGCAGGCGAGCTGAAGCTTGACCGCCACGCACGCGGGCGCGCAGGCCTCGAGCACGGCCTCGCAGTGGGCGTGAACCGCGGCCGCAGCGGCGTCCGCCGCTGGGAGACCGGGTGGGCCGGCGGGTACGTCCGCGCCGCTGGTCGCGTCGGGCCACAGGCGCCGAGGATCGGGGTCCAGCCCCAGTACGAGCTGGGATTCACGCGCGGCCACGCGAGCCGCGAGCTGATCGCCAAAGCAGCGCTCGGCACCGGCCTGCGCCACCGATTCAGCGATCCCGGATCGCCTTCTTGAGCGCGCTACCCGCGGTGAAGCGAGGAATCCGAACGGCCTCGATGTCGATGCGCTCCCCGGTCCGAGGGTTGACACCGGCACGACCACCGCGCTCGCCGACGTGGAAGCGACCGAAGCCCGAGAACCGCACCTCGCCGCCGCGACGCAGGGTGTCCTGGAGGATCTCGAGCATCGCCTCGACCGATCGAGCGGCATCGTGGCGGGACAGGCTGGCCCGTTCGGCCAGGTGCTCGGTGAACTCAGCCTTGGTCATGAGCGGCTCAGATCTCAAGCTAACAGCACGCCGCGGACGCGGGAAGCGGACGGGCGCAGCGCATCCAGTGGCGAGGAAGGAGACAGGGCGCAGCGCATCCAGTCGCGGGCAGCGGGACGGGCGGAGCGCATGCAGAGTCAGCGACCGCGAGAATAGAGCGGTGCCGTTGTCGCGACTGGCCTGGCTGTTGACCGTGGTGGCGTCGGTGATCACCGCGGTACTGCTTGCCCTCTCCGGCTACAACGGATACGCAGCGGTGAGCGTGGCGGTGGGGCTGTCGGCCGCCATCAACCTGCGCTAGCCAGCCAGGCGGCCAGTTCGCGGGCGGCGCGGCCACGATGGCTGATGGCGTCCTTTTCGGCCGGCGTCAGCTCGGCCATCGTGCGCCCGTCGCCGACCTCGTCGGGGACGAAGGCCGGGTCATAGCCGAAGCCATCCTCTCCCTGGGCCCGCCGCGCCCGCCGACCGGTGCACCGGCCCTCGAAGGCCCGCGTGACGCCACTCACCGGGTCCCAGTAGACGAGCACACATACGTAGGCCAGCGGGCTGCCGGCGGGGACCTCGTGCAGGAGCTTGGCCAGGTTCTGCGCATCCGTGGCCCGCGGGCCCGCGTAGCGCGCTGACCTCACCCCCGGCGCCCCGCCCAGCGCTTGCGCCTCGATACCCGAGTCGTCAGCCAGGCACGGAGCTCCAAGCGCCTCGGCGGCGGCCCGGGCCTTCAGCGTCGCGTTGTCATGAAAGGTCTCGCCGTCCTCGGGAGGCAGGGCCACCGTCGCGGGGAGCGGCCCGAGCGCGACCGGGGAGCCCAGCAGGCGGTTGAGCTCCCGCACCTTATGCGGGTTGCGGGTGGCCAGGACCAGCTTCACGCCGCGGCCACGGCGCGAGCCTGGGCCTCGCGCAGCGCCTGGATGCCCTCGCCGGCCAAGGCGAGCAGGTCGTCGAGATGGGCGCGAGAGAGCGGCGTGCGCTCCGCCGTGGCCTGAACCTCGATCAGACCGCCGTCCCCGGTCATGACGACGTTGGCGTCGACCTCCGCGGCAGAGTCCTCGGAGTAGTCCAGATCCAGCAGCGCACGCCCCGACACCATCCCGCAGGACACCGCGGCGATGGAGCCGCTCACGGCCGAACGTGGCAGCCGGCCCTCCGCCACCAGCCGCCGGCAGGCGAGTTCAAGCGCCACCCACGCGCCGGTGATCGAGGCGCAGCGGGTGCCGCCGTCGGCCTCCAGCACGTCGCAGTCCAGGTACACCGTCCGCTCCCCCAGGACTTCGAAGTCGACCGCGCCGCGCAGCGAGCGGCCGATCAGGCGCTGGATCTCCACCGTGCGGCCGTCGGGGCGCCCCCGGGTGACATCGCGGGCCTTGCGCTGCCCCGTCGAGGCGGGGAGCATGCCGTACTCGGCCGTCACCCATCCGCGACCCGCCCCGGCCATCCAGCGGGGCACGCTCTCCTCCACCGAGGCCGTGCAGATCACCCTCGTCGCGCCGCAGCTGATCAGGGCCGAGCCGGTGGCCGATCGCACGAACCCCGGCTCGATCTCCGTCGGGCGCAGATCCTCCGGTGCCCGCCCGTCGCCCCGGGGCCCGGTCGCCGACGGGGAGCTCATGCGGCTGCCGCCGCGGGCAGGGATACCTGGGTGACCGGGCCCAGCGGCATCTGCAGAAAGCGTGTGCCGACAGCGCGAAACGCTTCGACGTCGCCGGTGCACAGGAAGCGATACTCGCCCTCGCCCGTGCGCGGGGAGAGCAGGTCGCGCTCGAGCAGCACCTGCTCGACCTCCTCGGCCGCCGCGCGCCCCGAGGCCACCAGGCGCACTCCCCGGCCAAGGGTGCGCTGGAGCATGGGGGCGACCAGCGGATAGTGGGTGCACCCGAGGATCACCGTGTCGACGGCGGCCTCATGCAGCGGACGGCAGTACGCGCGGACGGTGTCGACCACTCGCTGGTCGAAGGGAAACCCGCCCTGGATGATCGGTGCCAGGTCTGGACACGGAACCGCGAACAACTCAACGCCGGGTGCCCGGCGCTCGAGTGCGTCCTGATAGGCCCCGCTGCGGACGGTCACCGGTGTGGCCAGGAGACCGACCCGCCCGCTCGCGGTGGCCTCGGCCGCCAGGCGGGCCGGGGGGTCGACCACGCCCACTACGGCCAGCTCAGGGGCGACGAGGGCCAGATGTCGGGTCAGCGGTTCCAGGGCCGCCGCCGTCGCGGCGTTACAGGCCACCACCAGGAGCTTGGCTCCATGGCCGACCAACAGGTCGGCGATCTGTAGGGCAAAACCGGCCAGCTCCTCGGCCGTGCGCTGCCCGTAGGGGAAGTGCGCGGTGTCGCCCAGATAGAGAAAGTCCTCCTGGGGCAACGCCACGAGCAGCTCGTGCAGGACGGTAAGGCCGCCCACGCCCGAGTCGAACACTCCGATCGGCTGGGTGCGGGGATCGGCCTGGAGATCGGCGCGGGTCTCAGTGCGGGCCTCGAGCACAGCCAGATGATCCCAGACCTGCGGACCGTGCCGGCCCGGGGCCAGGGTCGGTCCAGCCCTCGGCCAGGGATACTCGCGGTGTCCGTGCGCGCCCTCGTCGTCTCCAACATGCAGGCCAGCCCCGGGGACCCCGGGCGTGGCAGCTTCGTGCGCGACCAGGTCCGCGCCCTGCGGGCCCTCGCCGGCCTGGACGTCGAGCTCTACGAGTTCCCGCCCGGCGCCTCCGCCTACGGCCGGGCGGCCATGGAGCTGGCCCGCCATCACCGGCGCCGGCCGCCGGACATCGTGCACGCCCACTTCGGGCTAACGCTGTGGCCGGCGGGCGTCGTGCCCGCACCGCGAGCCGTAACGCTGCATGGAACCGACCTGACCCATCCGCGGACACGCCGGTTGACCGCACTGGCCCTGCACTGGGCCCAGCTGGTGGCGACGGTGTCCGAGCCCCTGGCCCTGCGTCTGCCGCCCGCGGCGCGAGGCGCCCGCCAGGCGGTGCTTCCCTGCGGCGTCAGCCTCGAGCGCTTCGGGCCGCTGGAGCGCGGCGAGTGCCGCCGGCGTTTGGGCCTCGACCCCCGGGGGCGCTATGTCCTGTTTCCGGCCGATCCCGCCCGTCCGGCCAAGCGAGTGGACCTCGCCCGCGAGCTCGCCGGTCTCGCCGATGCTCGTCTGCTGACCCTGGGTCAGGTGGCACCGGCGGACGTTCCGCTATGGGTCAACGCCGCCCACGCCGTGATCGTGCCATCCGACGCTGAGGGATTCGGCCTGGGGGTACTAGAGGCGCTCGCCTGCGATGTACCGGTGCTCGCCCGTCCCGTGGGGATCCACCCCCAGGCGCTCGAGGGGATCGACGGGACCCTGTGTGCGCCGTATGACGCTGGTCGCTGGCGGGCGGCGCTGGAACCCCACCTGGACCAGGCCGATCCGCGCGTGCGGGGGCGGGACCGCGCCGAGCAGTTCTCTGCTGCGCGCATGGCCGCGCGGGTGGCCACGGAATGGGCCGCTTTGCTGGGCTGACCGGCGGCGCCAGGCCACGTCGGCGGCGGCCTGCGCCGCTAGCATGGGCCGGCTGATGCCCAGGCTTCCCCGCATGTCCCGTCGCGCGCCCGACCAGGCTGAGGCGTCCGATGCCACCACCGAGCTGCCGGTAGCGATCCCCGCCGACGCAGGGATCAACGGGCCCCCGTCCGCGTCGCCGACAGCCGCGCCGACGGACGCTCCGGCCACGCCGGCAGCCGCGCCCGCCGCGCCGGCACCCGCGGCGACGGGCGCTCCGGCCACGCCGGCAGCGGCGGACGGCGCCGCGGCGCCGGCGGCCGAGGGCGTCCCAGCGGCGGAGGAACCCGGTCAGCAGGCCTTCCTGCACCGCGGGCGCATGCGCCGCCGCTTGCGCTACCTGCGCCGCGCCCGGGAGCTCGCCTTCCGCGACCTCGGGGGCCTGATCTTCGACCTGCATCGGTTCGCGCGCTCCCGCGAAGACCTGGTGCTGGCCAAGCTCGAGCGGCTGGCGGCCATCGACGTCGAGCTGCGGACGCTCGAACGCGCCCTGGACGACCGCCAGGAGGTCATGGTCCTGCGCGAGCCCGGCGTCGCGGCCTGCCCCCGCTGCGGCTCCCTGCACGGCAGCGACGCCAACTTCTGCCCCAACTGCGCCCTGCCCGTTCAGCCCAAGGCCAACCTTCCGCTGGCCGGCGGGCCAGCCGCGCCGCCCAGCGCGAGCGCACCGACGATCGACGGACCACCCCTGTAGCGACGCGATGGCGATCGCCCCCCAGACTCCCGCAGCGAGCCCACCGCCCGCGGCCTTCGAGATGCGCAGCCCGGTGTGCGCCACCGCGCTGGTGGCCGAGCAGAGCTGGTGCCTGGTGTGCGGAGCCCCGGCACGAACGCGAATCGCGCCGGCGCCGAACTGGCGGGTACCGATTGCCCTGATCGCGGTTGGGCTGGTGCTGTCGGCCGCTGGCCTGGCCTACGCGTTCATCAAGCTCTCCAACGACACCGGCCAGGTGCCCAACACCACCCCCACGTCGGCGCTGGCGCCCACGCCACCGCCGGTTCCCGCGCCCTCTGCCTCGCCCCCCGCCAGTCCCGCCGCCACCACCCCGGCCGCCACGACGCCGGGGGCCATTCCGCCCGGCGCAAGCGCTGCGCCGCCCGCCGGCACCCCCACGGCGACCGTTCCCGGCGCTGCGCGCCCCGCACCGACGCCGACCGTCACCGCTGCCCCGCCGGCCCCGGGCGCCGCGCACCCCTGACCGGGGCCGGTGAGGGGGCCTTCTCAGCCCAGTCCCGACCAGGCCTCTGAGAGGCCGCGTGCGGCCGCTTCAGCGTGTGGGTGAACCGCGACCTCCTCGGGGGCCACGGCCGGACCGGTGAGGGCCTCCATCGTCGCCGCCACCGCGCCCGCCAGCGAGACGAGGTCATAGCCGCCTTCGAGCACCGCCCCCAACGGCGTGCCCAGCCGTACGGTCGCGTGCCGCAGCAGGGCCGCCATGCGGGCAAACCCGGCCTCGGTGACCGTGCAGGCGGCCAGCGGGTCACCGACGTGGGCGTCAAAGCCCGCCGATACGAGCACCAGGTCCGGAGCGAACTCGAGCAGGACCGGGACCACCACGTGCGCGACCAGGGAGCAGAACACCGCGTCGCCCGACCCGGCCGGGACGGGCAGGTTGATCGTGTGGCCGATCCCCTCCCCCGAGCCGCGGTCGGCCGCTGACCCGGTGCCGGGGTACAGCGGCGACTCATGAATCGAGGCGTAGAGCACATCGCGAGAACGGTGGAAGATGTCGTTGGTCCCGTTGCCGTGATGAACATCCCAGTCGAGGATGGCCACGCGTGACGCGCCGCCGCTGTCGATGGCGTGACGAGCCCCGACCGCGATGCTGTTGAACAGGCAGAAGCCCATCGCCCGGTTGCCCTCGGCGTGGTGGCCGGGAGGCCGGTGGACCGAGATTCCGGTCGGGGCGTCGCCCGCCAGCAGCAGGTCCACGAGCTCGACGGCGCCACCCGCCGCGTGCCGGGCGGCCCATGCCGAGTGCGGGCTGAGGACCGTGTCGAGGTCGACGGCGCCCCCGCCCCGCCGGCACAGATCATCGATGCCGTCCACGTGAGCCACCGTGTGCACGGCCTCCAGCTGCCGGCGCGACGCCTCCGGTGAGGCGCAGCGCCGGTATCCCACCCACTCGCGCGCGGCCAGCTCCAGCTCGATCGCCGTGATGCGATCGGCGCGCTCCGGGTGCGCGCCGGTGTCGTGACGCAGCGAGCTCGGATGGGAGATGTAGACCGGCCGCCCCACCCCGGTACGGTACCCCGGCATGGCCGAGGCGCACCGGATCCAGGCCGAGGTGGTGGTGGTCGGAGCGGGGGCCGCGGGTCTGTACGCGGCCCTTACCGCGGCCCGCACCGGCGCGCGCGTGGCGCTGGTGTCCGCCTCACCCCTGGCCGAGACGGCGAGCTACTGGGCCCAGGGGGGGCTGGCCGCCGCGCTGGCGGTCGAGGACTCACCACAGATCCATCAGGCCGACACCGAGCGTGCCGGCCGGGGCGCCGTGCGGCCCTCCGCCGCCGCCACGCTGTGCCGCGAAGCCCCAGGGCGGGTTCACGACCTGGAGGCGCTCGGGGTCCGCTTCGATGCTGACCGCTTCGGCGGGCTGTCTCTGGGATTGGAGGGCGGGCACTCGGTACGACGCGTGGTTCATGCCGGCGGCAGCGCGACGGGACGGCGGGTGGTGCGCCAGCTGTCGGCGATCGTCGCCGGCCAACCGCGCATCGAGGTCCTCGAGCAGGCGCGGGCCACCAGCCTGCTGGCCAGCGGCGGGCGCTGCCGTGGCCTGCGCTGCCGGGACGGGCGGGTGGTGAGCGCGCGGGCGGTGATCATCGCCACCGGCGGGACCGCCGCCCTGTGGGCGCGCTCCACCAATCCGCCGGGATCGCAGGGCACGGGCATCCTGCTGGCCCATCGGCTCGGCGCGGCCCTGGCCGACCTCGAGCTCGTGCAGTTCCATCCCACCGCGGTGATCGGCGTGCGAGGCCGCGAGGGGTTTCTGGTCACCGAGGCGATCCGGGGCGAGGGCGCGACACTGCTCGACAGCGCGGGCGAGCGCTTCGTCGACGAGCTCGCTCCCCGCGACGAGGTGGCCCGGGCGATCTCCAACCGGATGGCCGATCAGGGCATCGGCTCCGTGAGCCTGGACATGCGCTCGATCGATCCCGCCCTGTTCCCCAACGTCGTGGCCGCCCTGGCCGATGCGGGCCTGGACGCCACGCGCGAGACGATCCCGGTCGCCCCCGCCGCGCACTACGCGATGGGCGGCGTGGCGGTCGACCTCGAGGGGCGCTCGACAGTGCCCGGCCTCTACGCCGTGGGCGAGGCGGCGTGCACGGGGCTACACGGGGCCAATCGGCTGGCCTCCAATTCGCTGAGCGAGTGCTTCGTCTTCGGTGGCCGGGCCGCTCACGCCGCCCTCGACGAGCCGCCCACAACCGAGAACGAGCGCGACGAGGATGCACCGGCGACGGAGCTCGATGCCGCCGCGGGGCCCGAGACGCGGGCGGCGATGTGGCGCTGGGCGGGGCTCGAGCGCACCCGCGAGGGGCTGGAGCAGCTGCGTTTGGAGTCTCACCCGCTGGCCCGGCTGATCGCCACCAGCGCCCTGGCGCGGCGCGAGAGTCGGGGCGCGCACGTGCGCCTGGACCATCCCGACACCGATCCCGCCCTGGACCTTCACCACGGAATCATCGAGGCCGGGACGAGCGAACCCGTCTTCACCCGGTGGACCTGAGGGGAACGGGTTTAGGCCGCGCCTTAACGCGGGATTAACACTGAGTTCGTTTCGAAGTACACAAAGCGCCTCAATACTGCGCGCTCAGAACTCAGTCTTGGGGAGAGAGAAGGAGAGCTGTCAGGCATGTATCAGTTCAGTCGAGCCATCTATCGGGAGCTCGCACCGTACATCGAGGAGCACCGTATGGCGCAGTCCCAGGACGTCTCCAGCCATGCCCATGTCCTGCATTCCTGCGAGGCGGCGGTCGAGCGGTTGATCACCGACCGCCACTACTTCGCGCGACCGACCCGGTCGCTGTTTCAGGACATCCGCGCGTTCTTTCCGGTCACCTGCCAGCACCGGGTGTTCGAGGTCGTCTCGCGCTACATGAGCGTGGCCCAGGAGTTCGCCGAGCGCCAGCCACGTCAGGGCTGTGACGCCAACGGCAACCCGCTGCAGTGCCGGGCCACCACCCGCAAGGGGTCGCCGTGTCAGCGGGCGCCCCTGCCCATCAACGGCTACTGCCCCTCCCACCAGCACCTGGCCGCCACCGAGGACACCGAGACACTCGTCGCGGCCTGAACGCGCGCGGCGGGCCCACTGGGCGGTCGTCACGGCTGCGGCGGTACGCGGCTGCGGCGGTCGTCGCGGCTGCGGCGGTAGCTTCTGGGGATGCTGCTCGGGGTAGACGTCGGGGGGACCTTCACCGACGCCGCGCTCGTGCTCGAGGGTCGGCTGCACACCGCGAAGTCGCCGACCACCCCCGAGGACCAGTCGGTCGGCGCGCTGGCGGCCGTAGACGCCGTGCTCGCGGCGGGCGAGATCGGCCCCGAGCGAATCGGCTTCTTCGGGCACGGGATGACCGTGGCCACCAATGCCCTGCTGGAGGGCGCGGCGGCGCGCACCGCGCTGGTGGCCACCGAGGGATTCACCGACATCGTGGAGCTGGGTCGCCAGGCCCGGGCCCACCTCTACCGCCTCTGTGCGGCCCACCCGGCCCCCCTGGTGCCGGCGGAACGCCGCTTCGCCGCCCCCGAGCGCATGACGCCCGCGGGTCCGCTGCGCCCTCTGGACGAGATCGCCGCAGGACAGATGATCGGCGCCCTCGCCGCCGCGCGACCCGAAGCGGTGGCGGTGGTGCTGCTTCACTCCTACGCCGATCCCGCCCACGAGCGCCGGCTGGGAGAGCTGATCGCCGCCCGCCTGCCCGGTACGCACGTGTCGCTCTCCCATGACCTGGTGGGTACCTTCCGCGAGTACGAGCGCGCGGCCACCACCGAGCTCGACGCCGCCCTCTCTCCTCTGGTGGCGGGCTACCTGCGGCGCCTGGAGCAGCGGGCCCAGCGGCGTGGGCTTCCGCGGCCCTCGATCATGCAGTCCTCGGGCGGGCTGACCAGCCCCGCTCGAGCGGCGTCGCATGCGGCGCTGACGGTGCTCTCGGGTCCGGCGGGAGGTGTCGCCGGCGCGGCCCTGCTGGCCCGGCGGCTGGGACTCTCGGCGGTGCTGTGCCTGGACATGGGCGGCACCTCTTGTGACGTCGGGGTCATCGAGGACGGGCGTCCGCGCGAGGCGCCCGAGGGACGCCTGGGCGGCCGCGTAGTGGCACTGCCGATGCTCGACGTGCACACCGTGGGGGCGGGCGGGGGCTCGGTGGCGTGGCGAGACCCCGGGGGCGCGCTGCGGGTGGGCCCCCGCTCGGCGGGAGCCCGTCCGGGGCCGGCCGCCTACGACCGCGGCGGCTCAGAGCCCACCGTGACCGACGCCAGCCTGCTGCTGGGCCACCTCGACGAGGCCACGACGCTGGCCGGCGGGGTGGCCTTGTCGCGCCCGGCGGCCGCGCGGGCGATCGGGACATTGGCCCGTGAGCTGCACCTCGAGCCGCGCGTGTGCGCGGAGGGGATCGTCCGGGTGGCCGACGCGGAGATGGCCCGCGCCATGAGCGTCATGACGGTCGAGCGCGGGCTGGACCCACGCGCGTTCGCGCTGCTGGCCTTCGGGGGGGCCGGGCCGCTGCACGCCTGTGCCCTGGCCGACCAGCTGGGGATCTCGACGATCGTGTGTCCACGGGCCTCCGGGGTGCTGTCGGCTCTGGGCCTGGCCGCGGCCCCGCGCCGCTCGGACGCACAGCGCAGCGTGCTGCTCACGGGCTGGGGCCTGACCTCGGAGGCGATCGCCGCCGAGGTCGACGAGCTGGTGGCGCGGGCCCGAGCCCACCTCGACGGGTCGGAGGGGTCACCCACGGCGTCCTATGACCTTCGCTACCGGGGCCAATCCTTTGAGCTGACGGTGGCGGGGGCCATGCGACCCGACCCGCGGCGCCTGCGCGAGGACTTCGAGCTGCGCCACGAGGAGCTCTACGGCTACCGCGATCACCAGGCCGAGATCGAGCTCGTTTCGGTCCGCGTGTCGGTGATGACGGCAACGCCGGCGATCGACCTGGAGGCCCAGGCCGAGACCGATCCCCTGGAGACCCCCCCGCGCCGCCAGCCCGACGCCCACCGGCTCGCCGTCTTCGCCGGACGCGAGCATCAGACTCGCGTGCTCCGCGGCCCACCCCCCGCCGGAGAGGTCCTGAGCGGGCCGGGAATCATCGAGCTGCCCGAGGCGACGCTGCTGGTGGCGCCAGGTTGGAGCGCCAGCGCCGACCGCTCGGGCACCACCACGCTGCGCCGCCAGCAACCGGTGGCGGCCGAGGCGCAGGGAAGCTGACAGCGATGGGCGCCCTCTCCGACCAAGACCCGATCGCCATGCAGGTGACCGTCGGAGCCCTGCGCTCAGCCTGTGAGGAGATGGGGGCGGTCCTGGTGCGATCAGCGCACTCGGCCAACATCAAGGAGCGCCGCGACGCATCCACCGCACTGTTCGACGCCCGCGGAGAGATGGTCATGCAGGCCGAGCACATCCCCGTGCACCTGGGGGCCATGCCCGCCGCGGTAGCCGCTGTGCGGGCCGAGGACCACAGCTCCGGTCGGCCCTGGATCCTCAACGACCCCTACGCGGGCGGCACCCACCTGCCCGACATCACGGTGATCACCCCGATCTTCGGCGAGCGCCACGGCCTGCTCGGGTTCGCGGCCTCCCGGGCCCACCACGCCGATGTCGGCGGGCGCCTGCCGGGTTCGATGCCGGCCGACAGCACGTCGCTGGAGGAGGAGGGCGTGGTCATCGCCCCCCAGCCCCTGACCGACCGCTCGCTGCGGGCCCTGACCCAGCGCATGCGCCAGCCCGAGCAGCGCCGCGCCGACCTTCGCGCCCAGCTGGCCGCCAACGCGCTGGGGGCGCGACGGATCCTCGAGCTGCAGCGACGGCTGGGGGCCGACGGCCTGGCCCGGGCCACCGCGGCGGTGCTGGACTACGCCGAGCGCCGGACGCGCGCCTGCCTGCGCGAGCTCGGGCCGGCCCCGCGGGAGGCCTGCGACGTGCTCGAGACCCGCACGGGCATCGTCGAGCTGCGCCTGCGTGCGAGCGTGATCGCAGACACCCTGGTGCTCGACTTCGCGGGCAGCGCGGCCCAGGACCCGGGCAACCTCAACTGCCCCCTGTCGGTGACCAAGTCGGCCTGCTACTTCGCCGTGCGGGTGCTGACCGATCCCGACATCCCCCCCAGCGCCGGCGCCTACCGCCCGATCGACGTCCGCGTGCCCGCGGGCACGCTGCTCAATGCCCGCGCCCCGGCGGCGGTCGCCGCAGGCAACGTCGAGACCTCCTCACGTGTGGCCGATCTCGTGCTCGGCGCCTTCGGCCGGGCCCTTGGGCAGGGCACCATGAACAACCTCACGCTGGGCAACGCCAGCTTCACCTACTACGAGACGCTCGGCGGCGGACAGGGAGCGTGCCCGGACGCCCCCGGGCCCAGCGGGGTGCACGTGGCCATGAGCAACACGCTGAACACCCCCGTGGAGGCCCTGGAACGCGAGTTCCCCCTGCGGGTGGTCCGCTATGAGCGCCGTCGTGGCTCCGGCGGGCCGGGGGCCCACGCCGGCGGCGACGGGGTCGTGCGCGAGATCGAGGCGCTCGAGCCGATGACCTACTCGTTGATCGGCGAGCGCCGTCAGCGCGCACCCGCCGGGGCGGCGGGCGGAGGCGCCGGGCAGCCCGGGCGCGACACCCTCGACGGACGGCCGCTGAGGGCCAAGCAGACCGGCAGCCTGCGCGCGGGCGAGCGCCTGCGGATTGAGACCCCGGGCGGCGGCGGGCACGGTCCGCCACCGGGCGCCTAGCTCCTCGACACGCCGTCAGCGATCTCAAAACCCCCGCGATTGCTGGGAAATTTGGGGTTTTGCCCCGGTTTTCGTAAACTACCCGCGGTACCCGGCGGTGGCCTTGTCTCTCTGGCCGTCCGGGACTTCGTTTCGTAGCTCCCTCTTGCAATGCCTTTCGTTTCGTAGGTCCCTCCACCAATGCCAATTGCTTTCAAAGAATGGGCGGTCACCGTCCGTGCGCTCGCCGAAGGCGAGCAGCTCATCACCCTGCGCAAGGGAGGTGTGCGCGAGCCGACCAAGCGCTTCCGCGTCGAGCACGAGCGCTTCTTCCTGTATCCGACCTTCGACCACCAGCGCGGGGACCTCGTCCGGGAGTCCCACCAGCCGGAGCTGCGCCGCGCCTTGGAGGAGGGCGTGTGGGCCGAGGGCGAGCCGCCCCCCCACGCCCTGACCAGCGACGGGTCCCTGCAGCAGCCCGACCGGGTTCGGATCCGGGCGTGGGCCGAGGTGGCCGAGCAGTTCACGGTCACCGATCCCCGCTGCGTGGATGCCCTGTCGCCGTTCTATGTCTGGACCCCGGACTACGCCGAGAAGCGCCTGGAATGGAAGCGTCGCCACCCTCTGCACGTGCTCCTGCTGCGCACCTACCGCATCCCCCGGCCCGTGACCGTCAAGGTCAAGGACGAGTACGGGGGTTGCCGGTCCTGGCTGGAGATCGCGCGTGAGCTCCCGTTCGAGGGCACGCCGGTGCTCTCCGACGAGGAGTTCGACCGCGCCGCCGAGGAGATCGCCTCGATCGTCACGGGCGGCGGCGTTCCGGCGCTCGCCTAGCCGTTCGCGCCGGCCGGCCCCGGGATGGCCTGGGTCCAGACCAGCTCGCCGACCTTCGTCGCGCGTCACGAGGAGTCCGACTATGAGGATGCGGTCGGCGTGCTGGAGCTGCTGGAGGGCACGCGCGAGCGCCTGAGCGGGGCGTTCAGCGATCAGCCCGCCGAGGTGGCGGTCGTCCTGCACGGCTCCGGGGCCCAGCTGGCACTGGCCCAGCCCTACCTGCCCCTGCTGCGGACGTTCACCGCTCCCGCCGGGCGGCGCTACCTGGCCGGGTGGTACTCGGCCCGTGAGGTGCATGTCCTGGCTCCGCGGCTACTGGCCCAGCGAGCGTCCAACGTGGCGGGCTCGCGCGAGATGATCATGCTCACCCCGGCCGCGCTGTACGCGCAGCTGGTGGTGGGCCACCACAACCCGGGTCTGCCGCCACCCTTTCGTCCCTCCAGCCTGCTGCGCTCCATGCGCTGGCCGTGGCTGGCCGCCGGCGCCGGACAGTACTTCTCGGGTCAGTCGGGCTACGCTCGCCCCGCCATCGCCCGGCGTCTGCGCGAAGGTCCCCGGCCGCCGTTTCCGCCCGGGCTGCGCGACGCACCGCTGCTGGGCGGCACGGTGTTTGACCTGCTGGTCAACGAAGAGGGCCAGTCGCGAGCGGTGGAGCTCGCCCTCACGCCCCCTCAGGGCAGCCCCCGCGAGGCCCTCACCCGGGCCTTCTCCGGGCGCCCGCTGATGCACACTGAGGGCAACTGGCGCGCCCACCTCTCGCGCCTGGCCGGAGCCTAGGAGACGACCTGGGTCCCGATCCACACCACGACGGCCACGACGGCCAGCGCCACGAGCAGGCCCAGAGCCAGCCGCACCGGCCGCGGCCCGGCCGAGGCGCCCTCGCCCTCGAGCACCAGCTCGGCACTCAGCAGCACGTCGCGAGCCGCCTGGGCCCCCGAGGCGGGCACCATCACGTCACGCGGACCCGCGGCCAGGAAGTCCGGCACGTCGAACCCCCGCGCCCGGCGCAGCATGCTGGGCACGCCCTCCTCCAACAGCATGCCCTGGACCAGCTCGGCCTCGGCCAGGTGGCGGGCGCCGGCCACGCGCACCAGGTCGCCGCGCGAGTACTGGGGCTTGATCTTGCGAGCCCGTTGATGGCGGTCGGTGATGGGCTCGCAGACGCCCAGCGACCCGGCGTAGACCAGCGGCATCCGGCAGCTGGGGCAGAAGCGCTCATCCAGCGGGTGGGTGCTGGCACAGCGCGGGCAGACCAGCGGCCGGTCGGCCATCAGCTCACCTCCAGCGCCACCTCGCGGACGCGCTGATCGACGATCTCAAACGCGCGCACCTCCGGCTCGGGTGTCGCGACCCCGACGATCACGTATATGGCGTCGGGGTAGAAGGCCAGGTTGATGTCGGTCTGGCTGGGATAGGGCGCGCTGCGGGTGTGGGAGTGGTAGATCGCCCCAAGCTCCCACCCGCGGTCCTCGATCTCCATCTGAAGGCGGTACTGCTCGGCGCCGTCGATCTCGTAGCGCAGCGGGCTGGCGGCGGCATTGGTGGCGCGGTAGACGGCCGTGGCCACGCCGTCGCGCGCGGCGATCATCCCGCAGCACTCGTTGGGGGCCTCCTGGCGGGCGTGGGCGATCAGCTCGTCCACCATCTCGGCTGCCAGGACCATCAGCCGAGGCTAGCGGACACACCGCGGCGCTAGGAGACCTTGACCGTGGCTTTCATGAAGGCGTGGAACTGGCAGTAGTAGGCGTAGGTGCCGGCCCGCGACAGCGTCAGCGTCCTGGACTGACGCTGGTTGAGGGTGCCGCTGTCAAACGAGCCGTCGCGAGCCGTCGCGGTATGGGGCGCGGTGTCGCTGTTGGTGAAGGTCACCCGCGTCCCCGCCTTGACGGAGAGGGCGGGCGGGGCGTACTTGTAGTTGACGATCACCACCTTGGTCGCGCCGGAGGCGGCGCCGGCCGGAGGCTGGGCCGTCCCCCCAGCGGCGGCGGGTGACGTCGAGGCGGCCGACGGGGCCGAGCTCGAGGAGCTCGATGACTTCGACGAGGACGAGCCGCCGCAGGCACCCAGGGCGAGCGACAGCGTGATCGAGGCGATCGACAGGGCGGTGGGGCGGCGCGCAAACATGTGGCTACCTCCGGGGTGGGGGACTCAGGGGCGACCCAACCGCGAGTGCGTCGGGGATCGGATCAAGGCCAAGGAGGGTGCGCAGGGC
>DASYID010000092.1:0-7912 GCA_036252775.1 Solirubrobacteraceae bacterium
GGTGGACCTCGTCGGGACCGTCATAGAAGCGCGCTCCGCGCGCGAACCTGTACATCTGCTCGAGCGGTAGATCGGTGGAGTAGCCCAGCGCCCCGTGGATCTGTAGCGCCCGGTCGATCACGTCGTGCAGGACCTCGGCGCCGAAGAACTTGATCAGCGAGACGTCCTGGCGGGCGGCGCCCGCGCCGTGGGTGTCCATCTTCCAGGCCGCGTGCAGCGTCATCAGGCGGGCGGCCTGCATCTGGGCGGCGGAGTCGGCGATCCAGTTCTGGATCGTCTGCTTCTCGGACAGCAGCGAACCGTGAGCGTGGCGCGAGAGCGACCGCTCGCACAGCATGTCGAAGGCGCGTTGGGCCACTCCCAGCCAGCGCATGCAGTGGTGGATGCGCCCCGGCACGAGTCGGTGCTGGGCAATCAGGAAGCCAGCCCCCTGACCTCCGAGCAGATTCTCGGCGGGCACGCGCACGTCGTCATAGAGGATCTCCGCGTGTCCACCGAGGCGACCGAAGTGCTCCTCGGGATGCTCCATGGTGGGAACGTCCCGCAGGATGTTGACCCCCGGCGTGTCCGTGGGCACGATGATCATCGAGGCACGTTGATGTGGCCGAGCCTCGGGGTCGGTGACCGCCATCACGATCAGGAAGTCCGCGATCGAGGCGTTGGAGGAGAACCACTTGTGGCCGCTGATCACCCACTGCTCCCCGTCGCGCACCGCCTGGGTGCGCAGCTGGGTGGGATCGGAGCCCGGCGTATCGGGCTCGGTCATCGAGAAGGCCGACTTCAGGTCGCCGGCGAGCAGTGGGTAAAGCCAGCGATCCTTCTGCTCGGGGGTGCCGGCCAGGGCCAGGATCTCTGAGTTGCCGGAGTCCGGCGCCTGGTTGCCGAAGGCGTTGGGGGCGAACGGCGAGCTGCCGAGGATCTCGTGCATGAGGCCGAGCTTGACCTGGCCGAACCCCTGGCCGCCGAGCTCGGGTGGGAGGTGCGCCGCCCACAGGCCGCGTTCCTTGACCCGGCGCTGGAGGGGCTCATAGATCCGGTCCAGGCCCTGCTGGTCAAGCTCGGAGACGATCGTCTCCAGCGGCCAGATCTCCTCGCGGACAAAGTCGCGCATCCAGTCCAGGTGCTCCTGGAACTCGGGCTCGGTGCTGAAGTCCCACGCCATGGTCTGCCCTCTCCTCGCCGGGTCCGGTTCGTCTCTGAGCCTATCGCCGCTTGCCCGCCGGTAGCGTGCCGCGCACCCCGGCAACGAAAAGGAGCCCGCCGTGTCTGACCGCTGGTTTTCCGAGCAGGAGCTGACCGAGCTCTCCCGGCCCACCATGGACCGCGCGATCGAAGCCCTCGAGGAGGGGCGACTGGACGATGCGCGGCGCCTGTGTGAGGAGATGAAGCATGAGTGGTTGATGCTCCATGACCTGATGGCCGAGTCGGTGCTCGGACTGGTGACCTTTGTTCAGGAGCGCCTGGGTGACGAGGGGGTCGCCGAGGCGTGGACGTCGTGCACCGAGCGCGGGTGGCGGCGCCACCACGACGCCATCGGCCGGCTGGACCGCCGCCAGCTCGTCTACCTGTTGGCGGCCACCTGGAGGGCGCACTCGGGCTCGGGGGTGGGCGAGCATCCGGGCTCGTTCACGATCAGCGAGGACGACGAGAAGGTGACCTTCACCATGAACCCGTGCGGCTCGGGGCAGCGCCTGGTGCGCAAGGGGCTCTACGAGGGCCCGGACGGCTACGGCCGCACCCAGGCCGCCCACGACTGGTCCTATGGGCGCCAGGGGTTCCCGCTGTACTGCACGCACTGCTCGTTCATGAACGAGTCGCTGCCCATCCAGTGGAGCGGCTACCCGCTGTACCCCTCCGATCCTCCCGAGGATTTCTCCACCGACCCGTGTACCTGGTACTGGTACAAGCACCGCGAGTCCATTCCCGAGCGCCACTGGGAGCGCTACGGTGCGGTCAGGCCCAACCAGGACTGATCGACCGCCAACGGGGTATACGCTAAGGGTGCCGGCGACGGCCGGCACGGCGGGTGACCAACGGCGAGGGAGACAGGATGGCTCAGCAGCATCTGGACCGACTGACCGCCGTCGACGCCTCCTTCCTGCACCAGGAGGGCCCCACCTCCCACATGCACGTGGGGGGACTGACCATCTTCGAAGGGCCGCCTCCCGACTTCGCTCAGCTGTCTGAGTCCCTGCGCGGCCGATTGCACCTGGTGCCCCGCTATCGCCAGAAGCTCGGGCACACCGACACCCCGCTGGACCGGGGCCGCCCCGTGTGGATCGACGATCCCAGCTTCAATCTCGAGTACCACCTGCGCCACACCGCCCTGCCGGCCCCCGGGGGTCGCTCGGAGCTGCTGCGGCTGGTGGCCCGGATCTTCTCCCAGCAGCTGGATCGCAACAAGCCGTTGTGGGAGACCTGGCTGGTCGAAGGCCTGCAGGAGAACCGCTTCGCCCTGATCTCAAAGACCCACCACGCCCTCATCGACGGTGTGGCCGGCGTCGACCTGGCCACGGTGATGTTCGACCTCTCCCCCGTCCCTCAGCCCGTACCCCACAGCGGCGAGCCCTGGCAGCCTAAGCCCGAGCCGGGAACCGTGGAGCTGGTGGCCGCGGGACTCAAGGGAGCGGTCCGCGCCGGCCTGGAGGTGGCCACCCGCGCGATCGACGCCGCCACGCATCCCGAGCGGGCCCTGGACAACGTTCGCGTTGCGGCCGAGGGGATCGGAGAGATCGTCTGGGCGGGCCTGAACCCCGCTCCCGAGACCCCGCTGAACGTCGAGATCGGCCCCCATCGCCGATTCATCGGCGTTGCCAACCGCCTGGAGGACTTCAAGACGATCAAGCAGGCCTTTGGCGGCACGGTCAACGACGTCGTGCTCGCTGTCGTCACCGGAGCGCTGCGCGAGTGGCTGATCTCGCGCGGGGTGCGCACCGAGGGAATGGAGATGCGGGCATTGGTTCCCGTCTCGATTCGAAGCGACACCGACCGCAACACCATGGGCAACCAGATCGCGGCGATGCGCGGCCCGCTGCCCGTCTACATCGAGGACCCGGTGACGCGCCTGCGCACGGTCAAGCAGTCGATGGACGGCCTGAAGGAGTCAAAGATGGCCGTGGGCGCCGAGATCCTCGCCGGTGTGCAGAACTTCGCGCCGCCGACCGTGCTGGCCCAGGCCTCCCGTATCAACTTCTCCACCCGGTTGTTCAATCTGATCGTCACCAACGTCCCCGGACCCCAGTTCCCGCTCTACGTACTCGGCCGCGAGATGCAGGAGGTCTTTCCGATCGCCTTCCTGCCCAAGAATCATGCGCTCGCGGTGGCGATCATGTCCTACAACGGGCGTATGAACTTCGGCCTGCTGGCCGACTACGATGCCCTGCCCGATCTTGACGCGCTGGCCGGCAACATCCAGGCCAGCCTGGCCGAGCTGCTGGCGCTGGCGCGGGCCGCCCAGCCACCGGCTCCCCCCGCCCCCACCAACGGGTCGGGCGCCCGCCAGGCGGCCGGCGCCCGCCGCTAGCGCTGGCGCTCGATCGGCGCCGGCGCGTCACGCCCGGCGCAGCACCCGCGTACGGGCGATACGTCTCGGGCGGCTCTCTCGGTTGCCTGCTCGGTCCACGGCCAGCGTGTAGAAGGCGTAACGGCGACCCGGCCGGACCCTGGCCACTATCGACGTCCCGGCGGTGGTGGCGATCTTGACCGCCCGGCGGCCATCCACCGATCGCCACAGCTCGTAGTGGTCCACGCCCGAGGCGATCACGCCGGCCGGAGCCGCATCCCGTCCCGACCACCGCAGGCGCAGTCGGCGAGAACGTGAGCTGCGCGGGGCGGTGAGGGTCGAGACAGGAGGCCGGTGGTCCACGTGGCGCGCTGCGTCCAAGGCTCCCCCGCCGTCCAGGATCCCCCAGCCCAGATCCGGTGACCAACCCGAGCCGGCCGGGCGCTGCGCCGTCTCCTTGAGCAGGCGGATGATCTCGGCCGCGCTCAGGTCGGGGTTGAGATGGCGCATGACCGCCCCCACCGCGGTGACCATCGGTGTCGACATCGAGGTGCCCTGCAGGTAGGCGTAGCGGTTGTCGCCCTGAAACGTGGACCGACATGACGTGCACGGAGGCTGTGGCGGGGGTCCGATGGAGCCGGTCTCGAGGGACGTCGGGGCGGCGGGGAAGGCACCGAAGATGCCCGCCGGGCTGCGGCCTTCCAGGAAGGTCCCGTAGGCGGCCATCGAGATCTCGCTGCCCGATCCCGCGAAGGACGCTCGCTGGTTGGCGAAGGTGGCCGAGGTCACCGACAGCCCCTTGCCCTGGGCCAGGTCGGGGCCGGTCCCGCGGGGCTGCAGCAGGTTGGCCGGATCCCCCTGCTCGGTGACGGGCTGAGCAGCCGAGGCCGAGTCCGCTGCCGCTGCCGCCATCAGGACGTTATGGGAGTAGGCGTAGTTGACGGCGTCGACCACGGCACGGGCGGCGGGCTGGGAGCCGTCGGTGCCAAAGCTCATGTTGATGGCGTCGACGTGGCGGTCGGTGGCGTCGACAATGGCTGCGGCCACACTGGCGTCGGAGAGGTCGCTCTTCTCGATCAGCAGCTTGCAGTCCAGCCCTGCCCCGGCCAGGCCGATGGCGTTGTTGGAGGCGGCGCAGGCCAATGAGGCGACATGGGTCCCGTGTCCGGCCTGATCGCTGGTGGCCGGGCCCGCGCCGATGCTCGAGTCGCTGCTGATGGTGGCCACGATCTTGCTCGACAGCTCTGGGTGGGCGGCGTCCGCGCCCGTGTCCACCACCGCCACCACCGCCCCGGCGCCGCGGGTGATGTCCCAGCCCCGGGGCAGGTCCTGGCGCGCAGCCCACCACTGCACGGTCGTGCCCGACGGCGCCATGGCGGCCGTTTCGGGTGCAACCAGCGCCGGGTCGTTGGGGACCAGGCGCAGCGAGAAGCGCCGCTCGCGCGACACCGAGACGACGTGGGGATCGGCACGCCACAGCGAGCGGGCAAACGCGGCGATCGTCTCACCGGCGGGGGGACGCAGCGTGACCAGGCCGATCTGGGGGACGACCGGCCCGGCGGACCGGCCTCCGGTACGGGCCAGGAGGGCACGCACCGTGGACGCATGCGCCCGCCGAGATCCGGCCGGTCTCAGCGTGACCAGCACCCGACCGGTGTAGGAGGTCGTCAGGACCCCGGTCCTCGGCGTCCCGGCCACCGGGTTCGCCCCCGCCGGAGCGATCCCGGCCAAGGCCAGCAGGGCCACTGCCGAGGCGCCCGTCAGTAGCCCAAGGCGAACTTCGCGTCCTCGCTCATGCGCTCGGGCGACCACGGCGGCGAGAAGACCATGCTGGACTCCACCGAGTCCACCCCGTCGAGCTCGCCCACGAACTCCTCGATCTGCTCAGACACCTGGGGGCCGATCGGGCAGCCGGGAGACGTGAGGGAGAAGGTCACGTGGACGTGCGTGCCCTCGACCTCGACCCCGTAGATCAAGCCGAGCTCCACGAAGTCCAGGCCCAACTCGGGATCGATCACGTTGGTCAGCGCGTCGGTGACTTCGTCGACGGTGGGCATGGCGTGAAGTGTAGTGAGGCCTCGGGTCTGGCTCAGTAGCCTTGACCCCTGTGATCCTTGCCGTGCTCGTATTGGTCCTGATCGTCGTGCCCGTGGTGGAGATCGCGGTGATCGTGCGCATCGGGGAGTGGCTGGGACTGCTGCCCACGCTGCTGTTGCTGGTGGCCGACGCCGTGCTGGGGAGCATCATCATGCGCGCGCAGGGGCGTGCGGCCTGGAGACGGTTCACGCTCGCCCTGGCCGAGCGGCGCATCCCCGCCCGCGAGGTGCTCGACGGGGGCCTGGTCATCTTCGGCGGGGCGCTGATGGTGGCCCCGGGGTTCCTGACCGACATCATCGGCGCCCTGTTCTTGGCTCCCCCCACCCGAGCGCTGGTGCGGGGGGCGCTCCTGCGGCGACTGGGCCGCGGCATGCTGTTCTCGGCCGGGCGCCTGGCCGGACGAGCCGGCGCCCGGCGGTCGCCCGCCGCCCCGCCCTACGACGTGGAGGGCCAGGCCCGTGACCTCGGCTCACCACCACCGCTGGAGCCTGGTGGCCACGCACCCCCGGCACCGAGCCGAGAGCCATGAGCTCAACCCCACCAGCGGGCCCGGGGCTCGAGGTGCCCCAGGAGCTCGAGCAGCCGCGCCCGCCCGGAGGCGAGAACTTCAGCGACGCGATCACCTACAGCTTTGCCGACGCCGACGCCGAGGTCTACGGCATCGCGCGGCTGGGCCTCACCGGCTCGCACCCGCCTCGCGCCAGCGGCCTGGCGCTGCTGCTCTGCGACGGTGGCCCGGCCGCCGCCCGCGCCGCCAGCGACGTGCAGTTCGATGGCAGCGGATGGGAGGCACTGTCGGTCGCGGGTCTGGGCACCGAGATCTGCGAGCCTCATCGGCGCTGGATGCTTACGCTGGCCGCCCAGGCGGACGAGGAGCCGCCATCTGAGCTGGCGCTCGAGTTCCAGGCGCTGGGCACGCCCGCGGTCCTGGACCCCGACGGCCCGGTCGGACGCGCGGGCGGGATGCAGGGCTATGAGGCGCTGTGCCGTGTGAGCGGCACAGCAACGGTGGGTGGTCGTCGCCGCTCGATCGACTGCCTGGGCCAACGAGGGCACTCCTGGGGCGCGCCGGACTGGGAACGCATCGGGTTGGCTCGCACGCTCGCGGTGTGGCTGGAGGAGGATCGCGGCGTCACGCTGACGGCGATTCGGCCCGCCGGGGTCGAGGCCCACGAGGGCGAGCTGGTGGCGGCGGCGCTGTGGGCGGGCGACGGGCGGTCCCCGCTGCCGGTGCACGACGCCCGCTTGTCCACCGCTTATGACGCCGACGGCCATCACCGGCGGGCCGGGCTCGAGCTATGGGTGGGCGAGCAGGACGGCTTTGCCCTGCGCGCGGCCGGTGAGGTGCACTGCGGCAGCTCGCTGGACCTCGGCCGCCTGCGGCTGGATAGCGCGTTCTACCGCTGGCAGATGGAGGGACGCACCGGAGTGGGGCGCTACGACATCCTGCGCCGGGCGTGAGCACCGCGGCCCAGCGGGGCGCGCTCGTCTAGTTGTCGCAGCCCAGGCGGTCCCACAGGTAGAGCTCGATGCACTCCGCGGCCAGCTCCTGACAACGCGCCCGCGAGAGCCGGGGTAGCACCGTTTCAAGCGCCTGTTCTTCCGCCACGCCCGCGTCGAAGGCCTCCTCCCCGCGGAAGCCGGCCGCGATCTTCAGGGCCTCGCGACGGTTCTCGCCCAGGGTGGGAAACACGTGGACCAGGAAGTCGGTGTTGGCGATCGGGTGACCGACCTCCAACGACGCGTGCCAGGCGGCCAACATCGACAGGTCGTCCTCGTCGAGGTCGGCCACCGCCTTGGCGTAGTGGGATACCAGCTCGCGCTCGGGAATCTCGTCCACCCAGGCGCGCACCACCTCGCCGACCAGCTGCCGGCGCGCCTCCCGCCCGATCGACTCCGCCATCACACGTATGGCGTCCTGTGGTTCGATGAAGCAGAGCGGCATCTCAGCTCCGAGGGCTCGAGGAACGAATCGAGCCAAACTGTAGGTGGCGCCCAGGACGGCAAACGGGCTACAGACCCAGGCTCCGCCGCACCCGGCCACCCACATCCTCATCCCCCGCTTCCAGGCGGGCGCCGAGCGTCGCCCGGCGTTCGGCCTCCCAGTTGTGCAGCGCCAGGTCCAGGGCCTCGAGCGGCAGCTCGCTGGCGGCGGCGAGGTCCGCCGCGCGCCGCTGTAGGTGTAGCCGATCTCCGATGCCGAAGATGCGTTTGGCCGCCACCGAGCTGCCATCGCCGCCGTCGAAGTACAGCGAAGGCGCCTCGAGCTCAAAGAAGCCCAGGCGGCCCAACACGACCAGTAGCTCGAAGAGC
>DASYID010000093.1:0-10149 GCA_036252775.1 Solirubrobacteraceae bacterium
CTGGTCGAGGAGCTGCCCAACGGCCGCCTGCTCGAGGCCGACTCGCTGCTCGAGCTGCGCTTCTCTCCCGAGCGATTGACCGGTGAGATCGCCGCCTTCCTGGATGAGTGCTGGCGACCCCGGCAGGCCCAGGCCCGCTCGACCCGTCGCCGCGGCGCCAGCCGGGCGGCCGGCTAGCTCCAGGCCCCCCGCCTGAGCGGCCCGCCCGCCACCGCCGCGCGAGGGCCGGTACCCTAGCCGCGTGTCCAGCCGCCAGGAGGAGAAGCAGCGTCGACGCGAGGAGCGCGAGGCCCAGGAGCGCGCCGCCGCCATCTCCACCGCCCGCCGGCGCCGGTTACAGGCGATGGCCGGAGGGATCCTGGCGGTGGTGGCTGTCGCGGCGATCGTCGTGGCCCTGGTCTCCGGTGGCGGGGGCGGTTCGTCGAGCACCTCGACGAGCACCAAGCCGCCGGCCGGAGCAGTCCCCCTTCCGCCGGTCAAGCTCACCGACCTGACCGCGGCCGCCAAGGCCGCCGGCTGTCAGGTGCGCGACTACCCCAACTTCGGCCAGACCCACGTGACCACCCCGGTCACCTACCAGTCCAACCCCCCCACGTCGGGTAACCACAACCCGACCCCGGCGTCTGACGGCATCTATAACCCGGGCCAGGAGCCGGCCAAGGAGCACTACGTCCATTCACTCGAACACGGTCGAGTCGAGATCCAGTACCGGCCGGGGACCCCGGCCAAGGAGATCGGACAGCTCCAGACGCTGTTCAACGAGCCCCTGAAGGGGCGCTACGGCGAGCCTCCGGCCAGCGGCTACAAGAAGCTGCTGTTTGAGAACAACACCGCCATGCCCTACGCCGTCGCCGCGACCGCTTGGCTGCACGCGATCGGTTGCCCGACCTTCAACCCTCAGGTCTTCGATGCCCTGCGGGCCTTCGCCGTCAAGTACGTCGACACCGCTCCCGAGCAGATCCCCTTCCCCGAGTAGGGAACGGGCGCGACCCGCCGGCCGAGGTTCCTCAGGCGGCTTCGCGCAGAGCCTGCAGGTCGGACTTGCCCGCCAGCTGGTGCAGCGCGCGCGCCTCGAGCTCAGCGGTACGGCGCTCAGATAGGCCCAGCTCTCGGCCGGTGCGTGCCACCGACAGTCCCTCGCGGCCGCCGACCCCGAAGCGCAGGCGAATGACCTTGCGCTCGAGCTCGGGCAACTCGGCCACTGCCCGCTCGACCACGTTTGAGCTCAGGCTGCGCAGCACCTGCTCCTCGATGGCCTCTTGTTCGTCGGGCAGCAGGTCACCGAGCTCGGTGTCGCCGTCGTCGGAGATCGTCTGGTCCAGGCTGGCCGGAGTACGCGCCGCATCGAGGATCTGGGAGACCTGCTCGACGTCCAGGTCGACGACCTCGGCGACCTCCTCCAGCGTGGGGTCACGGTCCAGACGCTCGGTCAGCTCGCGCTGCACCCGCTGAATCTGGCGCAGGCGCTGGCCGATGTGGACGGGCAGGCGAATCGTGCGCCCCCCGTTCTCCAGGCCGCGCTGGATCGACTGGCGGATCCACAGCGTCGCGTAGGTCGAGAAGCGGAAGCCCTTGCGCCAGTCGAACTTCTCGACGGCGCGAATCAGCCCCAGCGTGCCCTCCTGAACCAGATCGGACATGGTCAGCCCGTGGCCCTGGTAGCGGCGCGCAATCGAGACGACCAGGCGCAGGTTGGCGTTGATCATGCGCTCCTTGGCCATCAGGTCGCCACGCTCACAAGACTGGGCCAGCTCGATCTCCTGGGCAGGCGTGAGCAGGCGGTAGCGCCCGGCCCGCGCCATGAAGAGGTCAAGGGCCTCGGGGATGCCCTCGGCGAGATCGGTTTCAACGGTGGTGGGCTTCAGAACGGGATTGCTCATGGCTACGGCTTTCTTACGAGAGAGGCAACAGGGTGGGTCACTTGCGGGGTGGTTCGCTTGCGGGGTGAGTCACTTGCGGTGGGTGGGACGGTGTGCGGTGAGACGGTGAGACATTCGGCGGGCCCAGAGGGGCCCCAAAGGGTCGGATGAGGGGACAATCCGACCGGCCGTATCGGAATTATACCCAGATTAGTTGTTTCGTCAACCAGTGTGGCCGTTGCTGCCCGTCAGGGGTGAGAACACAGCAAACGGGCGATTGCTGCGGCCCCTTTACCGATTACTACGCCCTACCCCGAATCGGCCTTAGGGGAACAGCGAGAGCTCAGCGATGTCGACCGGTGAGGCCCCCGAGCCGGGCGCACCGCGCACGACCCACACCAGGAGGTGCCGGTATCGCTTGGCGTGGGTGTTGAGCTTGATCGTGGCCCGCGCCTTGAGCGCGGGACGGCTGGTCAGGCGGACCCAGGCGGGGTCGGAGATCGTCTTAGGCAGGGTGGGCCCGTTGGCGCCGTAGATCTCCACCGACATGCCCTGGGTGTCGGTGATGAGTCTGAGCCGGCTCAGCTTCTGGCGGGTGTTGAGGTCGATGGCCAGGCCGGCGCCCAGGTTGCCCTGAGGATCGGTGGTGGCCGACCAGGCCGTAGCGGTGTCGTCGTCAATCGCGTTGGCCGGATCGCTGAAGGTGTTCGCCGGGTGATTGGCGGGGTCATAGGTGCTCGCCGCGTTGGTGTCCAGCAGGATCGGCTGGGCCCGGGCGGGCTTGGGCTTGGCCTTGGGCTTGACCGGCTTGACCGCCGGCGCGCTGGTCTTGGGCGTGGCCGCTGGCGCGGAGGTAGCGGCCGGCTTGGGCGGTGCCGGGGAGGGCTTGGGGGTGGCGGCGGGCACCGGGGCAGGCGGGGGGATGAACTGGCGCGGCGACACGGGGGCGGTGTTGGTCGCCGGCGGGGTGGCGGGGGCCGGGCCCACCGGGGCACTGGCCACCGGAGTGGGCCGCGAGGCCGCGCGCTTGGAGTCCGAGGACAGCGCGGCGTAGCTGGCCGCCACAGCGCCGGAGCCGATCAGCAGCGTCAGCGCGACGACGGTCGTGCCCGTCCGCCAGGTCGGCCGCGAGGCCAGGCGCCCGGGCGCGGCGGTGCCACACTCCAGACACCAATCCTGGTCGCTCGCCATGGCGGCCCCGCAGTGCCCACAGGTGGGGCCCGTGGGTGCGACGACGACCTCCTCGGGGGCGGCGGCGGGCGCCCCCCCCGGGGAGGGGCCGGGGGGAGGCTCGGTGGGTGGTGGTGCGGGGACGGTGGTGCTCATCGCGGTGAAAGGATTTTGACAGCTTCCCAACGGCGCCAACCCGATTGCGCGCCCACCGATGCGCTCACGGCGCCCGGCGGGGGGGCGGGGGGCCGCCGGCGACGATGTCGCGGCCGGTCGGGTTGAGCTCTTCGTCGAGCTCCAGCTGCCAGTAGTAGCGGGTGAAGGTCAGGCCCGCACGGAAGTCCCCCACGTGGGGCTCCACCGACCTCCCGGCGGCCATAGCCACGATCAGCTCGGGATAGGTGCGCCCCGGCCGGGCCGCGTACATCGGGGCCGGGAAGGCGCCACCGAAGCGCGTGTTGACGTCGGTGATGCCCAGTCCGATCTCGTCGTCGCGAAACGCCTGCACCGTGCAGGGGCCACGGACCCCGAGCGCCTCCACCACGTCGCGGCCCAGCGCGACGAGCTCGTCGTCGGCGATGACCGTGCCCTTGATCGACTCTCCCCCCCGCGACTCGATCATCGTGCGCGGGATCGCGTTCAGGCAGCGCGCCGCCGTGTCCGACAGGCAGTCGATCGAGAACTCGGGTCCGCTCATGGCGCGCTGGACCATCACGGGCTCGGGTACGTAGCCCACGAAGAACGCCGCCTGGGCGGCGTCCGCGGCATGGTGGATGGAGCGCGCCCCGGAGCCTTGGCGGGGCTTGACCACCACCGGATAGGAGGGCGGCGAATCCCCGGGCAGCACCGTCGGCGGGCTCGGCAGCCCCAGGCGCTCCAACAGTAGGTGGGTCTCGTATTTGTCGTAGGTGGCTGCGGCGATCTCCGGGTCGGGGACCAGCGCGGGGAGCCGGCCCTGCGCGCGGGCGCGGGCGAGCACTTCGATGTCCAGGTCGGTCAGCGGTATGACCGCGCCGACGCCGAACTCCTCACACACTGCCTGCAGGGCGGGGACGTAGGACCGATCCGAGATCAGGGGTACCTCGCGGCAGTGGTGCGCCGCGTAGCGGGCCGGGGCCAGTGGGTTGGGATCGGCCGCCACCACGGTGGTGTGCGCGGCGAAGGCCGACACGATGTCGTAACGCTTGCCGACCCCGGTCAGCAGCACGGCGGGCGGCGAGGCTACGGGACCCACCCCCCGGTGGCCCCCTTGTACAGGCCATGGCCGGTGAGCACCATGCGGGCCGTGCGCACCAGGATCTCGAGGTCCAGGCGCCAGGAACGATTCTCTATGTACCAGAGGTCGAGCTCGATGCGCTCAGACCACGGCAGCGACGTGCGCCCGTTGACCTGAGCCCATCCGGTGATGCCGGGCTTGACCGCCAGTCGCCCGCGCTGGCGGGCATCGTAGGAAGCGACCTGCACGGGAATGGTGGGACGCGGACCGACGATCGACATTTCGCCCCGCAGCACGTTGATCAGGTTGGGCAGCTCGTCCAGCGAGAAGCGTCGGAGCAGGGCCCCCACCCGCGTGATCCGGGGGTCGTGCTCGTTGACGGCCAGGCCCGCGCCGATCGACTCCGCCCCCGGGACCATCGTTCGCAGCTTGATGACGTCGAAGGGCTTGCCGTGGCGCCCCGCGCGCCGCTGGCGGTAGATCGGGTGGCCCGGGGACTCGATGACGATCGCCGCCAGCGCCACCGCCAGCACCGGCGCGGTGACCAGCAGCGAGGTCCCCGCGACCGTTAGGTCAAACAGGCGGCGTCCCATTACCGCGTGCCCTCCGCCGCCTCCCACGCGGCGGGGGTGCCGTGGCGCAGCCAGTCCCACAGACCCGCCGCCGCCGAGAAGGTAGTCAGCACGTAGTAGCGCGCCAGCAGGAGCACCCGAGCCGGCATCGCCGGGGCCAGCAGGGCGCCCACCAGCAGGGCCGCCTGGAGAGCGAGCGCGACCGCGTACACGGCACCGTGGCCGAGCAGGGCGATGCTGGTCAG
Source organism: Solirubrobacteraceae bacterium (assembly GCA_036252775.1). Taxonomy (GTDB): domain Bacteria; phylum Actinomycetota; class Thermoleophilia; order Solirubrobacterales; family Solirubrobacteraceae; genus DASYID01. The sequence goes on from DASYID010000093.1 coordinate 5,063, forward strand.
GAGGGCTAGGGCGTGCAGCAGGGGCGAGCCGTAGCGCAGCAGGCGGTGCGAGAGCAGCATCAGCGCGTAGAGGGGACCGTAGCCTCGCGGGGAGAGCATCCCCCCGCGTAGGACGATCGGCCAAGTGTGCCCCATCATGCGGCGCTTGCGCGCGAACTCACCCTCGATGCTGGGCACCATCAGCTCGCTCGCCCTCGCCTCGGGCACGTAGACCGCCCGCCATCCGCGCTTGACCAGGTTGAACGGAAACGACAGGTCGTGGCCCATGATCGGGTCTACCACCAGGTAGGCCTCCCGGCGGGTGGCGTAGATCGCCCCGTTGCCCGCGGTGATCGAGGCCAACCGGGACTCACGCTCGCGCAGCGCCATCTCGTAGCGCCAGTAGACACCCTCCTGGTTGGGCGTGCTGGCCCCGGCCGCGACACCGGACGACGCGAAGCTCACCTGGCCGCAGGCGTAACCCACCGTCGGGTCGGCGAAGGCCGCCACCAGGCGCGCGAGTGCGTCTTCTCGCCACAGGGCGTTGGCGTCTGAGAAGGCGACGATCTCCCCGCGGGCGCACTCGACGCCCGCGTCCTGCGCGCGGATCTTCCCTCCCCGCGCGAGCTCGAGAACCACATCGGCTCCGGCCGCGCGGGCGGCGTCGGCGGTCCCGTCCCCACAACCGTCGCAGCAGACGATCAGCTCGCGACGCTCGCGCGGGTAGTCCAGCGCCAGCGCGTTGGCCACCCGGGCAGCGATCACGGCCTGCTCGTTGTGAGCAGCCACTATCAGCGAGACGCTAGGCGGCGGATCGGCCGCGCGGTGGCGGGATACGGGGCGCCTGAGCAAGCGGTCGAGAGCGACCAGCACCAGCCCATAGCCGACCTGGGTGTAGACGAGCAAGCCGACGCTGAGCCAGAAGACAACGGCCAGGGCGGTCACCACGGCGCACCCAGCGACCGGTAAAGCTCGAGCGTCTGGGTCGCCACCGCCTCCCAGGAATAGGGGCCCTGGACGAGCGCCTGCGCCCGGCGCGCAAATTCCAGGCGGGTGCCTTCGTCCGCCAGCAGATCGGCCAATGCGGCGCGTAGCGCCGACGGGTCACCGGGAGCCACCGCCCGCGCGACTCCCTCAGCCGCGATCTCCGAGAACCCCCCCACGTCGGTGAGCACCAGCGGCCGACCGAACGCCAGCGCCGTGAACAGAACCCCTGATTGGTCGATCTCCCGGTAGGGCAGCACCACCACGTCGGCACGACGAAAGTACGCGGGAATCTCAGGGTCGGTGATGAAGCGAGCCACGAAACGAACGTTGGGTGGCGCCGAGGCACGCAGGGCTTCTATGTCCATGCGCGGCATGCCCACCACCCACAGCTCCGCCCCCTCGATCCCCCGCCAGGCCTCGATCAGGACATCGATGCCCTTGTAGGGGCGCATCAGACCAAAGCACAGCACCACGGGCCCGCTCACCGCTCGCAGCTCGTCCGGCAAGGCCACGGTGTCCGGCAACTCGGTCAGGTGAGTGAACGCCCCGTGCGGTATGGCGTGGATGCGGTCCTCGTCCAGGCCGAGCTCCTCGATCAGCCGGCGACGGCCGTGCTCGGAGTGCACGACGATCGCGTCCATTCGCTCATACAGGCGCCGCTGCGCCCGCCGCTGGCCGGGCCGGGGCTCGCGCGGCAGGACGTCGTGAGCGGTGAGCACGCGGGGACGGGCCGGCAGCAGATGTACGTCGACGGGCTGGACGGTCAGCCACTGGAAGTGGACTATGTCCGCGCCCCGCGCGCGGCGGCGGTAGCGGAGCATCTCGGGTCCGTGCTCGAGCAGCTTGAGGGCGAAGCGGGTCCGGGCCGCCGCCCTGCGCCTCGCGGTCGGCGGGCCGGTGCCCGGCGTCGTGGTCCCGGCGGCGGCGGGACTGCCCGGCACGCGCGAGGCCAGACCGTAGAAGGCCTCCTCCACCACGTAGCCGGCAGGTGCCGGCACCGGGCCATACGCGAATCGGCTGGTGATCAGGCGCACCTCGGCGCCCTGCCGGGCCAGCGCGGCGCACAGCGCGCGATCGTATGGCGGCGTGTAGGCGGAGGGGTCGACGACGTGCACGCGCATGGCTCGGGGACAATATGGCCGTGGCCGTGGGCATGACCGTCGAGCTGTCCTACTGCGTCGTCAACACCGGCAAGCGCCAGCTCATGCTGCGTGGCCTTGACGCGATCTCCCGCGAGCGCGCTCGCGTGCCGTTCGCCACCGAGGTCCTTGTGCTTGACAACGCCTCCGAGGACGGCTCGGCCCAGGCGGCCACCGAGCACCCCGGCGTGGACGCTGTGCTCACCGGCGAACGGCGCGCGGGCAAGCCCGAGGCGTTTAACCGGCTGCTCGAGCGCTCGCGGGGCCGCTTCTGTCTGTTGCTCGACGAGGACGCCGAGCTCAGACCGGGCGCTACCGCGGCCCTGCACGCGGCCCTGGACAGCCGTCCTCGCGCCGCTGCTGCGGGAGCCCGACTGCTGAACCCATCCGGCGCCGTGCAGGCCTCTGCCTGGCGCTTCCCCTCGCCCGGCAGTGCCCTGGCCGCGGCCCTGTTCCTTCACCGTTGGCTGACCGTCCAGAGTCGTGGTGCGGCCGTCCGTCGCGTTGACTGGGCGCAGTCGGCGGCCATGCTCATACGCCGCGAGGCGGCGGAGCGGGTGGGGGGCATGGACCCCGCCTTCTTCGTGTACTCCGACGAGGTCGACTTCTGCCGGCGGCTCGCCGACGCGGGCTGGGAGACCATCTGGGTGCCCGATGCCATCGCCGTCCACCACGAGCAGCTGTCCGCCGTCCACGGCCACGAGCGCCGAGTGGTGGAGTTCTCTCGCAACCGGGACCTGTACATGCGCAAGCACCACTCGGCGGCTGCGGCCCGGGCGGTGCGCTGGCTGACGGCGTGGGCCTACGCGCTGCGGGCCCTCATCGCGCTGGTGGTCCCCGGGCGCTCGCCACGGCGCCTCTGGCGCCACGTGCGCGCCTCCCTCGCCCCCGGTCGCGGGCAGGGCTTGCGCGAGGCCTCCGAGCCCCCCCGCGCAACCCCCGACCGCTAGATCCCGCCGGCGGAGGCGCCCGGGGGCCGGCGCGAGCGCAGTGAGCTCAGCAGGGCCCGCGCCCGCGCGGTCTCCTCGGCCACGAAGAAGCCCGTCGCCCACAGCGCGACGGGCACCAGGGCCAACACGCCCAGGCGGGCCGAGAGGCCCACCCAGCCGTCGGGGGGCAGCAGCAGCTCACCCCCTACCCCCGCCGCGGCCAGCACGGCGACCAGGCGCCCCATCCGTCCCCACTGAAACTCGACGCGAAACAGGTTGCGCGTCAGCAGGTGCATCGTCACCAGCATCGCCAGGTAGGCGCCGCACAGCGCGATCCCCGCACCGGCGATCCCCAGCGCCGGCACCAGGGTGACCAGGAGCACGACGTTGACGACCAGGCCCGCCAGCGCCGCGGGGAAGTTGCGGGTGGTCACCCGCGCGCGACCGGCCACCACCACCAGCACCAGGAACAGGCCGTACAGGGCCCAGCCCAGGGCCAGCCAGGGCAGCGCGCGGTAGGCCCCGTAGAAGCTTGGCGCCGCCAGCAGGCGAACCGCCCAGCGACCCAGCAGCGCCACCGCGCACACGACCAGCCCGGTGGCCAGGACGTAGTAGGTGGCCACCAGCGCATACAGGCGCCCGGCCTGATCGTCCTCGGTGACGGAGTAGGCCAGCGGCGGCCAGGCGTACTGAAACCCGCGCACGGCCACGGTGACCACGGTGGCCAGCTTTACCGCCAGCGCGTACAGCCCGGCGGCGGCGTGGCTCTGGGTCCGAAACAGGAACGCCCGGTCGATCACGTTCAGCGCATAGACCCCGGCATCGGCGGGCACGGTGGGCAGACCAAAGCGAAACATCGGCCCCAGCTCACGCCAGCGCACACGCAGGCCCACGCGGTCTCGCTGATACCACCACAGGCCCAGCAGGACCAACGTCGAGCCGAGGAAGTTCCCCGCCAACAGGCCGCGCGCGCGCTCGTCAGCCGCCACGACCAGGATCACGGTCAGGCTCACCGACAGGCTGACGTTGATCAGCGAGGCGGTCACGTAGGCGCGCGCCCGCTCATCGACGCGTAGCAGCGAGTAGGCGACCTCGAGGTTCGTGAACGCCCACAGCCCGAGCACGGCTATCTGCATCAGCGGCGCGTCGCGGAAGCCCAGCACCAGTTGCGACAGCGGATCGGCGAGGAGTGCGGCGGCCACCGCCACCGCCGTGGTGGTGACCATCACGCTGCCCGTGGTCAGGCGGGCGATCCGCAACCGGCGGGCAGGGTCGGTGTCGTTGAAGTAGAAGCGCACGAAGGCCTCTCCCAAGCCCAGGCGCAGGAAGATGCTCCACAGGATGACCCCGGTCAGGAGGGTCTCGGCCGCGCCATAGTCGCCCGGCGTGAGGTAGCGGGTGTACAGCGGGAGCGTGAACACCGCGATGGCCTTGGAGACCAGGTCGGAGGCCTGGTAGGCCGCGCTCGTGCGCAGCAGGCGCTTGAGGTATTCCTGCACGCCCGCGGGCTCAGCTGCCCAGGACCTGCAGCCCCACGAGCGTCATGTCGTCCTGGGGCGGGGCGTCGCAGGTGTGGGCGCGCACGGCGTCGAGCACACGGCCGGTGAGCTCGGAGGGGTCCGGGTCCGAGTCATCGATCACCTCGCGCAGGCGCTGCTCGCCGTACTGCTCACCCTCAGGGTTCAGCGCCTCGACGATGCCGTCGGTGTAGAGCATCAGCGCATCGTTCGGCGCGAGCTCGAGCTCCACCTCCTGGAAGTCGAAGCGCTCGAAGAACCCGACCGCGGCTCCGTCAGCGTCAACCTCGGTCGATGCCTCACCGGCTCGGCGCAGCAGAGGCGGGTTGTGGCCGGCGTTGGCGTACAGCAGCGTGTGCGTATCGGGCTCGTAGCGAGCACAGAACATGGTGATGAACAGCTCCGCGTTGACCAGGTCGCGGAACATCGCCTCGTTGACCGACCGCAACACGGCTGCTGGGCCTGAGCCCTCAGAGATCTCCCGTCGAAGCAGGCTGCGCGCCATCGCCACCATCAACGCCGAGCCGATGCTGTGG
>DASYID010000094.1:0-21045 GCA_036252775.1 Solirubrobacteraceae bacterium
GTTCGGCGTCGAGCTGATCGGCGCCAACTATGACGCCATCCGCCGGGCCGAGGACCGAGACCTGTTCCGGATCACCATGGAGGCAGCTGGCCTGGTGCTCCCGCGCAGCATGATCGCCACCAGCCTGTCCGAGGCCCACGCGGCGGTCGCCGAGCTCGGCCTGCCGCTGATCGTCAGACCCGCGTTCACTCTGGGCGGCCAGGGGGGCGGAATCGCCCGGGACGAGGCGGGTCTGGAGGCGATCGTGGCGCGCGGCCTGGCGGCGTCACCCATCAGCCAGGTCCTGATCGAGGAGTCGGTCCTGGGGTGGGGGGAGTTCGAGCTGGAGGTGATGCGCGACCACCGAGACAACGTGGTCATCGTGTGCTCGATCGAGAACATCGACCCGATGGGGGTACACACCGGCGACTCGGTCACCGTGGCCCCGCAGCAGACCCTGTCCGATCGCCAGTACCAGGCCCTGCGCGACCAGGCCATCACCGTCATCCGCGCGGTCGGTGTCGATACCGGAGGCTCCAACGTGCAGTTCGCTGTCAATCCGGCTACGGATGAGATCCGCGTCATCGAGATGAATCCGCGCGTCTCGCGCTCCTCGGCCCTGGCCTCCAAGGCCACCGGCTTTCCGATCGCCAAGATCGCCGCCCGCCTGGCCGTCGGCTACGCGCTGGACGAGATCCCCAACGACATAACCCAGGCCACGCCGGCCAGCTTCGAGCCGTCGATCGACTACGTAGTGGTCAAGTGTCCGCGGTTCGCGTTTGAGAAATTCGCCGGAGTCGACGCCGAGCTGTCCACGCACATGAAGTCGGTGGGGGAGGTGATGGCCATAGGGCGCACCTTCGGAGAGGCGTTCGTGAAGGCCATGCGCAGCCGCGAGCTGGACGCCGAGCCCATCCTCGAAGGCACCGAGGCAGAGCTGCTCGAGCGCCTGGAACACCCGTCGCCTGACCGCTTCGACGTGGTGCTCGAGGCATTCCGACGTGGGGTGTCGGTGGCGGAGGTGGGTCGCCGCACCTCGATCGACCCGTGGTACCTGCACGAGCTTGCGCTGATCGCCGGGGATCCAGCAGGAGTCTTTCGCGGGGAGCGGACCTACAAGTCGGTGGACACCTGCGCCGCGGAGTTCGCCGCCCAGACGCCGTACTACTACTCGGGCTGGGAGCGACCCGGCACCGACGGCCCCCGTCACGAAGTCACCCGGGGTGAGCGCGCGAGCGTGGTCATCCTCGGCTCGGGTCCCAACCGGATAGGCCAGGGCATCGAGTTCGACTACTGCTGCGTGCATGCCGCCATGACCGTGCGCGACTCGGGTCGAGACGCGGTCATGGTCAATTGCAACCCCGAGACCGTCTCGACCGACTACGACACCTCCGATCGCCTGTACTTCGAGCCGCTGACCCTCGAGGACGTGCTGGCCGTGGTCGAGATCGAGCGCCCCGAGGGCCTGATCGTGCAGTTCGGGGGCCAGACGCCGCTGAAGCTGGCCGCGGGGCTGGCCGAGGCGGGGGTGCGGCTGCTGGGCACCAGCGTGGAGGCGATTGACGACGCCGAGGACCGCGGGCGCTTTGGCGCCCTGCTCGAGCGCCTGGGCTACCGGGCTCCGCCGTTTGCCACCGCCCACTCGGTGTCACAGGCCCTGCGGGAGGCCCAGCGGGTCGGCTTCCCCCTGCTGGTGCGCCCCTCCTATGTCCTCGGCGGGCGAGCCATGGAGATCGTCTACTCCCAGGACGGCCTGGAGGATTATCTGCGCCGGACGGCCAACGGCTCGGACTCCGGTCGCGAGATCTATCTCGACCGGTTTCTCGAGAACGCGATCGAGGTCGACGTCGATGCGCTGTGCGACGGCGAGCGCGTGTGGATCGGGGGGATCATGCAGCACGTCGAGGAGGCGGGCATCCACTCCGGGGACTCGGCCTGCGTGCTGCCGCCGCATTCTCTGGGTCCGGAGATGCTCGAGCGCATCCGCGAGCAGACCGAGGGCATCGCGCTCGGTCTGGGAGTGGTCGGCCTGCTCAACGTCCAATTCGCCGTGCACGATCCGGGTGGGCTGTTCGTCATCGAGGCCAACCCGAGGGCCTCGCGTACGGTGCCGTTCGTATCCAAGGCGGTGGGGGTGCCGCTGGCCAAGATGGCCTGTCGAATCATGCTGGGTGAGCGCATCGCCGATCTGGGGTTGCCCGACGAGCCGATGTCCGGTGACCACGTCTCGGTCAAGGAGGCGGTGCTGCCATTCGCCCGCTTCGCCGGCTCGGACTCGCTGCTCGGCCCCGAGATGCGCTCGACCGGGGAGGTCATGGGCATCGCCTCGGACTTCCCCACCGCCTTCGCCAAGGCCCAGGCGGCGGCGGGAGCGTCGCTGCCCCAGTCCGGCACCGTATTCATAACGCTGACCGACTCCGACAAGGCGGCCGGCACCGGGATCGCCGCGCACCTGGCCGACCTCGGCTTCGAGCTGGTGGCCACGCGCGGCACCGCCCAGGCCATTGAGCGCATGGGCGTCCGCGTCCAGACGCTCAACAAGGTCGGCGAGGGCTCGCCCCACGTCGTCGATTGGATCGAGCGGGGCGACGTCGACCTGGTGATCAACACCCCCACCGGCTCCGGCGCCCGCTCCGACGGGTGGGAGATCCGCAGGGCCGCCGTAATGCGGGGCATCCCCTGCATCACCACGCTGTCCGGTGGCATGGCGGCGGCACGCGCGATTCGTGCGGCGCGGCGCGGGGAGGCGGAGGTCATCTCCCTGCAGCAGATCCACGCCGCGCCCGCTCAGGCCGGATGACATGTCCCCCTGACTCCGTCGCGCTCCCCGGCGGCTCTGAGCGCTCGGCGGCCGACCTTCAGCGGCGCACGCTGGCACCGTTCGGTCGGAGGCGGGCCGAGGTGCTGGATGTCCGCCCGGTGGGTGCCTACCTGGTGGTGGCCGTCGCTGATCCCGTAGCGGTGTTCCCGCGACCCGGTCAGTTCTACATGCTCGCCAGCGCCGAGCGGTGGGGGGGAGGAGAGTCCGAGCGCCCGTTCCTGCCCCGCGCCTTCTCGGTCATGCGCGTTGGCCCCACCACCTCCGATACGCCCGTGCTGGAGTTCATGCTCGAGGATGTGGGGCCGGGAACCCGCCGCCTGGCCGAGCTTCAGGCGGGGGAGAGGCTCTGGCTGGCCGGCCCGCTGGGCCTGGGGTTTGAGCTTCCGCCCCCGTCCGTTCCCGTTGTGCTGGTGGCCGGGGGGGTGGGGCTGGCGCCGCTGGTCATGCTCGACGACCTGTTCGAGGATCAGGGCCGGGAGCGCCAGGCGCTCGTCGGATTTCGCGACGGCGCCCACGCTGCCGGCTCCGAGCTGATCCGGGCGCCCCAGGTGAGCACCGACGACGGCAGCGTCGGCCGGCGGGGCCTGGTCACCGAAGCGCTCGACGCTGTCCTGAGCACTGAGACAGGGGCGTGGGTGTACGCCTGTGGTCCACCACCGATGCTCGAGGGTGTCCGGCGCCTGTCCGCAGGACACCAGGTGCGCTGCCAGCTGGCCTTGGAAGCGGGCATGGCCTGCGGGTTCGGTGCCTGCTTCGGGTGCGTGATCGCCACCCGCCAGGGCTATCGGCGGGTGTGCGTCGACGGGCCCGTGTTCGACGCTCGAGAGCTCGAGACCGTCCTGGTCAGCGGTCACGACGGGCACCCGCGGAGCGCAGCCCGCCATGCCTGAGGCCGCCGTGGCGACGGATTCCCGCGGCGTGTCCTTCTGCGGGCTCAGCCTGGCCCACCCCATCATCAACGGGTCGGGCACCTTCGACGTGCTCGCCGCCCGGCGCAGCTTCGGCGCCGCGGTGGACGCCGAGTTTCCCTTCTCGGCATACGTTTCCAAGACGATCACGCTGGAGTCGCGGCCCGGCAATGCGCCGCCCCGGCTGTGGGAGGCGCCCGCCGGCCTGATCAACTCGATCGGTCTGCCCAACCGGGGGCTGACGGGCTACCTCGACCGCGACCTGCCGGCCCTCGCCTCCCTACCCGTGCCGCTGATCACCAACGTGATGGGCTCCACGCGCGAGCAGTTCGCCGAGCTGGTGGAGGGGGTCTCTGCTCGCCCGGAGGTTTCGGCCATCGAGCTCAACGTGTCCTGTCCCAACGTCAAGACCGGCCTTGACCTCGGTGCCGAGCCCGCGGAGTGCGCGGGGCTGGTGGCCTTCCTGCGACCGATCACCGCCAAGCCACTGATCGTCAAGCTGACTCCCAACACCGCCGATGTGCCCGCGGTGGCCCAGGCGGCCGAGGCGGCAGGCGCCGACGCGGTAGCGCTGATCAACACCCTGCGGGCGACGGCGCGACATCCGCAGGGCTCGGGCGACTGGCTGGGAGGCGGTACCGGCGGTCTCTCCGGGCCGGCGGTGCGCGCCGTGGCCCTGGCTCAGGTCGGCGCCGTCGCTCAGCGCGTGCAGATTCCCGTCATCGGCATGGGCGGAGTGCAGAACGGCCGCCATGCGCGGGAGCTGCTCGACCAGGGCGCGACCCTGGTCGCAGTGGGGACCGAGAGCTTCCGCGACCCGGCGGCGGGAGCCCGGATCGCCGCCGAGCTGGCGGTCGCCGGAGACCCCGGAGACCTCTAATAGCGCTCAAGAGAGGGCCTCCGTGGGCCGCCAGAGCACAAAAGCCCTGCAAAACTACAGAAAACCGTCAAGCAGGCTGAATATCTATACAGCTCAGGTCGAGGTCTAGCCGAATTCGTCCGTCGGCGCTTGATCGAGCCTCGCGAATATGTAGACTCGCCGCCCATGGCCGCGGCTACCAGCCAGCCCCTCATCAAGCAGTCCACGGCCCCGGAGCGGTCGCTCAACCAGCGCATGGACGCACTTCAGCGCGCCAACCAGATCCGGACCCAGCGCGCCCAGCTCAAGCGGGACCTCAAGGCGGGGCGCCACTCGATACATCAGCTTCTGCTCTCGCCCCCGGAATACGTCGAGACCGCCAAGGTCTTCGACATGCTGCTGGCGGTGCCCAAGTACGGCCGGGTCAAGGTCAACAAGATCCTGGCTCACTGCCGGATCTCGCCCAGCAAGACGATCGGCGGGCTGTCAGAGCGCCAGCGCACCGAGCTCGTCTCGCTGCTGCGCAAGTAGCAGCCGCGCACGCCGGGTGTCGCGGGTCTTCGTGATCACCGGCCCCTCTGGCGTGGGCAAGGGCACCCTGATCGCTGGGCTGATGGACCGCTTTCCCCGGCTCGAGCTCTCGGTATCGGCCACCACACGGGCACCGCGACCGGGTGAGCGCGACGGCGCCCACTACCACTTCCTGTCCGAGGAGCAGTTCGACCGCCACGTCCGCGACGGCGACTTCGTGGAGTGGGCCGCCTACGCGGGACACCGCTACGGGACGCTGCACTCCGAGCTCGACCAGCGGCTGCGGGCCGGCACCCCCGTCGTGCTCGAGATCGAGGTCCAGGGGGCCCGTCAGGTCCGTGACGCGGTGCCGGATGCCGTCGAGGTGTTCATCGCTCCCCCGGGCGAACAGACCTTGAGCCAGCGCCTGCGCGATCGGGGCACCGATCCGCAGGCCGACGTCCAGGCCCGCCTGGCGCAGGCCCGTGAGGAGCTTGCCGCCCAGGCCGAGTTCGCCCATGTGGTGGTCAACGACGAGCTGGCCGTGGCTGTGGATGAGCTGGCGGCGATCGTGGCGCGTGAGCTCGGCGAGCTCCCGCCGCCGACAGGCACCTGAGCGGACCCGGATCGAGGGGGCGCGCACAAGCGATTACACTGCCACGGAACCCGCCCGGCTCTCAGGGCGCTAATGGAAAGGCCGCCCTCCCGTGATCTCACCGCGCATCGATCGCCTGCTCGAGAACGTCGACTCCAACTACGCGAGCGTGATCGTCGCCGCCAAGCGCGCGCGTCAGATCAACTCCTACTACCACAACCTGGGCGAGGGGACCTTCGACGAGTTCCCGCCACCGATGGTCGACACCGTCTCCAAGAACTACCTCACGATCGCCCTCGAGGAGACGGCCGCCGGCAAGCTGAAGTACCACTACCGCTAGAGCGCCAGGTAGCCACATGGCCAGGCTGCTGCTCGGGGTCAGCGGCGGGATCGCCGCCTACAAGGCGCTCGAGTTCGTGCGCCTGGCCACCGCCGCCGGGCACGCGCTGCGGGTCATTCAGACTCCCGCCAGCCAGCGGTTCGTAGGTCCGGCCTCCTTCGCCGCGCTCACCGGCGCCCCCGTACTGACCGACGAGTTTCAGGACGACCCGGCCCGCGGCGCCTTTCCCGGGCAGGCGCCCCCGTCTCATCGACCGCTGCACCACCTGGCGCTGGTGGCCAACGCCGATCTCTACCTGATCGCTCCGGCCACCGCCAACACGCTCGCTCGACTGGCCGCGGGGCTGGCCGACAACCTCCTGTGCACCGCCGCGCTGGCCGCCGACTGTCCGGTCGTGGTCGCGCCCGCCATGAACAACCTGATGTACGAGCACGCCGCCACCCAGCAGAACATCGCCCGGCTAGGCGAGCGCGGCGTCACCGTGCTCGAAGCGGGGGTCGGGCGCCTGGGCTCGCCCGGCGAGTGGGGGGCCGGACGCCTGGCCGAGCCGCCCGAGCTGCTCAGCGCCTGCGAGCAGCTGCTCGCCCAGGCGCCCGGGGCGGTCGGAGCTGAGCTCGCGGAGCCGCCCACGGCCGGATCGGCCGGGGGCGAGGGGCAGCCTGATCTGGCCCTCCGAGGCTGGGATGGGCTGTCCGTGCTCGTCACCGCCGGGGGTACCCGCGAGCCGATCGACAGCGTGCGCTACGTGGGCAATCGCTCCTCGGGTCGCATGGGCTTCGCCCTGGCCGAGGAGGCGGCCGCCCGGGGAGCCCGGGTGACCGTGCTCGCCGCCAACGTCAGCCTGCCTCGCCAGCCCGGGATCCGCTACGTCGACACCGCCACCGCGGCCGAGCTGCGAGCGGCGAGCGTGGAGGCCTTCTCCGCCTGTGACGTGCTGCTGATGGCCGCGGCGGTGGCCGACTTCCGCCCGGCCAGCGCCGCAGAGCAAAAGCTCAAGAAGGCCGATCACCAGGAGCTGTCGATCACCCTTGAGCGAACGCCCGACATCCTGGCCGAGCTGGCTCGTGGGCGGCGAGACGGGCAGACGCTCGTGGGCTTCGCCGCCGAGCAGGGGGCCGGCGCGCTGGACTACGGACGCCAGAAGCTGCGCGAGAAGGGCCTCGACGCCGTGGTCATCAACGACATCGCGCAACCTCAGATCGGCTTTGACTCAGACGAGAACGAGGTGACGATCGTGACGCTCGAGCGCGAGCTCGCGGTGGCCCGGACCTCCAAGGCGCGCGTGGCGGCCGCCGTCCTCGACGCGGTCGCGCAACTACGCGCGCAGGCGTCGGGCGCACAGGCCTGAACGGGCGTGTCGCCCGCCCGCCGCAGGGCGCCCAGCACGCACGGCGGTGCTATCCTCGACTGACAGCTTTCGCGCCGGGCCAGTGCCACGGCGGCAGTACCGAAAGTGGGCGCTCGCCCGCTTTTTTTTGCGTCAGGAGGGAGTTTGATGAGCTCGCTGCAAGCCCAGATTGAGGAGCGTTTGGCCGCCTCGGACCCCGGCGTGGAGGTCCTGCTGGCCGAGGTTGTGGGCGCCAACACCCTGCGCGTGTTCATCGATCATCCCGACGGCGTCACGGTCGCCCTGTGCGAGCGCGTCACCCACGAGCTTGCGTCCTACCGCGAGCGCTACTCGCTGGAGGTCTCCTCACCGGGTCGCGAGCGGCCCCTCACCAAGCCGGCACACTTTCGTCGTTTCGTCGGGAGCCGGGCGCGCGTGCGCACCCGCGGGCCGCATGGTCCCGAGCGCGCGGAGGGGCCCGGTCGCCGCAGCTTCACCGGCGAACTGGTGGGCGCCTCCGAGAACGAGGTCACGCTGGCCGCCGAGGGCGGCGTGATCGCCATCCCGTACGCCGAAATTCAACGATCCCACCTCGTCGAGGAGTAGCCCTATGTCACGCGAGATCCTGGAGGCCATGAACGCGCTGGCGCGCGAGAAGGGCATCGAGCCGGAGAAGCTGATGGTGGCGCTCGAAGACGCCCTCCTGTCGGCCTACAAGAAGCAGCCCGGCTCGGCCAAGTACGCCCGCGTGGAGATGGATCGTGAGACCGCGGACTTCCGCGTGATCGAGCTGATCATCCCCGAGCGCCTGGAGGCGCACCTGATCGTCGAGACGATCGACGAGGCCACCACCATTGATCCTGAGACGGGCGAGATGCGCGAGCCCGAGGACCCCGAGATCGACCCGGCCAAGTTCGCGGAGTACCGCGACCAGATCGACGAGCGCGATGTCACACCCGACGACTTTGGGCGGATCGCCGCCCAGACGGCCAAGCAGGTGATCCTTCAGCGCATCCGTGAGGCCGAGCGCGACATGATGTTCGAGGAGTACCGCGATCGCGTCGGCGAGCTCATCACCGGCATCGTCCAGCAGTCGGACTCGCGCTACACGCTGGTTCAGCTGCGCGAGCGCGTCGAGGCTCTGCTGCCCAAGTCCGAGCAGGTAGAGGGCGAGCGCTACGACCACTCACAGCGGGTCAAGGCCGTCATCAAGGAGGTCTCGCCGTCCACCAAGGGACCGAGCATCATCGTCTCACGCCGGGACCCCGAGCTGATCAAGAAGCTGTTCGAGCTGGAGGTCCCGGAGATCGCCGACGGCCTGGTGGAGATCGCCAACGTGGCACGCGAGCCCGGGTACCGCTCGAAGATCGCGGTCGTCTCGCACGCCGATGGCGTTGACCCGGTCGGCGCTTGCGTCGGACCACGCGGCTCGCGGGTGCGGATGGTCGTCTCCGAGCTACGGGGGGAGAAGATCGACATCATCCCCTACAACGACGAGCCCGCCCGCTTCGTGGCCAAGGCTCTGTCCCCCGCACGGGTACGCGAGGTGCTCGTCGACGACGACAACAAGCAGGCCACGGTGATCGTGCCCGACGACCAGCTCTCGCTGGCCATCGGTCGAGAGGGACAAAACGCCCGGTTGGCGGCGAGGCTGACGGGATGGCGTGTCGACATCAAGTCCGAGACCGAGTTCGCCGCCGAGGAGGCCGAGCACGGCTACGAGGAGGAGGAGATCCAGGGCCGCTGCGCGGCCATCCTGTCCAACGGACGCAGATGCCCGAACGCCGCCCTGCCCGCCTCGCGCTACTGCGGACTGGAGACCCATCAGGCGCTGGAGCACGCTCCCACCGACCAGGTGGGAGCCGAGGACGGGTCGGCCCCCGACGGGCCGGCCGGCGACGGGCCGGGCGACGACGTTGCCCCCAACGGGCCCGCGACCACCGCGGCGGCTGTCCTGGAGCCCACGCCTGAGAGTGCCGAGCCCACCGGAGAGGCCGACGACGTGGGTCGCGCTCCGGCCGCTCGGGAGCCGGCCCCATAGGCAGCGCGGCGCCCCAGCGGCGCTGTGTGGGCTGTGGGCGGTCGGCGTCCAAGGAGTCGCTGGTGCGCCTAGCGGTTCGTGGCTCCGTGGTGGTCGTCGACCGTCGGGCTCGCTTGCCCGGCCGGGGGGCGTATGTCTGCCCCGGGTCGGAGTGTCTGGTGCTCTGTGGCCGGCGAGGCGCGCTGCCGCGGGCATTCCGCAGATCGGTGACGATCCCGCCCGAGACCCTAGAATCGGGAGTCTGATGGCCAAGAGACGCGTTCACGAGATTGCCAAGGACCAGGGCCTGAGCTCCAAGGAGCTGCTCGACCGCCTGCGCGCGGCCGGCCTGGAGGTCAAGGCAGCCGCCTCCTCGGTCGAGGAGGCCGATGCCCTGGCGGCCCTGGGCTCCAACGGCTCGTCGCCCGACGGCGACGCGGGCCCGGTCGCGGCCCCGTCCACCGGCCAGAAGGCGGCCGCGCCGGGCGCCCCACCCGCCGAGGCCAAGGCGCAGGCGGCTGACCCACCGCCGGCCCCCGGCTCGGGACCTCCTGTCTCGGGACCGACCGCGCCGGCGGGGGAGACCGGGTCGGCGGCAGAGGCCGAGGCGGCGCGCCAACGTCCCACCCGGGACTCGCGCACCGGTGAACGCGTGCCGGGCGGGGTGGGACCCGGGGGTAGGCGCCGCGTGGTCATCGACTCCCAGGCCTCACGTCGCCAGCCGGGTGGACCCGCCAACCAGCCACAGCGCCGGCCGCGTCGCGGGCGTCGGCGCCGGGGGACCTACGAAGAGAGCATCGCTCCGTTGGACACCAAGGCCCAGGAGGCCATCGATCTCGTTCGCGTGAACTCGGGCTCCACGGTCAAGGATGTCGCCGAGTACCTGGGCGTGCCGGTGCCGGAGATCATCAAGAAGCTGATGGGCCTGGGCGAGATGGCCACCCTGACCCAGACGCTCACCGATGAGGCCATCCAGCTGCTGGCCGACGAGTTCGACAAGGAGATCGAGATCGTCCACGCGGCCGACGAGGTGGAGGCCGGGCCCGTCTTTGAGGACGCGGAGGAGGACCTCGTCGAGCGCCCGCCGGTCGTCACCATCATGGGACACGTCGATCACGGCAAGACCTCGCTGCTGGACGCGATCCGCGAGACCCAGGTGGCGCAGGGCGAGGCCGGGGGGATCACCCAGCACATAGGTGCCTACCAGGTGCGCCACCACGGCAAGGCGATCACCTTCCTGGACACCCCGGGCCACGAGGCTTTCACCGCCATGCGCGCCCGCGGGGCGCGGGTGACCGACGTGTCGGTGATCGTGGTGGCCGCCGACGACGGCGTCAAGCCGCAGACCGACGAGGCGATCGACCACTCCAAGGCGGCGGACGTGCCCATCCTCGTCGCCGTCAACAAGATCGACAAGGAGGGCGCCCAGCCCGACCGCGTGCGCACGGAGATGACCCAGCGCGGCCTGCAGCCCGCCGACTGGGGGGGTGACATCGAGTTCGTGAACGTCAGCGCCAAGACCCGTGAGGGCCTCGAGGACCTACTGGACACGATTCAGGTCGTCACCGACCTGGAGGAGCTGCGCGCCAACCGCAAGGCTGACGCCTCCGGAGTGGTGATCGAGTCCAAGCTCGATCCGGGCCGAGGCCCGGTGGTCACCATCCTGATCCAGCGCGGCACCCTGCGCGTCGGCGACGCCCTGGTGGGCGGTGCGCATTTCGGGCGGGTACGGGCCATGCACGACTTCCTGGGCGAGCGCGTCAAGCTGGCCGAGCCCGGCGAGCCGGTCGAGGTGCTCGGCTTCGACGGTGTCCCGGAGGCCGGTGAGCTGGTGCGGGTGGTGGAGAACGAGCGTCGGGCGCGGCAGCTGGCCGGCGAGCGCGCCACCCGGCTCAAGACCGAGGCGCTGGCCCGCCGTTCGGGTCGCAAGGTGTCGCTGGAGGACGTCTTCAAGCTGGCCCAGGAGGGACGGGTCAAGGAGCTTGCCCTGGTGCTCAAGGCCGACGTCTCGGGCTCCCTGGAGGCGGTCGAGGACGAGATCGCCAAGCTGCCTCAGGACGAGGTCAACGTCAACATCATCCACCGCGGCGTGGGGGGGATCAACGAGTCCGACGCGATGCTCGCGGCGGCCTCCGACGCGATCATCCTGGGGTTCAACGTGCGGCCGGTGGGCGATGCCCGCGCCGTGGCCGACCGCGAGGGCGTCGAGATCAGGGGCTATTCGGTCATCTACCGGGCGATCGAGGAGCTGCGGGCCGCCATGCAAGGCATGCTCGAGCCCGAGGAGATCGAGGACACGGTGGGGCAGATCGAAGTGCGCCAGACCTTCCGTGCCTCGCGCATCGGCACCATTGCCGGCTCCTATGTGACCGAGGGCAAGGTCACCCGGGGGGCGCGGGTGCGAATCGTGCGGGAGGGCACCGTCGTCTACGACACCACGATCGCCAGCCTGCGACGATTCAACGACGACGTGCGAGAGGTCAACGCCGGGTTTGAGTGCGGCATCGTGCTCACCAACTTCCAGGATGTCAAGGAGGGCGATGAGCTGGAGGTCTACGAGACACGAGAGGTCGAGCGGGCCCTCGCCTAGCGTGCTCTTCGCGGGAGGCGGCGTCCAGTCGCCGGGCGCCGGGTCATGAGGAGGGACGGATAGGATGGGAGTCCAACGCATGCGCCGCGTCGACGAAGCTGTCCGACAGGTGATTGGCGATGCGGTGGCCCACGACCTCAAGGACCCGCGCGTGGGCTTCGTGACCGTGACCGACGTCAAGACCAGCCCAGACCTTCGCCACGCCCGCGTCTACGTGAGCGTGCTCGGCGATCCCAGCCGCCGCCAGGAGACGCTCGCCGGCCTCGATAGCGCGCACGGCTATCTGCAGCGCCGTGTGGGCCGCGAGCTCTCGCTCAAGCACACCCCGACGCTGGAGTTCCTCTACGACGAGACCACCGACCGCGCGATGCGTGTCGAGGCCCTGCTCCACGAGGAGCAATCGCCGTGACCGACAACGGCAACCCGGACGTGCGGGCGCGGGTTATCGAGCAGCTCCGCGCCTCGGAGCGCTTCATCCTCGTCACGCACGAGCATCCCGACGGTGACGCCCTGGGGTCGCTGGTGGCCATGCAGGGCCTGCTTACGGCCCTGGACAAGGACTCGGTCATGTTCATGGCCGAGGACGAGTTCCCCCTTCCTCACGAGTACCGCTTCTTTGAGTTCGAAGGCCTGGTCAGCACGGTTCCCGAGGATCTCGAGGAGCGGGCGGTCGTGTTCCTGGACTGCGGAAACATCGACCGCAACCCGGCCCATGTGCTGCGCGACGCCGACGTGCTGATCAACATCGACCATCACCACGACAACACGCGCTTCGGGACGCTGGACCTGGTCGTGCCGGAGGCCTCCTGCACGGCGGAGATCGTCTGGGAGCTGATGCACAGCCTCGGTGTGGCCCCCAGCCCCACGATCGCCGACGCGCTCTACGTCGCCCTGGTCACCGATACGGGCCGCTTCATGTATGAGACCACGGGCCCCCGTGCGCACGTGATGGCGGCCGAGCTGATCGAGGCGGGCGTCGATGTGCACGGCATCTACCGACGGCTCTACGAAGGGGTGCCCTTCGCCAAGCTCGAGCTGCTGTCGCGGGCGCTGGCCAGCGTCAAGCGCCTGGACGACGGCCGCCTGGCCGTGGCCCGGCTGACGATGGCCGACTATCAGGCCACGGAGGCCGAGGAGAGCTACTCCGAGGGCGTGATCGACCTGTTGCGCGTCGTTTCGGGCACCAAGATGGCCGTGCTGATCCGCGACATGCTCAGCGAGGGCAAGCTCGGCCTGAAGAAGATCTCACTGCGCTCCACCGACGGGACCGTCGACGTCTCGGCCATCGCGCGGGCCCAGGGCGGAGGCGGCCACCGCCGGGCCGCCGGTTTCTCCAGCGACCTGCCCGTGGATGACCTGCTCGAGTTCCTGCGCTCCGAGCTGAGCGCCCAGCTCGCCCCCGCCGCCTTCTAGCCCCACGGCGCTTCGCGTCCATGGACGGGGTCATCCTCGCCGACAAGCCAGCGGGAGTGAGCTCCCACGACGTGGTGGCCGCCGTGCGCCGGACACTGGACGGGGTCCGCACGGGCCACGCCGGCACCCTCGATCCCTTCGCCACGGGCCTGCTGCTGGTGCTCGTCGGGCGCGCGACCCGAATTCAGCGTCTGCTGATGGCCCTGCCCAAGACCTACGAGGTGCTCGCCCGGCTGGGTGCAGTGTCGACCACGGGCGACCCTGAGGGTCAGATCACCATTACCGGCAAGCTTCCCGACCCTGCCGCCGTGCTGCCCGAGGGCCTCGTGCGCCAGAGGCCTCCGGCCTACTCGGCGGTCAAGATCGACGGTGAGCGGGCCTACCGCCGGGCCCGCCGCGGAGAGGAGGTGCGCACCCGCGAACGCGAGGTGCACGTCGAGCGCTTCGAGTGCCTGTGGCGTGAGGACGATCGAGCGGCCTACCGCATCACCTGCTCGGCCGGCACCTACGTGCGAGCCTTGATCGCCGACCTGGGGGATGCCTACTGCGAGCGCCTGCGGCGCACCCGCATCGGCCCGTTCGCGGTCCAGGAGGCGTCGCTGGAAGACCTCAGGCCCGCCCCCCAGCAGCTCATCGACGGCCTGATCGGGGTGCCGGAGGCGCTGGAGTTCCTGCCCCAGGTGCGGCTGGAGTCCGAGGACGCACGCCGCGCCGCCCACGGACGACCCGTGCCCGCACCACCCGCGCTACACGCCTCAGCCGGCGGCGCGGCGGCGGTCTCGGTGCTCGTCACCGATGACCGCGGGGCCGTGGCCGTGACCGAGCTGGCGGCCGCCGAGGGTGGGTGGGTGCTGCGACCGGTGATCGGGTTTCGCGCCTGAGCCATAGGCTTGGCCGGCTGTGAGGATCGTCGCGCTACCCGAGAGCGAGCCCCGCACCCGCCGGGTCGCCGTCGGCACCTTCGACGGCGTCCACCGGGGCCACCGGGAGGTCATCGCCGGGGCCGACACCGTGCTCACCTTCGACCCCCACCCTTCGGCGGTGGTGGCTCCCCAGCACGCTCCCCGCCTGCTGACCAGCCTGCCCATCAAGGCTGAGCTGATCGCCGCCCTCGGGGTCCAGGAGCTGATCGTGATCCCTTTCGACGAGCGCTTCGCCCGCCTCAGCGCCCAGGAGTTCATCGATGACCTGCTCGTCCGCCGGCTCGGCGCCACCCACGTCTCGGTGGGGGAGAACTTTCGCTTCGGGCACAAGGCCCAGGGCGACGCGGCGCTGCTGAGCGCCGACGGGCGCTTTGACACCCGTGTCGTCGCGCTCATCGAGGTCGACGGGGAGGTCGTGTCCTCGAGTCACATCAGGGGCCTGGTGCTGGCCGGGGACGTCGCTTCGGCCGCCCGCCTGCTGGGCCAGCCGTTCCGGCTACGCGGCGAGGTGGTCCATGGCGACCGGCGCGGACGGGAGCTGGGCTTTCCCACCGCCAACCTGATTCCCCAGCAGGGTCTGGTGTGCCCCGGTCATGGGGTCTATGCCTGCTGGGCGGGAGACCGGCCTGCCGCGGTCAACGTCGGTGTGCGCCCCACCTTCCAGACCGGCCGGGGTGAGCTGATAGAGGCCTACCTGCTGGACTTCGAGGGCGACCTGTACGGCTCAGAGCTCGAGCTGGACTTCCTGGCCCGGCTACGGGGCGAACGGCGCTTTGACAGCGTCGATGCGCTGGTCGAACAGATGCGCCTCGACGTGTCAGACAGCCGCCGGATCGCCGCTTCTGCCCGCGCCGGGGCCTGAGCTCGACGCCCTTGCCGGGGGCGTTTGCTCTGCTACCTTTGGCCACATGAGCGTCGCCAAGGAGCGCAAGAGCGAGATCGTCTCGAAGTTCGGGGACTCCGATCAGGACACGGGGTCGGCCCGCGTTCAGGTGGCTCTGCTCACCGAGCAGATCAACGATCTCACCAACCACCTGCGCGCTCACGCCAAGGACCACCATTCCCGCCGCGGGCTGCTCAAGCTCGTCGGGCGTCGTCGCCGCTTTCTCAACTATCTGCAGCGCGAGGATCTCGAGGGTTACCGCGGGCTCGTGCGCGAGCTCGGCCTGCGCAAGTGACGTGATCGCGCCCGGCGAGCGCGTGCCTGAGCTGTCGCTGGCCACCGAGGACGGAGATCGCTTCACCCGGGAGGACCTGCTCGGTCAGACCACGGTCTTGGTCTTCTATCCGTTCGCCTTCAGCCCGGTGTGCAGCGACCAGCTGAGCGTCTATCAGGAGGTGCTGGGGGAGCTCGAGGCCCGCGGCGCGCGTCTGTACGGGGTGTCGTGTGACTCGAGCTGGTCCCAGCGGGCGTTCACGGCCAGCCTGGGGGTCAGCATCCCGCAGCTGTCGGACTGGGAGCCCAAGGGGGCCGCCTGCCGTCAGCTGGGCGTTCTGCACGAGGGCGGCTTCCCCGAGCGGGCGCTGATCGTGGTGGGACCCGACGCGACCGTGGCCTGGAGCTACCAGGCGCCGTCCCCGAGCGATCTGCCGGGTGCCAACCTGATCTTCGACGGGCTCGACTCGGTGCCCGCCGCCTAGAGCGCCGGGCCGGCGCCGGAGCGCTCCCACGGCCGTGACCGACCTGCGCAGCGCCCCCGTCCCCGACCTGCGCCCCGGTGAGCACCTGCGCGGCCCGGAAGAGGCGCCGGTGGTCATCGTCTACGCCGACTTCACCTGCCCGCGTTGTGCTCTGGCCCAGGCCCGCCTGAGCGCGGCGCCGCTGCGGGTGGCCTTCCGCCACTTCGCCCTGAGCGCGCGCCATCCGCGCGGCCTGGCCGTCGCGCTGGCGGCCGAGGCGGCGGGGCAGCAGGGGGCCTTCTGGGCCATGCACGACTCGCTGTTCGCCGATCCGGCCCGCCTCGAGGATCCTCACCTGTGGGCTCGCGCCCGGACGCTGGGCCTGGACCTCGAACGCTTCGAGGCTGATCGGCGGGCTCCCGAGCCGGCGATACCGGCCGCCCGGGTGGCGCGCGACCTGCGCGACGGCCTGCGGGCCGGGGTGGCCGTGACCCCGACGCTGTTCGTGGACGGGCGTGCCCTCCCCGGGCCGCCTTCGGAGGCGCTGCTGGCCGATCTGGCCCGGCCCCGCGGCCCCGGCGAGCTCGATCCGCCACGCCCGGGCTAGGCCGGTGGTTCGCTAGGATGCCCCCGTTCGGAATAAAGAAAATGAAAACGGTCCGCCGACCGAAGGGCGGACAGGGAAAGGCAGTTCATATGAGCAGTGACGCCGTTACCACGGTCTCCGTGGAGATTGCCGGCAGCGAAATCTCGTTTGAGACCGGCAAGATGGCCAAGCAGGCCGGAGGCGCCGTCGTCGTGCGCCAGGGGGACACCATGGTCCTCAACACCGCGACCGTCGGCAACCTGCGCGACGTCGACTTCCTCCCGCTGACGGTGGACGTCGAGGAGCGGATGTACGCCGCGGGCAAGATCCCCGGCTCCTTCTTCAAGCGCGAGGGTCGCCCGGGCGAGAAGGGCACGCTGACCGCCCGCATGATCGATCGTCCAATCCGGCCGATGTTCCCCAAGGGCTGGCACTACGAGACCCAGCTGGTCGCCATTCCGCTGAGCATCGACCACGTGCACCCCTACGACATCCTGGCCATGAACGGCGCCTCCGCGGCGCTGATGATCTCCCCTGTCCCGTTGCCGGCGCCCATGGGCGCGGTGCGGATCGGCAAGATCGACGGCAACTTCGTGGTCAACCCCGAGGAGTCAGACCTCCTGGAGAACACCGAGCTCGACCTGATCGTGGCGGGTACCGAGGAAGCCATCCTGATGGTGGAGGCCGGCGCCAGCGAGGTGCCCGAGGCCGAGATCCTCGACGCGCTGGACATCGCCCATGCGGCCATCAAGCAGCTGTGCGCCGCCCAGCATGAGCTGCGCGAGAAGGCGGGCAAGGACAAGCTGGAGATCCAGGCCCCCCAGATCGACGACCAGCTGCTCGAGCAGGTCCGCGCCTCCCACGGCGCCCAGCTCGACGAGGCCACCCAGGTGGAGGACAAGCTGGCCCGCCAGGACGCCACCAAGGCGGTCGAGCAGGCCATCCTCGAGCAGTACGCCGGCGACGCCGACGCCGAGGACCATGCCGCCCGGCGGGCGGCGGCCCAGCAGGTGTTCGACAAGCTCGAGAAGTCGATCATCCGAGAGCGCATCGCGGTGCACAAGAAGCGCCCCGACGGCCGTAAGGAGAACGAGATCCGCGATATCTCCATCGAGGTCTCGGTGGCTCCACGCACGCACGGCTCGGCCCTGTTCACTCGCGGCCAGACGCAGGCGTTCAGCGTGGCCGCGCTGGGAACGCTCAAGGAGGAGATGCGTCTGGACACGCTGGGCCTGGAGACCAAGAAGTACTACTGGCATCACTACAACTTCCCGCCCTTCTCGGTCGGGGAGGCGGGCCGCATGGGCGGCGTCAAGCGCCGCGACATCGGCCACGGCGCGCTGGCCGAGCGGGCCCTGGTGCCGATGGTGCCCAGCACGGAAGAGTTCCCCTACACCGTGCGGGTGGTGTCAGACATCTTCGAGTCCAACGGCTCCTCGTCGATGGCCTCGGTGTGTGGCTCCTCGCTGGCCCTGATGGACGCGGGCGTGCCGCTCAAGCGCCCGGTGGCGGGGATCGCCATGGGCCTCATCAAGGAGGGTGACGACTACACGGTCCTGACCGACATCGCCGGGGTGGAGGACCACCTGGGCGACATGGACTTCAAGGTGGCCGGAACCGAGCGCGGCATCACCGCGCTGCAGATGGACATCAAGATCACCGGGGTCACCTTCGACATCCTGCGCGACGCCCTGACCCAGGCCCACGATGCCCGCAAGGTCATCCTGGGCAAGATGGCCGAGGTCATCGGCGCGCCGCGCACGGAGCTCAGCCCGCACGCCCCGCGGATCCAGACGATCCAGATCGACCCGTCCCAGATCGGCCTGCTGATCGGCAAGGGCGGCGAGACGATCAGGGGTCTTAGCGAGGAGTTCGAGTCCCAGATCGACGTCAACGACGACGGCCAGGTCCTCGTGTACTCCTCCAACGGCGAGCTCGGCGAGGCGCTGGCCGAGCGCATCCGGACGATGATGAAGGAGGTCGAGGTCGGCGACGAGTTCGCCGGCAAGGTGGTAAAAACGACCGCCTTCGGGGCGTTCGTCGAACTCTCCAAGGGCACCGACGGCCTGCTGCACATCTCCAACGTCTCGCCCGGCCAGCGGGTCGAGACCGTCGAGGACGTGCTCAACAAGGGCGACGAGATCCAGGTCCGCGTGGTCGAGGTCGACCGCGAGCGGGGACGGATCGGGCTGCGCCTGGCCGACGACCCCGAGATCGCCGGCAAGTCCGTTGAGGAGCTGGCCGGCGTGGGCAGCGGCGGCGGCGGAGGCGGGGGTCCACGGCGCCCCCGCGAGGGAGGCGGCGGACGCAACGGTCGGGGTGAGCGCGGTTCGGGCCGACCCCGCCACGGCCGCGACAGCTAACCGCGCCCGGCCGTCGATGGACCACCGCATCACCGAGCTTGACTCGGGGGTGCGCGTGGTCACCGAGGCGATGCCGTCGGTGCGCTCGACGGCGCTCGCCTTCTGGATCGCCACCGGATCGATCGCCGAGGAGGAGTCTCAGGCGGGGCTCTCGCACCTGCTGGAGCACATGCTCTTCCGCGGGACCGACCGCTTCGCCTCCGTGGAAATCGACCAGATCTTCGACGCCATGGGGGCGGAGATCAACGCCGGTACCTCCAAGGACACCACCTCGGTCTACACCCGCGTGCTCGATCGGCATCTGCAGCGGGCCTTCGATGTTCTGTCCGACATGGTCTGGCGACCCTCGCTGGGCGAGCTCGAGGCCGAACGGGAGGTGGTCCTGGAGGAGATCGCGATGTACGAGGACGACCCCCAGGACCGGGTCTTTGACCTGCTGGGCGAGGCGGTCTTCGGGGATCACCCGCTGGGGCGCCCGGTGATCGGGCGCGCCGAGGTGGTCGGGCAGACCGACCGAGCCACCCTGAGCGCCTTTCACCGCCAGCGCTACATCGCTTCGCACATCGTGGTGGCGGCGGCGGGGTCGCTGGACCACGACAAGCTCGTGGCTCTCACCGAGAGCTCGCTGGGCGATGGTCCGCCCAGCGGGGGCGAGCTGTCCTCACCGCCTCCGCCCACCGGTCAGATGCCGGTGCGGGTGCGCTTCGACACCAAGGACACCGAGCAGTACCACGTCTGTCTGGGGGGTCGGGGCATCGCCCGCGACGACGATCGCCGCTTTGCCCTGCGTGTCCTGGACAACATCCTGGGGGGTACGTCCTCCTCGCGGCTGTTTCAGGAGGTGCGCGAGCGTCGAGGCCTGGCCTACTCGGTCTTCTCCTTCTCCAACATGTTCGCCGGCGCCGGCCAGATCGGCGTCTACGTGGGGACGCGGCCGGAGAACCTCACTCCCGCGCTGGCCGTCGTGGGCGAGGAGCTGCGCCGCTTCGTCGAGCAGGCGGCCACCGAGGAGGAGCTGGCGCGGTCGCGCGAGAACGTCAAGGGCCGCACGGTCCTGGCCCTGGAGTCCACCTCGACCCGCATGAATCGCCTGGGCTCCTCGCTGCTGGCCGGCATGCCGATCCTGTCGCTGGATGAGGTCATCGAGCGCATCGACGCGGTCACGCTGGAGCAGGTGCGCGACCTGGCGGGCTCGCTGTTTGATCCCGCCAGCCTGTCGGCGGCCGGGATCGGGCCCGACGAGGCGGCCTACCGAGCCGCCCTGGGCGCCGTCAGCGCCCCGCTGTCAGACGCCCCCGACCCCGGGGCCACGCCGTGATCGCGGTGGCGGTGGCGGGAGCGGCCGGGCGGATGGGCCAGGCCGTCTGTGAGGCGGTCCAGGGCGCCAGCGACATGAGCCTGAGCGGTCGCGCCGACCCCGAGCTGGATACGAGCCTCGAGGAGGTTTTGGGCGGGGCCGAGGTGGTGGTCGACTTCACCCGGCCCGACACCGCTCTGGCCAACGCCCGCGCCTGTCTGGCGGCCGGGGTGCACGTGGTGATCGGCACGACCGGCTTTGACGTCTCGGCGCTGGGGCCGCCCGGCCCCAGCACGGGGGCCAACGTCTTCATCGCACCCAACTTCGCCATCGGAGCGGTGCTGATGATGCGCTTCGCTGCCGAGGCGGCGCGGCACATGGCGGCCGCGGAGATCGTCGAGCTTCACCACGACGCCAAGATCGACGCACCGAGCGGCACGGCGGCTCGGACCGCGCAGCTGATGGCCGCCGCCACGGGCCGCGAGCCGCCGATCCATTCCGTGCGCCTGCCGGGGCTGGTAGCCCACCAGGAGGTCATCCTGGGCGACATCGGTCAGACGCTGAGCATCCGTCACGATTCGATCGCCCGTGAGTCCTTCATGCCGGGAGTTCTGCTGGCCGTGCGCCGGGTCGCCACCCTGCCGCAGTCGCCGATGGTCGGCCTCGAGCACCTGCTCTTCGACCAACCCGAGGCGTAGGGCACCGGCTCCGGCGCGCTGGGCTGTTTTCAGGCCACGACGGTCGGACGCGCCAGCGAGCCCGCGCCCGGGATGACCCCGGCGGCGTCGAACCCGAACCACTGCTCCAGCAGCGAGCAGTACAGCCCGCGGAAGTCCGACGTCGCGCGCAGGTTGCCCTCGGCGTCCAATCCGCTCCCGTCGGCAAGGCCCGGGA
>DASYID010000095.1:0-13257 GCA_036252775.1 Solirubrobacteraceae bacterium
GTCGCCGCGCTGCTCGGGGCTGGGGTCATCGCCACGCCGCTGCTCGCCGCGGCGTCACACGGGGGAGCCGGCAGCTCGAGCCCGGGGCGGGCTCGCCCCGCGGTGAGTCCTGCCGCTTCAGCCTCAGGTGCGGGGCGCAGTATGGCGCTGCCTGCCTCCGTGCAAGCCATGGTGGCTCAAAGCGCGCCAACGGCGGGCGTGTCCGCATCCCGGGGCAACCTGCACGACCCGTTTGCCAGCGGCGCCGCCGCCGGCTCGGCCAGTCCGGCCAGTGGCGTAGCCAAGACGGTTTTCCCTTCCACGGGCCGGTCACCGGCCCGCACGGTTGCGTCGGCGTCCGCCGGGACCCCGAACCCACCCGCCGGCGGCGCCGGTACCGGCCAACCTCGCTCCGGGAAGCGCCCCGGCGCCACCGGCGCCACGCGCGCCGGCGGAGCTCCGGCGACCGCGGGTCGACGGGCCGCTGTGCGGCCGGGTGCTTCACGGACCCGTCCGGCGGCAGCACGGACGGGCCCCGCGGCCCGGCCGGCGCTGGCCGTCTACACGGTCTCGATGCGCTTCGGCCCGGCGGGGGCGCTGCGCCCTCGCCCCGATCCTGTTCGTCTCACGCCGCTGCCCTCGGCCGGTGATCCGCAGGTCGTCTTCCTCGGTGTCCTGCGCGGCGGCCGACGGGCGAGCTTCCTGCTGTCCTCCCGGGCCACGGCGACCGGGGACGGCCGCTGCCGGCCGAGCCCGTCCTCCTGCCAGGTCCTGGACCTGGCCCCCGGCGAGACCGAGTTCCTCGACGTCCGCGATCCCGCCCGCGGACTGGTCCAGTACGAGCTCGACCTGGTCGGCATCGGTGCCCGGCACCTGCCCAACCGGGTGCGCGCGGTCCGTCTGCGCCGGCGCGAGAGCCACGCGGGGCGCCGGCTGGTGAACGGTTCCGCCTCGCCGGCGCTCTCCCATCTGACCTACTCCGTTTCGCTCGGGGCGCTGGTGACGCGCCTGCCCCCGGTGCCACGAGCCGGCAGCACTCCGACGCGCTTGGTCGCGCCGTCCGCGGCCGCCGCGCTTCCCTTTCACTGGTAGACGGTAGTCCGGCAGCGGCCGGCGGGCCGCGGTCTCAGGCCAGACCCGACGTAAGCTTGTCGAAGATGGCATTGCGTCTGATCACCGCCGGGGAGTCCCATGGGCCCGGCCTCACGTGCATCGTCGAGGGCCTCCCCGCCGGGGTGCTGATAGACGAGCAGGACCTCAACCGCGACATGGCCCGCCGTCAGCTGGGCCACGGCCGCGGGGGCCGTATGAAGATCGAGCGCGATCGCGCCGAGGTGACCGGCGGCATTCGCCACGGCCGCACGCTGGGGGGCCCCGTCGCCCTTCGGGTCGACAACCGCGACTACGCCAACTGGGAGGACCGGATGAGCCCGTGGCCGGTCGCCGAGGAGGTGGCCGAGGTGCATCTGCCCCGCCCGGGGCACGCCGACCTGGCCGGTGTCCAGAAGTACCGCTTCAGCGACGTGCGCAACGTCCTGGAGCGGGCGAGCGCGCGGGAGACCGCAGCGCGGGTGGCGGGCGGGGGCGTGCTGAAGGCGTTCCTGCGGACGCTGGGCGTCACCGTTGTCTCGCATGTGACCCAGATCGGCACCGTGCGGGCGCCCACCTACCAGGAGCCCCTGACACTGGAGGACTTCTCCGCGGTCGACGAGTCCCCGGTGCGGTGCCTGGACGCCGACGCGTCGAGGGCGATGGTGGAGCACATCAACACCCAGCGGCGTGCCAACGAGTCCCTGGGCGGGGTGTTCGAGAACCGGGCGTTTGGCCTGATACCCGGGCTGGGCTCCCACGTCAGCTGGGAGGAGCGCCTGGACGGTCGGCTGGCGGGCGCTCTGTGCTCGATTCAGGCGATCAAGGGCGTCGGGCTGGGGGAGGGCTTTGACCTCGCGTCCCGTCCGGGATCCGCTGCCCACGACGAGATATTTCACTCCGCCGAGCAAGGGTTCTACCGGCAGACCAACCATGCGGGTGGACTCGAGGGGGGAATGACCACCGGGGCGCCGCTGGTCGTCTCGGCCGCGATGAAGCCGCTGCCGACACTGACCAAGCCGCTGCGCTCGGTGGACATCGAGACGCTCTCACCGGCCGAGGCGCTACGGGAGCGCACGGACTCGTGCACCGTCCCGGCCGCCGGCGTGGTCGGGGAGGCCATGGTCGCCTTCGTGCTGGCCGACGCCTTTCGCCAGAAGTTTGGCGGCGACCATGTCGAGGACGTGCTCGAAGCCGTCGCGGTCTACCGTCAGCGGATCGGATGGCGCGGAGACTGAGCGGGGAGGAGACCCGCGGAGCGCTCGTGCTGGTCGGGTTCATGGGCGCCGGGAAGTCGTCCTCGGCGCGGGACCTGGGGGCCGCGCTCGACGTGCGCCCGCTCGACTCCGACCTGATGCTCGAGCAGCAGCTGGGGCACTCGATCGCCGAGGAGTTCCAGCGCTCGGGAGAGCAGGGGTTCCGGGTCCAGGAGGAACGCCTGGTCTGCGAGCTGCTTGAGCGGGCCGGACCGGGTGACGTTGTCGCGCTGGGCGGCGGGAGCGTGCTCTCGCCCCGGGTGCGAGCCGCGCTGACCGAGCATCTCGTGGTCTATCTGGACGTCGACCTCGACGCCGCCTGGGAGCGGGCCTCCGGCCGCAACCGCCCGCTGGCCACCGACCGTGACGAGTTCGCCCGCCGCTTCGCCGAGCGTCGCGGCGTCTACCTGGGCGTGGCCGACGCGGTGATCGTGCACACAAGCCGGGGGGCAGCGGTGCGCGCGCTGTCGGACTTAGACCGCCTGCGTCACACCCCGGCCGGCACCCGCCTGCTATGGGCCACCTCCGACTCGGGCGAGTACCCGGTGCTCATCGGCCGCGGGACGCTGGGTGCGGGCGTGTGGCCCGGCGCCGGGGGGCGCCGGCGCTTCTGCGTCACCGATTCCGCGGTCAGGGACCTGTACGCCGAGTCCCTGGGCGAGGTCGCCGGAGTGCTCGCCATCACGCCAGGCGAAGAGCACAAGACGCTCGAATCGGCCCGGGGCGTGTGGAGCGCCCTGGTGGCCGGCGGCATCACGCGCGCCGACGAGCTCGTGGCCCTGGGTGGCGGCGTGGTCGGGGACCTGACGGGCTTTTGCGCGGCCACCTACCAGCGCGGCATGGCGGTCGTGCACGTCCCCACCACGGTGGTCGCGCAGGTCGACTCGGCCTATGGCGGCAAGACCGGGGTCGACCTCCCCGAGGCCAAGAACTACGTCGGCTCCTATCACCAGCCGGCCGGGGTGCTCGTCGATCCCGGCACTCTGGCGACGCTGCCGCGGGCCGAGTGCGCCGCCGGCTGGGTCGAGGTGCTCAAGACGGCCCTGATCGCCGGGGGAGAGCTGTGGAACCGGGTGACCGCCGGGGATCCCCTGGACGAGGAGATCATCTTCGCCTGCGCCCACACCAAGCTGGCCATCGTGGCCGAGGACGAGCGCGACGCCGGGCGCCGGCAGGTGCTCAACCTGGGTCACACCGTCGGTCACGCCATCGAGACCGCGACCGGTTACCGGCGCTACCGCCACGGCGAGGCGGTCGGCCTGGGGCTGCTCGCCGCCCTGCGCCTGTCCTCGCGCCCGGAGCTGCGCGAGCAGGTACACGGGTTGCTCAAGGACCAGGGATTGCCTACCCGCATTCAGGGCACCGACGCCGAGTCGATTGTCGAGGCCGTGCGCCGGGACAAGAAGCGCACGGGCGACCGTGTGCCCTTCGTATTGGTCGACGGGCCCGGCGCGGTGAGCCCCGGCGTCGACGTTGCCGACGACGAGCTGAGCGCCGCCGTGGCAGAGTTGACGGCTCCCCCGACGGAAGGCTGATCACAGGTGACGATCCACAACCGCATCGAGGTCATGCACGGTGTCAACCTGGACATGCTGGGGCGCCGCGACACGCAGCACTACGGAGAGCTGACGCTGACCGAGCT
Source organism: Solirubrobacteraceae bacterium (assembly GCA_036252775.1). Lineage (GTDB taxonomy): Bacteria > Actinomycetota > Thermoleophilia > Solirubrobacterales > Solirubrobacteraceae > DASYID01. Next base: position 3,967 of record DASYID010000095.1, read on the forward strand.
CGAGCTGCGGGTGGCCGAGTTCGGCCGGGAGCTCGACCTCGAGCTGCGCTTCTTTCAGACCAACTCCGAGGCCGCGTTCGTGGGCCACCTGCACCGCCTCGACGGCCTGGCGGACGGGATCGTCCTCAACCCCGGCGCCTGGACGCACTACGCCTGGGCCATCCACGACGCCCTGGAAATAGCTGCCCTGCCCGCGGTCGAGGTGCATCTGTCCGACACACACAGCCGCGAACCGTGGCGTCGGGTATCGGTGGTGGCCGACCTGTGCGTGGCGTCGGTGGTGGGACAGGGCCTGGAGGGCTACCGCGAAGCCCTGGCCCGCCTGAAGGGCGAGCTGGAAGGGTGACCGGCTCGCGCAGCGACCGGGTCGCCGCCTGGCTATCCGAGCGCGGGCTCGACGCTCTGCTGGTGACCAACCTCGTCAACGTGCGCTACCTGACCGGCTTCACCGGATCCAACGCGCTGGCGCTGATCGGTGCGGGCCAGGACGGTCGCCGGCGCTTCGTGACCGACCCTCGCTACGTCACGCAGGCGGCGGCGCAGGTCGACCCCAGCTTTCGGCGCGTCACCGCCACAACCGATCTGCTCGAGACCCTGGCTCCGGAGCTGGTGGACGTCAGCGGGCCCGACGGGGGTCTGCGACTGGGCTTCGATGACGCCCACCTTACGGTCAAGGCCCACGCCCGCCTTCGCTCCCTGACCCCGGACTCGATCGAGCTCGCACCCGCTGCCGGACTGGTCGAGCGCCTGCGGGCCATCAAGGAGCCGGCGGAGATCGAGCGCATCCGGGCGGCCGCGGATCTGGTCGACGCGGTCCTGGGGTGGCTGGCAGAGAGCCGCGTGGTGGGTCGCACCGAGCGCGAGCTGGCCATGGACATAGAGCAGGAGATGCGTCGCCGAGGAGCCCGGGGCCCGAGCTTTCCCTCGATCGTGGCCGGTGGGGAGCATTCCGCGCTGCCCCACGCCGAGCCGCGAGACGTGGCGATCGAGCCGGCCACCCTGCTGACCGTGGATCTCGGGGCCGAGCTCGACGGCTACTGCTCAGACTGCACGCGGACGTTTGCCACCGGTGAGCTGGGCGCCGGCGAACGAGAGATCTACGAGCTGGTCAGCCGGGCCCAGGTCGAGGCCCTACAGGCCCTGCGCCCGGGTCCCACCGGACGCGAGATCGATGCGATCGCCCGCGACCGAATAACCGAGGCCGGCCACGGCGAGCACTTCGGGCACGGCCTCGGACATGGGGTGGGCCTGGAGATCCACGAGGGGCCGAGGTTGGCGCGCATCACCGGCACGTCGCCGCTGGCGGCGGGCAACGTGGTGACGGTGGAGCCGGGGGTCTACGTCCCCGGGCGCTTTGGCGTGCGCATCGAGGATCTGGTGGCGATCACCGCCGACGGCCACGAGGTCCTCAGCCAGTTCCCCAAGGAACTCATCACCCTGGGCTGACCGCTTACCCGGGAAAGGGGGAACGGGCGCGCGCTGCCCGGCGTGCCCACAGCGTGCCGACCCCCAGGGCCACCAGGCCGGCGAGCAGGCCGACGACCGACAGCCCGAACAGCGGGTGCAGGCTGAACGGCGGCTGGAGCTTCTCGTGGATCGCGCTCGCGTCCCCGGCATCGTTGATCTGACGCAGGGCGGCCATGTCCAGGCCCAGCGCGCGCGGCCCAAACGCCGCGAACAGCGCCCACACGCCCACCGCTGCCACCCCGCCCAGCATCGAGCGGGCCGTCAAGGCCAGACGGCGGGTCACGCCGGCCGCCAGGACGATCGCCACGGCGGCGGCGACCAGGAACGGCGTCGCCGCCCCCCAGCCGCGGCCCAGGCCGAGGGCGCTGACGACCGTCGGCTGAAAGTTGGCCTGGCTGGCCAGACGCGTCCACACCACCGTCTCGGTCTCATAGCCCACCAGCGGATGGGTCAGCGTGGCCAGCATGTAGACGCAGATCGAGGCGCCGGCCAGCGCCAACGTCGGGCCGGGATGGCGTCGAAAGGCCAGGGCCAGGGGCAGCGCCAGGAAGGGCAGGGCGGTGGTCATGAAGCGGGCGCTCATGATGCCTCCGCCAAAGGGAAGGAAGTAGCCGGCGTTGTAGATCAGGTAGGCCAGGAAGACCGCTCCTACGGCCAGCGCCTCGGGCCGGCTCCGGCGGTACATCAACCGCAGGCCCACCAGCGCCATGACCAGTACGGGGGCCAGCGTCAGCAGGCCCCGGGAGTCCAACAGCAGCGTCGCGGCGGTGGTCAGGCTCGGGGCCTGGATGCCAAAGAAGCCGGTCTGGTTGTGGGGTATGTCGGCGTAGGCCACGTGGGTGACCGAGCCGAACGTCAGCTGGTTGTAGACGGCCAGCGGAACGACGCCGATGGCGACACCCAGCCCGAAGCTGGCCGCCCGCGTCGCCACAAGGCGCCACCACCGCCGGCTGCGCCCACCCAGCCCGTCGCGCAGCACGGCGTACAGCCCCAGGACGATGCCGGCGAACAGGGTGGGGTACTCGACCGTCAGCCCGATGCCGACCAGCAGGCCGGCGCCGCCGAGCAGCAGCGGCCGAGCCGGCCCGTCGCGCTCGCGCATGAGAACTACGAAGGCGGCGAAGGCGAGCAACGCGCCCAGGACGTGGCTGAACAGCAGCGTGGACATCGCGCACACCAGGGTCCCCAGCCCGAGCGTGATGGCGGCCGGCGCCCCATAGCCCGGCTCCAGGCGCTCGGCCGCTCGCCAGACCAGCAACAGCAGCAGCACGCCGGGCAGCACGTTGGCCCACAGGCCCAGCATCCAGATGATCTCGTCGTCTCCCCGCTGGGCGGCCATCACGCGGGCCAGGTGACGCCCGTCGACCGCGCTCAGGACGCCGTACCACGGCAGGGTGAGCAGGGCCAGCCCCGGGGCGCGCGCCGAGTAGGAGTGGCCGTGCTGGCAGGGACCAAACTTCTTGTCGCCCGGGGTGAACGGAAAGCAGGCCTTATCCCCGGTGTTGGCGGCCCAGGGGTCGATCACCGCGGTCCCGTGCGCCAGGGCCTGGATCAGGTCGTAGTGGGAGGTCTGGTTCCAGCTGAAGGACTGGATCACGCTGGCGTAAGCCAGCCCGATGCACACGACGGCCAGCACCGCTCGGCGCGATCGGCGATGGCGGCTGGGGCCCGGGGGGCCGGGTGCGGGCGTGTCGGTGGCGGGCGCGTCGAAGCTCACGGTCGGCCTCCGCTGGCGCGCGGGGTCAGTGGCGTGACGGTGTAGATGACCAGGTTGCCCACCTGGCGGCGGGTCAGCGGCAGGCCGGCGATCGGCCGCACGGCTGCCTGGGCGGCGTTGGGGGGCTCGGGGATGGAGAAGCAGCCGATCTCGGGCCGGTAGCTGGCCAGGCCGCGGCATTTCGCGTCGGGCAGGCCGAACGAGTCGAGGTCGGTGTGCAGGACGATCGTGCGTACTCCCAGGCGGCGGAGCTTGTCGATCCCCAGGGGCTCGGGGAAGTTGTGCATGGACCCGCGGAGGTTGTCCAGTGAGGGGATGTCAAAGGTGCTGTTGCCGTTGAGGATGAAGGGAAATCCCTCGGTGGACCAGTACTGATAGAGACGGTCGCTGGCCGGGTCAATGGGCAGATGCAGGATCGGCTGGGGCAGCCCCACCTCGGCCCGGGGCAGCATGGGGACCCGGTGGTGGGCCATGTGCTCAGAGCCCTCCAGTAGGACCAGCGCGGCCAGCGCGAGCGCCACGCCGGTGGCGGCGTGGCGCCAGCGAGAGGCGAGCAGAGCCAGGCGCTGGCCTCCGGCCGCCGCCAGGAGCGCGAGTCCCAGCGAGGCGAGCGTGATGATCCGTCCCGGGGTGCGGATGCCATCGAAGCCCGGGACATGGTCGAAGAAGGGCCGGTACAGGTGGCCTCCCGCCAAGCCAAAGCCCAGCGCCAGGGTCGAGCAGACGACGATTCCCACGGCCAGTCCCGCCCGCAGTCGCCGGGTGTAGAGGGCACTGGCCAGCCCCACCAGCGCGAGCACGAAGATCACCGCCCCGGGAAACAGCGTGCTCTCGTTCTGCGAGCTCAACGTCTGACGCAGCGAACGCGTCGCATCCCCCCACACGACATTCTCCACCGGGGCCACCAGCCAGGCCTTGGGCGGCGCGGAGTAGCGGGTGACCTCGGCCACCGTCCGCCGCGCGGTCGGATAGTCCTTGGCCAGATGCAGGTAGGCACGGGCCTGGTAGCCGCCCACACCGGCGAAGGCGATCGCCCCGCACATGGTCACCAGCACGAGCGCTGGGCGCAGCGACCACAGGTCAAGCGCCGGGCGCTGCGGGTCCCCACGCCAGCGGCGATACAGCCACACGAACGCCGCGATGGCCGCGATGATAAGCAGCAGGTAGGCCAGCTGGAGCCCGAGCGTGAAGCCGAGGCTCATCTGCCAGGTCGCCACCAGCCAGCCCGCCGTCACCAGCACCGGGCTTCGACGGCGGTAGCCCCGCAGCAGCAGAAACAGCGTCAGCGCCAGGCCGCCACTGGAGATCACATGCAGGTGGCCTGCCTCGGAGGCCCGAAAGGGCGCGTAGGCAAAGCCCATGCCGGCCACGGTGCTGGCCGCGCGGCCGATACCGAGCTCACGGGCGAGCAGAAACGCTCCCACGAAGGGCAGCGCGTAGGCGAGGATGAACAGCAGGTTGTAGCGAACGAGCGCTGCGGTCGGACCGCTTCCGAGCACGCCGATCGGTGAGTAGCCGAGCAGCGAGTCCGAGAACAGCAGGCTGTTGGGCCGTGGCCAGAACGCGTTGGAGTTCCACAGGTGAAGCGGGTGGTGGAGGAGCTCATGGCCGGTCCAGGCGATCTGCCAGGCGGTGCGCACCGGGTCGCCCAGGTCGGGGGCGATGGTCGAGCCCAGATGAGCGGCCAGCGGCCAGCTCGTGATCACGGCGAGCAGGATCGCGGCGACGACGACGGCGAGCAGCTCGCCCGGCACGAGCACCGGAGAGCGCCGGGACCGCTCGGACGCGGGCAGACCGGCCTCCGCGGGAGAGGGATCGGCGCGCGCGGGTTCGTCGAGCGTAGTCATGGTCAAAGCAGGCCCGCGCGGCATGCCCCCCAGGCGTCGCGACAGGCTAACGGGCGGAAGTGAAGGTGAGCAGTGTGGCGCTGGTGGCCGGGACCCAGACCAGGGCCGCGCCCCGCCGGTTGCGCACGGTGGGCAGCGGGCCACGGGGAGCCCAGCGTCCGGTTGCGTCCACGGGCTTCCCCCCGAGCGTCACGCCCCGGGTAGCGGACGCCGCGGGTGCGGTGAGCCGAAGGACGCTCCCACCGCGCAGCCCCCGGGGAAGGGCCAGGCGTACCAGGACGGCCGGGCCGTGGGCCGGGCGGTGGTCGACGAGCACGATCCGCAGCGATCCACCCGGACCGCGGAAGGCCGACGCCCCGACGCTGGCCCGGTCGGCTCCACCGCGCCTGATGGGCAGCGGTCGGCCGCCCACCAGCAGGCGGGTCAGCAGCAGGCCGTAGTACTCCGGCTGGGCGCACAGCTCGCCGCTGAGCAGACCTCCGGCCCGGCAGGCGGCGATCGGCGCGTAACCGTGTGGGTTCTCAACCGCCCCATGGAAGTTGATGCCGGCCAATCCTTGGGACATGGCGGCTGTGATCAGGTCCACCGCCGACAGGGCGGAGGCGAAGGTCTCGCTGACGCCGGCCTGGCCGCCGCAGGAGATGTTGTTGACCTCGTCCAGACGCAGCGGTTGCCCCGCGTCGCGCGACAGCGCTCCCAGTCGGGCCATCGTGCCCGACACCAGCTGGCGGGTATCCAGACTGTTGAGATCCTCGACCAGCGGGCTGAAGGCGGCGCAGTGGCTGAGCGGATAGAAGTGGGCGGTCAGCAGCTCGGGAACCAGCGCGGCTGCGGCCGAGCTCGCCCACGCGTCCTGGCGCGGGCCTGTCGACGCGTCCGGGCCCGCGATGGCGGCGTCGGGCACCTGGCGGCGGATGGCGTCCCGATAGAGCTCGGCCTCAGGCAGGTACTGCTCAAACCCCCACGGCCAGTTGCGTAGGCCGTGACTCGCGTAGGAGTTGGGCTCGTTTCCGAGCTCGATCGCGGCCAGGCCGCGACCGAGCGTGAGCGCGGCCGCGCGCGCCTCGGAGGCCGCCGCGTCAGGGTCGAGGTGCCCGAGGTTGACCGCGAGCAGCACGCGCCATCGCGTGCGCCGGTACAGATCGGCCACGCCCTCCAGGTCGGCGGGCGTGATCGGAGTGGTGGCCCAGCTCGGCAGTACGGCGCCCGGGGGCACCCACGCGGCCTGGGTGTCGGCCGTCACACCGCCGAAGCGCAGCAGGCCCGTGCCCAGTGAGCGCATCAGGTTGACCAGGTTCCCGCGCTGGGCGTAGCCCCCGATCCGGGCTATGTACTTGGCCTCGAAGGAGAGCCCGAGAAAGTCAGACGGGACGCGAGGGCCCGGGTGCCGGGCGTCGATGGTCAGGCTCAGCGCGCTCGCGCCCCGGGGGGCGGCGGAAGCCTGCGGGTGGCTGATCGTCGTGCCCGCCACCGTGAGCAGGAGCAGCGCCGTCGCGGTCACCGCTCGGTGGCGGCCCCGGCTCACTCGTCGCGAGGCGGGGGGCGAAACAGGATCCGCTTGAGCTCGCCGGCCGACCCGCCCCCGAGCCGCAGGGCGGTCTGGATGCCCTCGCCGCCCAGCTCCCCGGTGTCGAGGGCACGACGCAGCTCGTTCAGGGCCGGCCGGGCCTCCTCAGGGACCTGCTCGCGGCCGGTCTCGATCAGGATCAGGTGGCGTGGCCGGCGCAGGCGCGCGGCGGCGCGAAGGTAGGGCTCGCGCTCCTGGGCGTCCAGGCCCTGGGCGGCGATCACGACGGTCTCGTTGGCCTCCAGACGCTTGAGCACCGCGGCCGATAGCAGCTCGCTCGCCCTCTCCTCCATCTCCTCGGCCTCCACGCGACCGGCGAGCAGGCCGCGCACCTTGTCGAGCGACAGCAGCGAGGCCCGATCCTCGATCAACCGCGAAACGAAGGCGTCGCGCTCCGCGCTCGAGGCGCAGGCGACGATCAGCAGGCTTCCTGGTGAGTAGCGGATCCGGTCGGAGGGGCGCAGGACGCGGCAGCGCGTGGAGATGTCGGGCGGGCGCGGCGGCGCGCCGTCGCGGCGCGGCCGATCCGAGGACCAGCCGCCACGCTCATCGGCGGAGATCTTGACGCTGCGGGCTGACGGGGGGTTGGGCACCCCTCCATCATGCCCTAAGCGCGGCCCGATCCTCCCAACGCTTCGCCACGACGGTTACCGCGGCCACCAGCGCCGCCGTCAGAAGGCCGCCGGTCACGACGTCAGCCAGCCAATGGTTGGCGGTGGCCATCACGGCGTAGGAGGTCACCAGCGGGTAGGCGACCGCCGCCGCGCGAGCCCAGCGACGGCGGGTCAGGCGCCAGACGGCGATGCTGGACCACACGGCCCAGGCGATGTGCAGCGAGGGCAGCGCGGTGAGCTGGTTGGAGTTCAGCGCGGTCGCCCCCGCCGGCCAGATGCCAGCATCGTGCACCGAGGCCACCAGATCCCGGTAGCCGTGGGCCACCAGCATGCGTGGGGGGGCCACCGGAAAGCCCCAGAACGCCGCCAGGGCCACTAGGTTCACGACCACCAGCGCGATTCGCAGCCGTCCCCCGGGATCCGATCGACGCCACCACAGGGCGCCCACGACGGCGAACGTCACGATCGCGTGGACGTTCTCATACCACAGCACCACGATTTCGCTCAGGGCGTGGCGGTGGCGCAACCAGCGGTTCAGGGCGAGCTCGACATCCAGCTCGTGGGCGCGCTCCAGGTCAAGGACGCGGCCGGCGTGGCGCTCGGCCAAACCCTGGCGGACCGGGGCCAGGTTGTTGATGGTGTCAAATCCCCACGCCAACCAGCCCACCAGCAGGGCGTCGATCCACGGCGGCCGCCGTGCCCTCAGCGCGCCCAAGCCGCGAGCGGCCACCGCGCCTGACCCGCCGGGACGGGCCTAGGCGGTCAGCGGCCGGCTTCGCTGCACGCCGTCGAGCAGGCGCCAGTTGGCGCACAGCACGTGCGCGACCTCGTCCAGCAGGGCCGTGTCGTCGACCGGGTCGGCGGCGTCGGCCGCGGCCCGGGCGCCCGAGACCAGGCGGCGAGTCTGCGCGGCGTGCTCGACGTCGCGCACCGCGTGGACGGTGAAGTAGTCGGTGGCCGGGCTCTCGTCGATCCCGTAGTGCAATCGCAGGCCCTCGAGCTTGGTGGCAGAGATCGCCGGTTGGGCGGACTCGATCGCGTGCAGGGCGACCAAGGTGGGCAGCAGCTCGCGTTCGGGACGACTCCAGGCGCTGACGCACTCGGCGGTCTCGGGCACCGCGGGGGCCGGACCCTTGGCACCCACGCGGTCAGCAAAGCTCCCCCACAGCTCCACGTGCGCCTCCTCCTCGAGCGCGTGCTCCAGCAGCTCGCCCCTCATGCTGGGCGGTGCCTGGCGGGCGGCGTGGCGAGTGGCGCTGGCCACGGCACCAACGGCGTGGGCGTACTGGCCGGCGTAGAACGACAGCTCAGCCGGCTCGAGCTCGCCCGCCGACCACCGCAGGTAGAACGGGTGGCGCAGCACGTCCCAGCGGTCGGCGCGTGTTTGCACAGCGGCCCAGAAGTCCATCAATGCCCCCTCAGCTCGACGACGGTTGGCGCGAGCCTAGCGACAGGGGAAGACCCATAGCGTTTACCTCTACTGACGGCCACGGTGGGCGCCCCCCCGAGTCTCCGGTGGGGCGCCACACCATTGCCGGTGAAGCGAACTGACTACTTGACGCACTTCTCCGCTGCCGTGAGGGCCGCGCTCGGCACGTTAGGCCCGATGTCGATCTTCCCGAAGGCCTCGTAAAGCCCTCCTAAGGCGGCGGCGTTCGCCTTGGCCGCGGCCGCTGAGGTAAAGAAGTACACGCTTATGGGCTTGTCCTTGCCGGTCGCCCGTAGCTTCGCGGACACACTCTTGGGAGGAGCCTGGGAGGAGACGGTGAACCCCGCGCTGGTCAGGCAGGTCTTGACCTGATCCGGAGAGTGACCGGTCGAGCCGCCGCTGGCGGCGGTCGTGCTCGTCGTGCTGGCGCCGGTGCTGGCGCCGGTGCTGGCACCCGTGCTGGCGCCGGTGCTGGCACCCGTGCTGGCCGGGGCGGGGCTGGCCGGCGCACTCGAGCTCTTCTTGCTCGACGAGCCGCAGGCGCCCACGGCCAGGGCGGCGAGCGCCACGGCGGCGAGCGCGGGCGTTCGCGGCGAGAAGGGGTGGGGCAATCGAACCATGAGTCATCTCCTTGGGGTGGGCCGGGGACC
>DASYID010000096.1:0-3372 GCA_036252775.1 Solirubrobacteraceae bacterium
ATGTGGCGCATGAGGTCCGACAGGAAGAACACCGCGCCCTTGAGCACCCCCACCAGCAGCAGGCTGCGACCCGCGTAGTCACGCGAGATCTCCTCGGCCAGCTCGCGGACCCGCTCACGCAGCGGCTCGGGCTCCACGAGGATCTCGCCGATCGCGCCCTCCGAGAGCTCGCCGAGCGCCGGGTCAGCCACCTACCGGAGTCTATTGGCGCCCGCCGCCGGCCACGCGCCGCGCGCGCAGGCAGACCACTGGCCGCCCGGGATCGGTCACCCGGAAGCGCTCCGACAGAGCCACGCCGGGGACCCAGGCAATCTCCTCCGCCACCTCGACCAGAGGCCGGCGCCGGCGCTCCTCGCGGGGCACCCGGCGATCGCCGAACAGGTCGGCCAGCGACCGTGTCCCGCCCAAGCCCAGCGGGGCCATGCGGTCCCCGTGGCGCCACGGCCGCACGAGCAGGCCGGCCGTCAGCCGTGACCCGTCGAGCAGCTCCACGAACTCGAGCTGCGCCGCGGGTCGAGCCCCGTCGCGGGCGCGAAGCCCCACCGGGTCGGCGACCGGCGCCCCCAGGGCGCCGCTGAGCTCCCAATCCCCGAAGCGGACCCGCCCGGGGATCGGCAGGCAGACGGTCTCCTGCACCGGGGGCGGGGACACGGCCGTGCTCATGGCCAGCACGCCGTAGCGCACCACCGCGCGCACCCCGCCGCCCAGGTCCAGCGCCCCCTCTCCCCCCCGGCGACCCAGCTCCAGCAGCTCGGGCACACGTCCCCCCACCCCGGGCAACGAGCCGCCGGCGGCGTCCTCGGCCAGACGGATGACCACCAGGCGGGCCAGCGCCGGAGGCACTTCGGCCAGCGCGTCGAGCCCGATCTCCTCGCGACCGGCCAGCGTCCGCGCCACCAGCTCGTCGAGCACCTCGCCCTCGGCCCGCAGCAGCTCCGCGGTGCGCAGCAGGTTGGCCTCGGCCGCGGGATGCAGGGCGCGCAGGGCCGGGAGCAGCTGCGCCCGCACGCGCGCGCGTGCGTAGGCGGGGTCCCGGTTGCCCGAGTCCTCACGCCACGCGAGGCCCCGCTGAGCGCAGTAGGCGGTGGTCTGCTCGCGGCTGAGGCCCAGCAGTGGGCGTACCAGCCGTCCGCGCCGGGGCGACATCGCCCTCAGCGCGCGCCGGCCCGGCGAGGCCGCCAGCCGGTAGAGCACGGTCTCGACCTGATCGGTGGCCGTATGGGCGCTGGCCAGCCAGGCGTCGTGCCGGGCGGCCAGTTCCTCCCCCTGTGCGTAGCGGACGTCGCGAGCCCAGGCCTGGAAATTGCCCGGGGTGTCGAGTGAGCGCGGCGCGCTGCGCTCGTGGTAGGGGACACCGGCCTGCTCGCACAGCTCCCGACAGTGGGCCGCATCGGCGTCGGCCTCGGGACGCCGGGCGTAGTTGATGTGCAGGGCCTGCACCTGGCCGGCGCCGCGCAGGCTGACGGCGACGTCGAGCAGGCAGACCGAGTCCCGGCCGCCCGAGAGCAGGACCACGACCGGGCGGGGCCCGGCCAGCAGTCCAGTGGCCCTGACCGCCTCGGTCGCGGCTCTCACCGCCGGCCCGCTGCTCACGGCGCGGCGACCGCGAGAAACAGCTCGGTCATGTGGCTGAAGCCCTTCAGGCGCACCTCTCCGATGCGCTCGAAGCGCAGGTGCTCGGCCGCACTGTGGGCGACCGCGTCAACCACCGGTCGCGTGACCAGCACCTCGCCCCCGGCCGCGCGGGCCACGACGCGCGAGGACTGGTTGACCTCGCGGCCGTAGTAGTCGCCGTCACGGTAGAGGGTCTCTCCGTAGTGCAAGCCGATCCGGGGCAGCGGCGGGTCGTGGGCGAGCATGCGCTGAAAGCCCACGGCCCATTCGGTCAGGGCGACCGGGTCTGAGCCGACCACCATCACCTCGTCTCCGAGGGTCTTGATCACGCGGGCGTCCTCGGGGAGCGAGTGCGCGACGCCCTCGACGAAACGCTCGACCGTCTCCACCGCCTGCTCGTCGCCGAGCTCCTCGGTCAGCGCGGTGTATCCGGCCAGGTCGGCGAACAGGATCGCCACCCTCAGGCGACCCAGGTCCATGGCCTCGGCGTCGAGGTCGGTCTCCATGTGGCCGACGACGTCCTGCTCGACGAAGTGCGTCAAGAAGCGCTGGTGCAGGTGATCCATGACCGGCGAGGCGAGCGGCAGCAGGTCGCTGGCCAGCTCCTGCATGTGCTCGGCCATCTCCAGTCCTGGGACGCCGTCACGCATCAGCGGCTCGTGCACGTAGAGGTGAAACAGCCTGACCTCGGCGTCGGCGATCTGCGCCAGCGACTGCCCGTAGACCCGCAGCAGTTGCAGAAACGCCACCAGCGGAAATCCGGCCGCCAGCACGGCGGCCGCATAGCGCAGCAGCTGCATGTCGCCCTCGGGGATGCGGTCCAGCTGGACGCTGGCAAAGCCCATGGTGGCGTAGATCCGCTCGACCAGGGCCGGCTCCAGGCCGGTCTGCTGCGCCGCCTGGGCCAGGGTGTGGACCTCGCGGTCGGAAGGCAGCAGATCCTCGATGTAGCCAAAGGCCAGACGGCCGCTGTCGGCGGCCGACCGGATCTCCGCCAGCGCATACCCGCGTGCGCGCAGGCGCGCGATGATGCGCGCGTGGGCGACGGCGGCGGGCGTCCAGCCGTCCCGATAGGGCGGGATCAGACCCTGCTGGCGCCAGCGCCGCAGGGTGCCGGGCGCGACGCCCACCATCTCGGCGGCTTCGCGCAGGGAGGGCAGGCGCTTCTCGGCGGGAGAGCCGTCCACTTTCAGACCCAAGGCCTGGGTGGGTGTATCTCGACTCCCGGCACGGCCCGTGTCAACCGCGGTGGGGCCGTCAGACCTTCAGGTGGGGATAGTCGCGGCCCACCATGTCGCGGTAGCGCTCGAAGATCGGCTTGGTGATCGGCATCAGGGCCAGCGCGGCCTTGACGTCCCCGCCCGTCTTGATCCGGCGTCGGGCGATGGCCATGGCCACGTTCTCCTTGCCCTGGAAGTAGCGGTTCGCTGTCTCGGAGGACATGGTCATCTTGACCTTCGGCGTCCAGTCGACGTCATCGCTCCACTCCCAGTGCAGGTTGCCCTCCTCGCCCTCCTGGGCGGCGCGAACGTTGACGACGAGGTCGAGATCTGAGAACTCAAAGCGCTGGGGCACGTCGGCGTCACGCAGCTGCGGGCCCATGTCGGGGTCCTCGCTCATCGTCTGAAACGTCCGGTCCATCACCTCGCGAAACTCGGCTGAGGACTGAAACTCTGCGGCCATGTCTCTCCTTCCGCGGGCGCCGAGAGCCGAGCGTTCAGCGTCCGGGAGAGCGCTTGGGCTTGGCTGCCTTGGCGG
>DASYID010000097.1:0-4012 GCA_036252775.1 Solirubrobacteraceae bacterium
CCGAGGTCGATGATGAGGCCGCCCTTGACGACCTCGATGACCGTGCCCTCGACGGGCTCGGAGTTCTCGTGGGCGGACTCGATCCGTCGCCAGGCGCGCTCGAACCGGGCGCGCTTCTTGGACATGATCAGCCGGCCGTCCTGATCCTCCTTGGTCAGGACGAGCGCGTCGACCTCCTCGCCCATCGAGACCTCGTCGTGGGGATCGACGGACTTGCGAATCGACAGCTCGTTGGCCGGAATGACCCCCTCGGACTTGTAGCCGATGTCCACCAGGACTTCGTCGTTGTCGATGCGCACGACGTTGCCGGTCACCACCTCGCCCTCATCGATCGAGCGCATCGTGGCGTCGTAGTTGGGGACGATCTCCCCGTCGACCTCGAGCAGGTAGCCGTCGGAGCCCTCGACGACCTTTGCCTCGGGCTGGTCGGTCAGTGTTTGCACAGGCGGGAGGGTAGCGCAGAGGCGCTGTCCTGACGGCGACCGACGCTGCCATGATGGGCGGCGAGCATGCCCGTGCGAGCCACCAGGCGCGGGGCGGAGCGCACCGCCCTGGACGCCGACTGCGACGTCCTGATCTGCGGCGCGAGCTTCGCCGGGCTGGCCGTGGCCCGCGAGCTGGCCGGCAGCGGCGCCAACGTGGTGCTGGTCGACCGCTACGAGGTCGGGGAGCGCCAGACGTCGGCCTGCGCCGCCCCCACCGCGTGGCTGCAGGCGCTGGACCTGGCCTCCTCCATTCGCCAGAGCTTCGAGGAACTGGTCATCCACTCGCCGAGCGCCACCATCCGCTACCGGCTGCCCTGGACCCTGTCGACCTTCGACTACCGCGAGCTGTGCGCGCTGCTGGCCGAGCAGGGCGATGCGCGCTTCGAGACGGCGACGGTACAGGGATTAGAGCGCGGCTCCGCCGCGCCGGGGGAGCTGGGCGGCCAGGCTCCGCCCGTGCACCGGGTGAGGACCGACCGCGGCGAGCTGCGGGCGCCGCTGGTCGTGGACGCTCTCGGTTGGCGCCGGGTGCTGGACGCGGGTCCAGCCATTCAGCCTCCCCGCGCGCGCCTGTCCCGGGGCCTGGAGGTCCACCCCCGGGGCCGCAGCCAGGACCTGGAGATCTGGATCGACCCGCGCTACGTGCGCGCGGGCTACAGCTGGAGCTTCCCGGCCGCGCAGGAGATACGGGTGGGGGCCGGGTCCTTTGAGCCACGCGACCATGTGCGCGAGCCGACGGTGCGCCTGGCCACCGACCTGAGGCTCGATCCTGTCGGCTACCAGGGGAACTGGATCCCGCATCAGCTGCGCCCGGCGGTGGCCGGCGGGATCTTCTTCGTGGGTGACTCCGCCGGACACTGCCTGCCGCTGAGCGCCGAGGGGATACGCCCGGCGCTGTACTTCGGCCTGGCCTGCGGACGCGAGCTGCGCGCCGTGCTCGAGGGCCGATCTCACCGAGAGACGGCGCTGGAGCGTTACGGCGCGTTCAGCGCCGACCATCGCTGGCACTTCGAGTGGCTGCTGCGCCTCCAGCACGCGGTCGGGCGCCTCGGGCGTCGCCCGCTGATGACCGGGCTGCTGCGGGCCATGAACCACGAGCGCTTCGTCACCTGGGCGTTTGAGAACTACCTTAACATCGCCCACCCGTCGTTTGCCGACGCCGGCCCGGTGCGCTTCCCGGCCCGCAACCCGGTCGCGCTCGCCGCCTGAGCACGTCGCGTCGGGCTGGCCCTTACCTACTGGCGCACGACCAAGAAGACACCAGCGGCCAGTAGCGCCACCCCGGCGACGCGCGAGAGGGTGATCGGGTGGCGCTCCACGCCGAGCAGACCGAACTGGTCCACCACCACCGCCATCGACAGCTGTCCGGCGATCGTGGCCGCGGTCACGCCCCCGGCGCCGAGCGTGCGCACGGTGACCAGGACACTGGCCACGTAGACGGCGCCGAGCAGCCCCCCGATCAGGTACTGCCACGGCACATGGGCGATCTCGCCGAGGCTGCCCAGTCCGCCGCCCGCGATCAACGCGATCACCACCAGCACGATCAGCCCCACGGCGAAGGACACCGAGGCCGCCGGCAGCGTGCCGAGCGCCCGGCCGAGCTTGGAGTTGACCGGCGCCTGCAGCGCGACGAGACAGCCGGCGAAGGCCGTCAGCGCGACGGCGAGCGTCCGGTTCACTACTTGGCCTCCAGCCAGGTCTCGCCCACACCGACATCGACCTCCAGGGGCGGGTCGTGCCCCCACACGGCGCACATCTCGCGCTCGACCAGCTCCCGCGCCGCATCCATCTCCCCCGGCGGCCCCTCGAACAGCAGCTCGTCGTGGATGGTGAGAATCAGAGCGGTCTGCAGGTCGGCGTCGCGCAGCACGTGCTCGCAACGCACCATGGCCAGCTTGATGATGTCGGCGGCGGTCCCCTGGATGACGGTGTTGACGGCCAGGCGCTCGCCCAGGCTGCGCACCTGCCAGTTGCGCGCCCGCAGCTCGGGTATCTGGCGCCGGCGCCCCCACAGCGTGCTCACGTGCCCCTGATCGGTGGCCCGGGCGATCGTCTCCTGCATGAACTCCGCCACGCGCGGAAAGCGAGCCAGGTAGGTGTCGATGAACTCCTTGGCCTCCTCGCGCGGGATGTTGAGACGGTCGGCGAGACCGAAGTCCGATAGCCCATAGACGATCCCGTAGTTGATCATCTTGGACTTCGAGCGCATCCCCGCATCGATCTCCTCCGGGGCCACCTCAAAGACCTGCGAGGCCGTCGCGGTGTGGACATCCTCGCCCCGGCGGAAGATGTCCTTGAGCACGGGCTCGTCGGCGATGTGGGCCAGCACCCGCAGCTCCACCTGGGAGTAGTCGGCCGACAGCAGCAGGCTGCCGTCCTCGGCGCGAAAGCAGCCCCGGATCTCCCGGCCCAACGGCGTGCGGATGGGGACGTTCTGCATGTTGGGATTCGTCGAGGACAGCCGGCCGGTCTGAGCGACCGCCTGCAGGAAGGTGGTGTGCAGCCGGCTGCGTTCGTCCACCAGGGCCGGCAGCACGTCCAGGTAGGTCTTCGCCAGGGTGTTGAGCTCGCGCCAGCGCTCGATCCTGGCCACGATCGGATGCTCGGCGCGGATCGCCTGCAGGACACGGGCATCGGTCGAGAAGCCCGTCTTGCCGCGACGCTTGCGCGACAGGCCCAGCTTGACGAAGAGGATCTCGCCCAGCTGCTGGGGGGAGCCGATCGTGAACTCCTCCCCCGCCAGCTCGAAGATCTCCGACTCCAGGCCCCGCACCTCTGCGCGGACCCGCTCGGTGATGGCGCCCAGGCGGCCGGTGTCGAGCTTGACGCCTCTGAGCTCCATGGCCCGCAGGACTCCGACCAGCGGCAGCTCGAGATCGACCAGCAGCGGGCGCAGACCGCGTTCGTCGATCTGCTGGCGCTGCCACGCGGCCAGCGCCTGGGCCAACAGGGCCTCGGCCGCCACCGGGTCGGCCAGGTCGGCGGCCAGGCCACGCTCCTCGCACAGCTCGGCGAACGGGTAGCCCCGCCGCGCGGGCTCCAGCAGGTAGGCCCCCAGCAGGGTGTCGTGGACGATCTGGGGCGGGATGGCCCGCAGCGCCTTGATGTCGTGGGCCACCAGGGGCCGCTGCCCGCAGGCGTCCACCAGCGACTCGGGGTCAGGACACTCACCCATCAGCACAGCGTCCGTGGTGGCCACGGCGAAGCGCCACGTTGCCTCCGGGGCGAACAGCTCCCCCTCGGGGGCTTCGGGCGCCCGCACGGCGACGGTCACCTCCTCCCCCTCGGCCAGAGCCCGCACGTCGGCCAGCGTCGCGGAGCGCACCGGCGCCGTGAGGCGGGTGTCGGCCTCGGAGGCGGGGGCGGCGGTGTCGGCGTCGCCCAGGGCCTCCTCCAGGCGACGCAGGGGGTCGCGTAGCTCGAACTCCCGGAAGACGTCGCGCAGGCGTGAGCGGTCGGGGTCGCGCGCGGACTCCTCCAGCGCATCGAAGCCCGGGTCGATGTCGCGCACCATCGTGGCCAGCCGC
>DASYID010000098.1:0-2433 GCA_036252775.1 Solirubrobacteraceae bacterium
CCATTGCACGCCGTTGCCCACGCCGCCCAGCACGGAGATCAGGCACGCCACCAGCAGCCCGGGTGACACCGCTAGGAGCAGGTAGGCGACGGCGATGACCGCGGTCGAGGCCTCGATCAGGGCGCGCGGCCGCAGCTGCGGGGTGGAGGCGAAGATCACGCCGCCGATCAGGATCCCGGCTCCCCAGCTGCCCATCAGGGCGCCGAAGCCGGCGCTGCCGGCGTTCAGCGTCTGCTGGGCGTAGACCACCTCGATGGGCGTGACGAGGGTGAAGAAGATCAGCGCTACCCCCTCCGCTCGCACCAGGGCACCCAGCCCGGGCTCGGAGCGCACGTAGGAAAGCCCGGCCCGCAGGCGGTCGGCCCAGCGCTCGCCGACGCCGGCGCTGGCGCCTTCGGTTCGGGTTCCCACCAGCACGCCGGCCGCCGCCAGAAAGGAAACCGCGTCGGCCCCCAGCGCCGGGCCGACCCCGGCGGTGGCGGCCAGGGCGCCGGCCAGCGCGGGTCCCACGGCCGCGGCCAGGGCGAAGACCAGGTTCATCGCCGAGTTGCCGTCACGCAGCTGGTCGTGAGCCATCAATACAGACGCGGTCGCGGCCCGGATCAGCGAGCGTCCGGTCAGGGCCAGGGCGCCGTCCATAAGGGCCAGGCCCAGGACCACCCCCAGGCCCAGGTGCTGGCCCTGGACGGCGAGCAGACCGAAGATGGCCGCCTCGGCGACATAGATGGCGGGGCCGGCGTGGGCGATCCGCACCCGGTCCAGGCGGGCGGTCACCAGGGGGGCGACCAGGGCCGGAAGGAACTTCGACACCAGGAACAGGGCTGCCGTGGCCAGCGGGTCGCCGGTACGGTCGAAGACGAGCACCGACAGGGCGACGAGGCCGAACGAGTCCCCCAGCTCGTTGACCGCGTAGGCGATCAGGAGGCGGGGGAAGCCGGGGCAGCGCAGGGCGGTCCGCAGCCGGCCCACGGGCGACCTAGGCGGCGAGGACGGCGACGGGCTCGGGCTGGGGTGTGGGGAGGGGCTCGGGGGCGAAGGAGGGCTCGACGTATTCGCGCATGCGCTTCTCGAGTCCCAGCTCCGCCTCGAAGTCGGCATCGTCGCCGTGGCGGAAGACCAGCCCCCGGCTCTCCAGCAGACCCACGAAGACCTCGACTAGCTCGCCGTCGAGCTGGGTACCCGACACCCGCCGCAGCTCGGCGATGGCCTCCTCGGAGGAGACGGGCTCCTTGTAGGAGTCGCGAGCGGTCATCACGTCGTAGGTGTCGGCGATCGAGATCATGCGCGAGGCCATCGGAATCTGCTCACCGGGAATGCCCCGGGGGTAGCCGCGACCGTCCATGCGCTCGTGGTGGCAGAGGATGATGTCGGCGACCTGGCCGTAGCCGTCCACGCCGCGGACGACCGAGGCTCCCTCGCTGGGGTGACGCTTGACGATCTCGTATTCCTCATCGCTGAGCTTGGAATGGCCCGACAGAATGGAGTCCGGGAACACGAACTTCCCGATGTCGTGCAGAAGCCCTGCCGTGTGCACGAGTTCCTGCTCGGCGGTCGACAGGCCGATGGCACTGGCGATCTCTGACGCATAGCGTGCGACAGCGGCCGAATGGCGGGCGGTCATGCGGTCACGCAGAGACAGCGTGCGCAGCATCGCGGCCAGAACGCCCATGTGCAGCGAGGCTAGCTGCATGCCGCGCTGGCGCAGCTGCTCGGCGCGGGCCTGGGAGGTCAGCAGCTCGCGCACCAGGTACTGGAAGGTGAGCAGGACCAGCGTGAGCAGGACCAGGGCACCCAGGCCGACCGAGGCGTAGACGCTGAGTACAGCGACGGCCAGCAGGGCGGTGAAGATCTCCGAGGCCAGCACGGGGAGAAACATGGTGCGGAACTTCTCCGCGAGTGACTCGCGCTGCATCAGGCACGTGAACCCGGCCACCATGACGAAGTTCAGGACGTTGGTGGCCAGAAAGACGCCGAACACCAGCAGCATGAACTCGGCCGAGTCGATCGACAGCTTCGAGGGTCCGGCGACCACGGCCACCACCAGGCCCCCCACCAGCGGGAACGTGGTGTAGGTGGCGAGGTTGTTGAGCAGCTCCAGCCATGGGGGCCGCAGGCGCACCGCGTCGACCGAGACCGAGATCACGCCGATCAGCGCCGCTGGCGCCGGGCCGAGCAAGGCCATGGCGAGCACGATGGCCAAGAACGAGCCCGACAGGCGCAGGGTGCTCGTCTGGACGGCGAGCAGGTCGCTGACCAGGGTGATGGCCAGTAGGAGCGCTGCGAGCTGCGGCGACCGCCATTGATCGGGACCGGACACGATCAGACAGGCGGTCGCCGCAGCGGCCAGGAGCCCGACTTGGCTGAGCCCAAGAATCAGCTGCTGCCGTCGCATGGACTCCTGATCGGCCGCCGGCCGCCAGCCTCCTCAGGGCG
>DASYID010000099.1:0-3865 GCA_036252775.1 Solirubrobacteraceae bacterium
ACTCGCCGACCATCTGGCCCTTGGCGCGCGTGCCGATGACGAACGCGCAGCCGGCGGCGCCGTGGTCGGTGCCCGAGCCGTTCTCCTGTGGGCGTCGGCCGAACTCGCTCCACAGCAGGACCAGGACGCGACCGGCGACACCCCGGGCCTCGAGGTCGCGCTGGAAGGCCAGCAGCGACTGGCATGTTCGCCCCAGATCCGCGGGCAGGCTCGCGGCCTGGTTGGCGTGGGTGTCAAAGCCGCCGGCGGCGTTGACGGTGACGCAGCGCATGGGCAGGCCGGCGGAGATCATCGCGGCCAGCGCGGAGAGCTGGGCGGGCAGCCCGTCGCCGGTGGGGTAGCTCACCGCTGGCTTGACGTCGCCCAGGGAGCCCAGTGAGCTCGACAGCTGCTGGGCGTTGGCGGCCGCCCGCCGAGCCTGGGTCATGGCCGAGTCCGACGCCGGCAAACGGCCCATGCGACCCAGGCTGTCTCGCATGGCGGGGGCGATCGGATCCCACACGCCCTTGGCCCACAGGTCGTAGTCCTTGGGACTGGGGGCGGCGGCCACGGCCACCCGCGAGGTGGCCAGGGCGGGAGAGAGGTTGTCGTCCAGGGACAGTCCCTGCAGAGGGTTGTCGGGGCTGCCGACGGCGTCCAGGTAGCGGCCCATCCAGCCCAGGCGGTTGGTGACGCTGAGCTCGCCGACCTCCCAGTAGTGGCGCGAGGTGAAGTGCGACTGGTCGGGGTGGTCATAGCCGACGGCGGGCAGGGCCGAGACCTTGCCCTCGGCGTGCAGCGTGGCCAGGGGCGCGGCGGCGGGGTGCCAGTGCAGCGTGGGATCCTCGGCAAACGGTGTCCCGCTGCTGGCCGGCAGAGCCAGCGTGGGGCGCAGCGCGGCGTAGCGCGGATCGCCCACCGGCGCCAGCACGCTCATGGAGTCCGCCCCGCCGGGCATGAACACCGAGACCAGGATCGGAGCCGCCGGCCCGGCGGCCGCCTGGGCGACCCCCTCCTCCAGCCCGGGCAGGCGCAGGTGCGAGGCTCCATAGACCGACAGCCCCAGCCCCGCCGTGCGCAGCAGCAGCGAGCGCCGCGACAGTCCGGTGCCCGCGGGCACGGGCATGCCCGGCTCGATCGCCGGCAGGCCCCGCCCGGCGGTGGCGGCCGCCGCACGTCGCAGCGCCTGGGAGCGGGAGAAGCCCTGACAGCAGTCGGCCATCAGCTCGTCTGTCCGTCGGGGGAGGCGGCGATCAGCTGGCGCAGCGCGTTCTGGCGCAGGCCGCGCCACTGGTGGGCCCGCCAATCGGTCAGATCGGCAGCGACCGACTCGGTGGCGAAACGCAGCAGCTCCGCGCGGGTGCTGTCGCTCAGGGGCGGGTTGCCCCACAGCGTGAGCGCCTGGTTCAGCGCCCCCTGCGGATCCTCCAGGGAGTCGTAGCCGTCGGGGTCGACGCCGTGGGGAGCGGCCGCGTAGGAGGCGATCAGCCAGCGACCGCGCAACGTCGAGGTGTCAAGCCAGTGCTCGTGGTCCCAGCCGGCGACGGTGGGGGGATTGAACAGCCGTTGCCCGGACAGGTCGGCCAACCAGATCCAGGCCTCAGTGTCGATCGGGCGCTCCAGCGCCCGCAGCAAGCCGGCGGTGTAGACCACCGGGGGCTTGACCATCTGCTCGCCGGTGTAGAGGTCGGGGTGGTTGAGGATCGCCTCGACCACCGGGCGGATGGCCCGTCCCCGGGAGCTGTACAGAGCCTCCAGGCGCGACCGCGTGGCGGCGTCGGGCGGCGTGGGGACGAAGTAGCTCCACAGCTTGGACACGAAGAACGAGGCGTGCAGTGGATGCTCGACGCACAGCCGGCAGCTGTCGCGCCAGTCCCAGCGCCCGCGGTGGCCAAAGACGGTCTTGAAGCCCGGCTCGTGGAAGGCCGCGTCGTACTGGAAGTTGTAGTTGCCCAGCTCGGCGCTCCACTGGCTGCGAAAGCCGCTCAGGGCCAGCGCCTGGTCACGTATGTCGGCCTCGGTGTAGGCGCCGCGGTCGGCCCCCAGGGTGAACAGCTCCATCATCTCGCGGGCGTAGTTCTCGTTGGGCTCCCAGCGGCTGTTGCTGGTCCCGTCCAGCCAGATCAGCATCGCCGGATCCTGGGTCACCCCCAGCAGCAGGTCATCGAAGGTGCCCAGGCCCTTGCTGCGAAACAGCTCCGCCTGGGCGAGCATCTTGGCCTGCGAGCCCACCTTGTCGTCGGAGGTGGCAAACCAGTCGTGCCAGATGAGGGCCATGCGCTCGACCAGCGGCTGGTCTGAGCGGACCATGCGATCCAGCCAGGACAGGTGGTCGTGACCCCAGGAGTCCTGCGGGGCGATCGCGTTGCCCTTGTCGTCGACCGGGGCCGGGCCGTTGAGCACGGGTGCGCGGGCGGGGGCGATCATGCTGGTGACGATGTCGGCGGTCGGCTGGGAGCTGAGCGCCTCGAGGTCTCCGGGCCGCGGCCCGAACCCGGCACGCCACAGCAGCCGCTCGACATCGCGCTGGGCGGAGGGGCGCGGCGGCAGGGGCGGGCTGTGAGGCCGGCTGGGGACCGGCGGCTGGGGGGCCGGCCGGGTGGCCGGCTGACCCACTGGCGTCACGGGGGGCGGGATCCCCGGTGCCCCAGGAGGGACGGGAGCGGGCACGCCGGGATGGCGCAGGGAGGAGACGACCGGGTGACGCGGGCGGCGGGGGTGGCGGCGGCGCTTGAGCGGGGGCCGGCGCTTGAGCAGGGGCCGGCGGTGGCCGCGCGGGGCGGGCGAGCGCCGGGCATGGGCTCGGCGACGAGTTGATGGGCGAGTGGGGGAGCGTCGGGTCTTCATGGGCGGGCGCGAGCAGGGGGCGAACGCCCCTTGGGCCTATATCGGCCAGACCCGGCGTCGCCCTTGAGGCTGGCTGGCCGCGGGGACTGAGATACTGGGGCCGTGCTCGACCTAGGACCCATTCTCACCGCCATCGTGACCCCCTTCGACGAACGTCAGCGTGTCGATGAGGAGGCCTTTGTCGACCTCATGCGCCACCTCTTCGAGCATGGTTCGGACGGGTTCGTGGTGGCGGGCACGACCGGCGAGGCCGCCACCCTCAGCGACCGCGAGCACATGGACCTGGTGGCCCTGGCGGTCCGCGAGCGCCCGCCGGGAGCCACGATCGTGGCCGGGACCGGCTCCAACGACACCCGCCACGCGGTGTCCCTGACCGAGCGGGCCAGCGCGCTCGGGGTCGACGCCACCCTGTCGGTCACCCCGTACTACAACCGGCCCAGCCGCCGCGGCGTGATCCGCCACTATGAGGAGGTGGCGCGGGCCACCGACCGCCCCGTGCTGCTCTACAACATCCCCATGCGCACAGGCCTGGACCTTCCCAACGAGCTGCTGGCCGAGCTCGCCCAGATCGAGCACATCGACGGGGTCAAGCAGGCCAACGACGATGCGCTGGCCCCCATCGACGGCCTGGCCCTGTACGCCGGCAACGACGGCACACTAGCCCGTACGCTGGACCTCGGTGGGGCCGGCGGGATCTGCGTGGCCAGCCACATCGTGGGCGACGAGATGGCGCGGATGGTGACCGAGCCCGACCACCGGGCCCAGATCGACGCTTCGCTGCAGGACGTATTCCAGACCCTGTTCATGACCGCCAGCCCGACCTGCACCAAGGCGGCCCTGAACATGCTCGGCCACCGCGCGGGGGGCCTGCGGCTGCCCATGGTGGAGGCCGACGAGTCAGAGACCGCGGCGGTGCGCTCGATGCTCGAGCGCCACGGCCTGCTCGAGACCGCGCGCACGTGAGCGCCTCCAAGCTGCGCGTGCTCCCCCTGGGCGGCCTGGGGGAGATAGGCAAGAACATGACCGTGGTCGAGTACGA
>DASYID010000100.1:0-13020 GCA_036252775.1 Solirubrobacteraceae bacterium
CTCGACGTAGGTCTCTCCCAGCAGCGTCTTCTGGCGCAGCAGCACGCGGCTGTCGCGGGGGATCGGTGCGTAGCGGCGGTTGAGCTCGATGACGACCTTGCTCCGCCCGTCGGGACGCACGTCGATCGTCTTGACCTTGCCCACCGAGACGCCGGAGATCCGCACGTCGGCCTCCTTGGCCAACTGGGTGCCGGCCAGAAACGAGGTCGAGAAGCGAAAGCCACGAGGCTTGAGCGGGATCGCCCCACCGAAGGCCAGCCACAGGAACAGCAGCAGCGCAAAGCACGACAGCGCAAAGCCGATCATGACGAACAGGCGGCCCTTGGTGGGGACGGTCTTCTGCATGGTCTAGCGCCCTCCCCCGGGCAGCAGGCCGTTGCCCGGACCGCTTGGCTTGGGGCAGACGGCGGACTGCTGGGGAGCGTTGAGCAGCTGGGTCAGCGTGCCCAGCTGCGGGTTGGCCTTGACGATCGTGGCCAGGACCCCGAGCGAGGAGCAGGACACCAGGAACAGCCCGTGGCGGATCGGGCCGTGCGCGTCCTGGGTGGAGAACACCGAGGCCCCGGCGTGGTTGGCCCACGCCACCCAATACAGGTAGCTGTGATCGCCGCCCGGCGGGTTGTAGGCCAGCTCGTTGAGCAGGTAGTTGACGACGTTGAAGGTCTTGCGCAGGTTGGGGATGACCGAGGCCAGATCGTGGGCGGTCGGGCGCAGCTCGCGGATGACCGGCAGCGCGGCGCGCGAGAAGGGCCTGAGCTGATCGCGGATGACCGGGGTGGTGGCGCGCAGGAAGGGCCGCGTCTGGGCCAGGCTGGGCCCCAGGGCGCGGGCGGCGGGGCGCAGGCCCTGCAGGGTGGGGCCCAGGACCCGGGCCAGCCGGTCGGTCTTGCCCAGGGCGGTGTTGGTCGTGCTCAGTGCGCCCGGCAGCGCGGCCAGGGTGGCGCGGAGGCTCGCGTCCTGGCGGGCAAAGGCCCCAAACACGGCGTTGGAGCTGTCCACCAGGGAGGAGAGCTGGGTGTCCTTGGAGCCCAGGGCCTCGGTGAGCAGGCGGAAGTTGTGGATCGTGCGGGCGATGTTGGCGTGCCGCGCCGACAGCTGGTGGGTGATGCGCTCCAGGTCACGGCTGGTGGGGTCAAAGCGCCGGAAGACCGCCGACAGCGCCCTGCCCTGCCCGCCCAGGCCCTGCCCGCCGGCACCGAGCAGCACGCGCAGGTAGTCGCGGGTGTCGGCGTCCAGCGCCGACAGGACCTCGTCGGCGTTGATGTTGGGCAGCGTCTGGTTCAGCGGCAGCGTCCAGCCCTCGGGCACGCGTCCCGAGGAGGGATGTCCGGGGGTGAGCTCGAGCAGCATGTCGTTGAGCCCGGTCTTGGGGCGCAGCAGGGCCGAGGCGTCGCGGTAGACGCTGAAGTACTTGCGGCGGATCCTCATCGAGACGACCGCGCGCCCATGGACGAGGTCCACCGAGGAGATCTCCCCCACCGGGACCCCGGCGATCGTCACCACCTGGCCCTGGCCGGGGGTCACCGACTGGGCCGTGGTCATCTCGGCCTTCAGCGTGACGAAGTCAGATCCCACCAGCGGGACCCAGTGGGGCAGGTAGAAGCGCTGCTGGCTGAGGATGTAGCCACCCACGCCCAGGGCCACCACCGCCAGGCCGACCATCAGCGCAAAGTCCTTAAAGAACTTGCGTATCGCGATCATGGCTTGCCTGCGGCCCGCGCCGCGGCCGGCTTGCTCGGGTCGGCCGGGCCGGTCGGAGTGTCGTTGAGCGCCGGGAGCCTCTGGGTGTAGCAGGGCACGTTGGAGACGTAGGGCGGACGGTGGCCCGGGAAGATCGGCCGGTTGCCGAGCGGCTTGGAGAGCGCGTTGCCGAACAGGGCGTCGCCCCCGGCCCCGCCGGCCTTGCCCGTCGACACCGTCTGGTCTCCGCCGCCGGGCTGGAAGCGCACGTAGGAGCCGTTGGCGTCGAAGTTCTGGCCCTCGCCGGCCAGGCCGACCATCGTGTACCAGAACTCCTTGTAGTTCTCGTTGCCCGCGGTGTTGTTGCCGTCCAGGATCTTGATGTCGCCGGTGGGCAGGATCACCTGCGTCAGGCACTTGGCGAACAGGTCGGTCTGGGGCAGCAGCAGGATGCTCTGCTCGGTGACGCGCGACAGGTCGGCAATCGACGGGTGCAGCTGGCGCGCCACCCCCTGCAGCTCGCCGGGCCCCAACAGCCCCCGGGTCTGGGCGATCCACGGGAAGCTGGCCTCGATCGTGGCGGGCGTCTCGCGTACCCCCGGCAGGATCTCGCGAGCGAACGCGCGCGTGGCCGGGAAGGAGGAGTTGAGGTCGGCCAGCGTGGCGTTGGCCGTGACCAGGGTGGGTCCGAGGAGGCGGATGCTCGAGCGCACGTTGGCCGACTGAGAGGCGAACGCCCCCATCGTGGTGTTGAAGTTCGTCACCAGGCCCTGCAGGGTGGCCTCGTTGCGGTCCAGCGCACGCGTCACCCGGCCCAGGCCGGCGATCAGCCCGGACAGGTCGTGGGGCTCGGTCCCCAGCAGGGCGGCGTTGACCACCGAGGTGTCACGGAAGGCGGGCGCACTGGAGCGCAGCGACTGGTTGAGCGCCTGGGCCCCGCTACGGCCCTGCACCGACGGGTCCTGGGTGCGGTCGTCGGCGGCGGTGGGCTGGTAGGTGAGCGCCTGGCCGTAGCCGGCCAGCAGCTGCTGCAGGCTGGCGCGGGAGTCCGCCTGCAGGGCACCCAGGACCTGATCGAACTGAACCGGCGTGGCGGTGTCGCTTATGGGCAGCGTGGCACCGTCAGAGACCACCGGTGAGCTGGGCGTGCCCGGCGAGAGGTCGACGAAGAAGTTGCCCTCCAGGAAGATGCGCGGCCGGATCTTCAGGGTGGCGTCACGGTGGATGGGCAGGCCCGCGTCGTTGATCTCCATGGTCACGATCGCCCCGTCGCCGCCGGGCTGGCGCTCGATGCTCTTGACCTTGCCCACGTTGACCCCGGCGATCCGCACGGGAGAGTTCTTGCGGATCGAGTTGGCCGAGCTGAACACGGCGCGTACGCGGAAGCCGTGGGTGAACGGGATGTGCTTGGTGAAGCCGAAGTAGGTGACCACGACCGCCACGACCAGAAGCACACCCCCGATCCGCAGGGAGGACGCCTTGGTGGCCTGGGCCGATCGCTGCCGGCGGGTGCGCCCCGCGCCGCGGGCCATCAGCCGTGGTCCTTCTGGATCGTCGTCTGGTCATGGGTGGTCCCGGTGGCGGCGGGGACATGGCCGATGACCTGGCGGCCGATCAGGTAGGGCTCGTTGGCCGCCTCGCAGGAGCGCGGCTGACCGGGAGAGGCCGTGTAGGGGTAGGGCGTGGTGTGCAGGTAGTTGTCGGAGTTGGGTCCGTTGGCGGGCGACGAGGAGGGGCCGCCCTCGTTGTTGGGACCCTGCGGGGTACTGACGATGATGAAGCGCTGCCAGGTGCCGTTGTTGTCGCCCTCCGACAGCAGCGAGGAGACGTTTCGGAACCACAGCGTGGCGTAGTTGCAGACGGTCTGGGCGGGAGTCAGATAGGAGATGGTGGGCGCGAGGATGCTCGCGAAGTTGGTCAGGTCGCGCACGCCGAGCACCACCAGCGGATCCTCGGCGAAGCGGCGCAGCGCCACGAACACCGGCTTCAGACGCTGGTTGAGCGCGATCGAGCGGATCAGCGTCCCGCGCCCGAAGTGCAGGGCGGCGGCGAGGTCGGGGGCGGCACGGCGCAGCGCCCGCACCCCGGGACGCAGGTCGTGAAAGAAGCCCTGGGTGTTGGCCAGGAACGGGCGTTGGATCGGGAACGAGCGGATGGCGGCGTCCAGCGCCGGTGGTCCCCCCGAGATGGAGTCCTGGATATAGGGGCGCGCGACGCGCGCCAGGGCAGTGAACGTGGTGTCGAGATTGACGAACAGGTTGGCCTGGTCGGAGGCCACGGGCGCGACCTGCGCCGCCGTGGCTCCCAGGGCACGGAACAGGCGGGCCAGCCGGGTCCGGGGGTTGGCCAGGTTGCGCATCACCGGGGTGAGGTTGGTCAGCAGCGGCCTGAGCTTCTCCAGGGCCAGGTTCAGGTCGGCGCCCCGGCCGGCCAGCGCGTTGCCGAACTCGTACAGGTTCACGCGCGAGGCGGCGCGCGTCTTGTCGTCGAAGGTGTTGAGGACCTGGTCGATCTCCACCGGTGAGGGAGTGGCGCTGGCCAGCGGGACGGTGTCGCCGTCGGGAAAGCCGCGCCGTGAGCGACCCCGCGTGATCTCCACGTACTTCAGCCCCAGGGCCGAGCGCGGCCGGATGATCACGGTCGAGTCGACGGGCAGCGGCCTGACACTGGTCTGGAGCTTGAGGCCCAGGCGCGCGGTGACCGATCCGTCGGGGTGACGCCGGGGCTCGATGCTCTGCACCACGCCCACGCGCGAGCCCCCGATACGCACGTCGTTGCCCTTGACCAGCTGCGCCGCGCTGGGCACATCGACGTTCAGGGCGTAGGTGGGGACGAAGGGCAGCCCGGCGTTGGCGTTGTAGGCCAGGAACACCGCCACCACGATCACCAGCGTGGTGGCGGCGCCGATGAGGACGGGGTTGCCCGCCACGGAGTTGCGCCGGCCGCTCATCCGCTGCCGAGCAGGTAGTTGAGCAGGCTGGTGGCCGAGTCGGGGCCGGCGCCAGCGGCACCGCCGCCGGCCGCTGGGGGCGCCGCTGCCCCGTCCGCCCCCGGGGCGCCCGGCGCACCCGCGGGCGACGGGGAGCCCGGCAGGACGTCACCGGGCAGGCGCAGGGCTCCCGGCGCGGGGGGCCTCGCGCCCGGAGCAGCCGGCGCCGGGCCGGCGCCCGCGGGCGCGCGGCTGACCGAGCCCCCGCGCAGGGCACGACGCAGAGCCGCGTCCTCGCGCACCAGGTAGGGGCTGCGGCCCGCCGTCGAGGCGCTGCGGGCGGAGGCGCCACCGGCGGCCTTCTGGAAGTTGGCCGAGCAGGTCGGATCGTTGACCGTGACGTAGGTCGAGCAGGTGTTGACGATCAGCGCGGCCCGCAGGTAGTGGCCGAAGCTGTCGAACCCGTTGATCGCGGCCACCTGGTAGAAGGCGTAGTCCAGCGCGCGCTCGATGCCGCCAGTGTCGTGCAGGCTGCTGGTCAGGGCCGAGAGGTTGGCCGACAGGGGCCGGGCCACCGAGGCGAAGCTGCGCAGGTCGCGGATGATGGGCAGGGACTTGGGCAGCGCCACGCGCCCGACGTCGGCGGCCGCACCCAGCGAGACCAGGGACGGAGTGGCGGCCCGGGAGAACGGGCCCAGCTCGAAGATGAAGCGGCTGATGGCGGGCGCCTGGCTGCCCAGGTCCGATAGCACGGGCGTCATCTCGTCTGACAGCGCACCCAGGCGCACCATGGTCGGACGCAGCTCGGCCAAGAAGCGCGGCAGACGCTGCAGGTTGGCCTCCAGCGCGCTGCCTCGCTGAGCGGTGGCCACGGCCGTGGTGTTGGCCTGGTTGACGAAGCTGGCCACCTGCGCCCGGCGAGCGCTCAGGGGCGCCAGGCTGGTGTCGGAGTTGCGGGCCAGGGCCGCCAGCACGCGGTTCTGGGAGCCCAGGATCTTCAGCACCCGGTCGGTGGCCCGCAGGGCGGGGTTCGCGCGCCGGATGATCGAGCGCAGGTCTGAGCCGCGGCCGGCCAGGCCGGTGCCGAACTCGTTGATGATGATCGACAGCCGCTCGCGGAAGGGCAGGCGCAGGATGTTGTTTATGAGGTCCAGGTCCACCGGGCGGGAGGTCTGGGTCTCGGGCAGCAGGTACTGGCCCGCTCCGGGCTGGCCGTCGGGCACCCGCTGCAGCACCGGCGGCAGCGGCGCGCCCGGTGCCCGGGGCTGGGTGGGCGCGCACTCCACGAACTTCTCGCCGATCAATGACTGAGGCCGGATCGTGCAGGTCGCGTCGGCGCGGAAGTCGTCAAAGCCGGGCTGGGTGATGCTGAGCACGACGGCCGCCTTCTGGTCGCCAGTCACGTCCAGCGACTCGATCTTGCCCACGCGCACGCCGGCGACCTTGACGTCCTCGCCGGGGATCACCGAGAAGGCGTTGGTGAAGATGGCCCGCACGCGGTAGGACGAGGCCGAGCCCGAGCCGGAGCCGAGCACGGCCACCACCAGCGCGCAGGCTCCCAGCACGGCGAGGATGGCCAGCCGTCTCATGGACCGGGCGGTACCAGGGCCGGGTTGCAGTCGAGCTGACCGCTGGTGTCACGCCACGGCGCCGAGTTGTCGGCCGGGACCTGGCTGGCGGTGCCCGGACAGCGCCGGATGATGCCGGTCTGCAGCCCGTTGCCCCGGGCGCTGGGCGGGTTGGGGGTCAGGACCCCTCCCGCCGGGTTGGAGGCGAAGGAGTAGGCGTTGAAGATCGGCTGGATCCGCGCGTAGTGGCCATTGGCGTCGTAGTTGGACGCCCCCTGGCCGAAGTCGCGCAGCCACCCGACCAGGCCCGGGGTGTAG
Source organism: Solirubrobacteraceae bacterium (assembly GCA_036252775.1). GTDB lineage: Bacteria > Actinomycetota > Thermoleophilia > Solirubrobacterales > Solirubrobacteraceae > DASYID01. The sequence goes on from DASYID010000100.1 coordinate 6,496, forward strand.
GGCCGGATGAACTGCAGCACCGGCTGGGAGCGCTGCAGCGCGGTGATCGTGTGGGCAAAGGCGGGCTGGGCCACCTGCTCCAGGCGAGGCATCTTGCGCGTCAGCGTCGTCAGGTCGTTGTTGGTGCGCGGATCGTGGACGAGCAGACGGAGGTCGTGGATGGTGGGCCGGGCCGAGCGCACCAGCGGGCGCAGCGCCGCCAGAAACGGCGCCAGCCGGCGGGTGGCCGGCTTGGATGCCGCCACGAGCGTGTCCAGGTCACCGAGCGTGGCGCGGAGGTTGACGAAGGTGGAGTTGGCCCGCCGCAGGGTGGTGGGCAGCACGGCCAGGGCCTGGCTCAACGCCACGTTCTCAGAGCCGATGGCCCCAGCGGTCGTGTTGGTGTTGGAGACCAGGTCCACCAGCGTTCCGCGCCGCTGGGCCAGGGCGCTGACGACCCGGGAGGAGGAGCTGATGAACGCACTGAACGCCTGCTGGTCGCGCACCGCCTCACTGACCAGCCGGCTCGAGGTGGACAGCAGCGGGTTGAAGTACCGAGCGCTCTGGTTGGCCTCGGGCCCCATGCCGGCGTACTGGGTGGCCGACCCCTGGATGACCTGCTGCAGCGAGCGGCGCGTCGGAGGGTCCAGGGTGTTGAAGATCTGGTCGAGGTCCACGGGCGCGGTCGTCTGCTCGGCGCTCAGGGTCTCGCCGTCGCGCAGCTGAGGCGAGCTGTTTAGACCGGGCGAGAGGGCGATGTAGCGATTGGCGATCCCCGACAGCGAGGTCTGGCGGATGGTGGCGGTGGTTCCCTGGTGCAGCGGCGCAAATCCGCTCTGCACGTCGATGGAGACGGCCGCCTGGTTGTCGCCGGTGAGCTCGATGCTCTTGACGGCGCCGACCCGCCGGCCCCCGATCTGAACGTCGTCGCCCTTGACGATCTGCCCGGCGTTTATGAACAGCAGCCGGTAGCGGTGGGTCGAGCCGCCCCGCAGGAACAGGAACGCGAGCGCCACGCCCACCAGCACGACAGCGCCGAGCGCCAGCCCGCGCGTGAGGGTCACAGGGCCGCTCGGGCGCGGCTCTTCAGCGACATCTGCAGGTGGGAGATGGGGGTGATGGACATCGGGGTCGGGCAACGAGCCCGTGCGGCGTCGAACCGCCCGTCAAGCAAAGGCGATCGATGTTTAGCTGGTGTTAAATGGTCGCAGGAGCGACGAAGCGACGCTATTCCATCCCCAGCGGGCCCTGGGACTCGCCGGAGAGAAACTGGCGCACGAAGGCGTTGTCTGAGTTGAAGAGCTCCTGCGCGGGCCCGGACTCCACGATGCGCCCCTTCCACAGCACCGAGATGTGCTCGGCCACGCGGCGCGCGCTCATGATGTCGTGGGTGATGACGACGTAGGCACCGCCGTTCTCCTCGTGGATCTCCTGAATCAGCTCACACAGCAGCGCGGTGCGGACCGGGTCCAGGCCCGAGTCGGGCTCATCGAAGAGGACGATGTCGGGGTCAAGGACCAGGGCGCGCGCGAAGCCCGCCCGCTTGCGCATGCCACCCGACAGCTCATTGGGCATCTTGTCGGTGGCACCCTCCAAGCCGACCTCCCGCAGGCGCCGGTTGACGATGTCGCCGATCTCGTCCTCGCCCTTGTCGGTGTGCTGGCGCAGGGGAAAGGCGACGTTGTCATACAGGTTCATCGAGCCGAACAGGGCTCCGTCCTGAAACAGCACGCCGAACTTCTTGCGCATGGCGAACAGGTCGTCGTCGACCATCGACGGAACCGACTCCCCGTGGACGATGACATCCCCTTCGTCGGGATACAGCAGCCCGACCATGTGCTTGATGCACACAGACTTCCCGGTGCCCGAGGGACCGAGGATCATCGAGATCTTGCCCTCGGGGAGGCCCATGTTCAGGCCCCGCAGGATCTTGTTGCGGCCGAAGGCCTTGTGGACGTCGACGAACTCGATCGCGTCGGGGACGCCAGTGGGGCGCTTGGTCCCGGTGTGCCACTGGTACTCCTCCTCCTCGTCCTCCTCGTCGCCGGCGTGCTCGCGCACCACCGACACGCGCGAGTGGTCGGGCTCCTCGGCCGCCGGTCGGTCCTCCGCGGGCTCGGGCGCGTGGGCCGCCTCCGCGGGCTCAGGCGAGTGGGCCACCGGTGCGGCGAAGGGCTCAGACTCCCCGGGCGCCGTCCAGTCCTGAGTCCCGCCGCCGGTGGCCGGGGGCGGGGTAGGGGCGGGCACGGGCTCGCCCTCGGGACCGGGCCCCGAGTCGGCCTCGGGGGTGACGGCCGCCTCGCCCGAGGCCGGGGCGGGATCTTCTTCTCTATTTCGACGCGGGATTCTGGGCACAGGTCATCCTCCGATGGGGGCTCGTGGGTTGGCGCCCCAGAAGACTTGGGTGCCGAGCATGCCGATGAGGTGTACGAGCACGATGTTCAAAACCATGGACTTCGCCGTTGCGGTCCCGACGCCGACCGGTCCGCCGGACGCGTTGTAGCCGTAGTAGCAGCCTACGAGCACGATCGCGGTGGCCATGAACATGGCTTTGATCACGCTGTATAAGAGGTCGGGTGGGTTCTGGAACATCCAGAAGATGAGGAAAAACCCGCCGGAGGAAACCTCGCCGATCTGCTGGACGACCGCGAGGTAGGAGGCAAAGAAGCCGGCGCCGATGGCGGCGATGTACATGAAGGGCAGCACCAGCCAGGCGGCGAGCAGGCGCGTGGCGCACAGGAAGGTGACGGAGTTGATGCCCATGACCTCCAGGGCGTCGATCTCGTCGGAGATGCGCATCGATCCGAGCTCGGCCACGATGCCGGTCCCGATCTTGGCCGACATCATGTAGCCGAAGGCGTAGGGGACGAGCTCGCGCAGGTCACACCAGGCGCTGAACACGCCCGCGTAGGCCGGGGCGCCCACGGAACGGTTGAAGTAGGCGCCCTCGATGCCGCACTGCAGCCCGATGATGAACACCAGGCCCCAGATGACGATCGTCGAGGACAGGATCAGGATGCCGGCCTGGCGCAGCGCTTCGCCGAAGAACCGGAACACCCGCAGCCCGTAGACGTGTCCCACTATCTGCCCGCAGAAGCGGGCGATCTCGCCGAAGTTGGCGATCCAGTCGCGCGGGAGGGCCAGCCAGGAGCGTCCCATCAGCGGATGACCGTGATCTCCGGATGGGTGGCCAGGAGCGTCTGGGTGAAGACGTAGTTGAAGGCAAACACACCCAGGAAGGCGATCACCACCGCCTGGTTGACCGCCCGGCCCACGCCCTCCGCGCCGCCCGACGCGGTCATGCCCTTGTAGCAGCAGACGATCGCGATGATGGCCCCGAACATCGTGGTCTTCAGCACCGACCCCCACAGGTCGGTGGTGGACGCATTGGTGAAGAACGTGGCCCAGAACGGCCCCAGCGGCGCCCCGTTGACCAGCGTGGCCACGATCCCCCCGAAGATCCCGAACAGCAGCGCGTAGACATCGAACAGGCCGGTCACCAGCATCAGCGCCAAGAAGCGAGGCACCACCAGGTTCTTGACCGGGTCCACCCCGAGCACCTGGAGGGCGTCGAGCTCCTCGCGGATCTTGCGGGCGCCCAGGTCAGCGGTGATCGCCGTCCCCGCCACCCCGGCCAGCACGATCGCGTCCACGAAGGGGGCGAACTCGCGGATCGAGGCAAGCACGAAGAACCCGCCCAGACGATCCAGGGCCCCGAACAGGACCAGGAAGTTGGCCGCCTGCAACCCTGGCGCGCCATAGCCGAAGGCCACGGTGGAGACCAGCAGCGGGAACCAGCACAGGCGCAGCGCGAACAGGAACTGCGAGATGAACTCACCGCCGTAGGGGTAGGGCGGACGCAGCGCGGACATGATCGTCTTGCCCGTCAGGATCATCATGTCCCCCACTTCCTCCAACAGGTTCTTCGTCGGAAGAAACGCCCTATCCGCAACACTACGAACCATCTGTCTCCCTCCTCGGGAACTCCCTATCGCGCGCTTGGCGTGCGGGTGAGACTCTCGCCTCGCGCACAGCCTACGTCACCGGCGGGATCGCTGACAAGCGCCAACCGCCGAGTGGCGCCGGGACGCCACCAGCCGCCTCGCAGCGCAAATCCCCGTGGTATGGTCCGCGCGCTGTGAGGGGGTCCCGAGCGATTGCGGTTTCGGTGGCCGGCGCGACGGTGGCGCTGGGCTCGATCCTGGCCGGCTGCGGCGGCACTCGCCAGGACGCCCACGAGCCGGCGCGCCACTACAAGGTCAGCGTCCTCAACGCCTCCTTCCCCACCACCCAGACGCTTTCCTCACAGTCGGCGCTGACGGTCCAGGTGCGCAACGACGACACCCAGACGATCCCCCAGCTGGCGGTCAGCGTCAGCTCGTTCAACGTCAACAGCAGCCGCCCGGGCCTGGCCGATCCAAGCCGGCCGGTGTGGATCGTCGACCAGGGGCCGGCCGGCGGGGAATCGGCCTACACCAACACCTGGGCCCTGGGGGCGCTGGCCCCGGGGCAGGTGCGAGCCTTCACCTGGAAGGTGACCGCCGTGCGGGCCGGGGTGCACACGATCGACTACGCGGTCGCGGCCGGGCTAAACGGAAAGGCCACGGCGGTGCTGGCCGGCGGCGGACGGCCGGGCGGTCGCTTCACCGTCCGCATCTCGCGCTGTCCGGCCCAGGCCCGCGTGAACTTCGACACCGGCAAGGTGATCCGCAAGGCGCCGGCCGGTGCCGCCGCGAAGTCCTGCGTCCCGGCGGCGGCCGGCGGCACGCCCGGGGTCAACCACGGCACCCAGGGGCCCAACGACGCCCAGGCCGGCAGCGGATCGGGGTCCTCGCCCAACGCGGGCGCGGGCGCCCAGCCCGGCAGCCCCTGAGGACGCCACCCCGCCGCGGACCCGCAGGCCCGCGGCGGATGGCAGCGCCGCCGCGCTAGGGCAGCGCAGCCGCCCCGGGGTGGGCCTGGAGGGTCTCCTCCCCCGCCTCCCCGGTGCGGATCCGGTAGGCGGCCTCGACGGGCATCACGAACAGCTTGCCGTCGCCCACCTGGCCGGTGCGGCCGTGCTTGAGCACCGTGTCGACGATCGTCTGCACGTCACCGTCGTCGACCACGCACTCGAGCTTGACCTTGGGGCGCAGGTAGTTGGTCAGCTCCGCCCCGCGGTAGCGCTCGGTCACCCCCTTCTGGCGACCCGAGCCCTTGACCTCGGAGATCGACAGCGAGGGGAACCCGAGCTCGAGCAGCTCCGTGCGGATCGGCTCGAACGCCTCGTGACGTATGTAGGCCACGACCATCTTCATGTCATCACCTCCCCTGGCGTCGTCGCGGGTCTGGCGGCTATCGCCGTAACCGGACTGGCCATCGGATTGGCCCCATAGCCAACCAGTTCTGGCGCCGGGATGAACTGCTCCGGGTAGCCGTACATGCCGTGCTCGGAGATGTCCAGACCAGCGTCTTCCTCCTCCTCGGTGACCCTTAGACCGTAGGTCTTCTTGATCAGAAAGAACGTCGCGTAGCTCATGAAGAACACGAACGAGAACGCGATCACGAGGCCCACGGCCTGGGCGATCAGCTGCTTGAACTGGCCCGAGTACCACAGGCCACCGTTGGGGTCACCGAACGCGTTGTACTTGGCCAGCCGCGGTGCGCTGAAGATGCCGCACGACAGCGTGCCCCAGATCCCGGCCATGCCGTGGGCCGACAGCGCCCCCACCGGGTCGTCGATGTACTTGTCGACGAAGTACACGCCGCGCACGACGATGATCCCGGCCACGACACCGATGATCGGTGCGGCCCAGATCTCGACGTAGCCCGACGGGGCGGTGATCGCCACCAGGGCGGCGATGGCGCCGTTGCCCGCCATCCCGATATCGATCTTCTTGGTCGACAGGTAGGCCGTCGACACCGCCCCGAGGACGCCCGCGGCGCCGGCCAGGTTGGTGATGAACAGGATCTCGGCGAAGCGGCCATCTGCGGCCTGCAGCGCCGAGCCCGGGTTAAAGCCAAACCAGCCCAGCCACAGGATCAGCACGCCGAGACCGAACAGGGGCATGTTGTGGCCGGGGATGGCTCGCGGCCTTCCGTCCGGGCCGTACTTGCCCTTGCGGGGCCCGAGCAACAGCAGCGCCGCCAGCGCCCCGGTGGCGCCGATCAGGTGCACCGCGGTGGACCCGGCGAAGTCCTGCATGCCGGCGATGCCCGTGCCCAGCCAGTCGCCGTTCTGCAGGAAGCCGCCACCGAACACCCAGTGCGAGCCGATCGGGTAAATCACCGTCGAGAATACGGCGGCGTAGATGATGTACACGCCGAACTTGATGCGCTCGAGCGTGGTGCCCCACACGATGGCCAGCGACACGGCGCAGAAGACGAACTGGAAGAACCACTTGGCCTCGATCGTCGCGTCGGAGAGCTGCATGGCCGGAAAGTGCGGGTGGAAGTTGGTCACCGTCCCCGTGTGGCTCATGAACGGGCCCAGGTCGGAGAAGAAGAACCCGCCCTGGTGGCCGATGAAGCTGCCCAGCGGCCCGCCGAACGCGAACGCGAAGCCGA
>DASYID010000101.1:0-14831 GCA_036252775.1 Solirubrobacteraceae bacterium
GCGCCTCGGCCACCTCATAGCGAGGCGAGCCCAGCTCCTTGCACACGCGCCGCAGCACGCGAGCACGGGGGTCCTCGGCGCGGTATACGCGGTGACCAAAGCCCATCAGCCGGTCGCCGCGGTCGAGCGCGTCCTTCACCCACTTCTCGGCGTCGCCCGTGGCGTCGACCTCGTCAAGCATCGTCAAGACCCGCGACGGCGCCCCGCCGTGCAGCGGTCCCGACAGCGCCCCCACGGCCGAGGACAGCGCGGCGGCGACGTCCGCGCCGGTGGAGGCCACCACCCGGGCGGTGAAGGTCGAGGCGTTCATCCCGTGCTCGGCCGCCGAGATCCAGTAGGCGTCGATCGCCTTGGCGTGCTCGGGGTTGGCCTCGCCGCGCCAGCGGGTCAAGAACCGCTCGGGAATCGAGCGCGCCTGATCGACGTCGGCCTGGGGGACCGGCGGCTGGCCCGAGCCGCGCGCGGACTGGGCCACGAAGGACAGCGCCATGACCGAGGCGCGGGCGAGGTCGTCGCGGGCCTGTTCGTCGGTGATGTCGATCAGCTGTCCAAAGCCCCACTCCGGGGCGAGCATGGCCAGGGCCGACTGGACATCGACGCGCGGATCCCCGGAACGGACGGTCAGCGGATGGGGCTCGGCGGGCGGCAGGCCGGGGTCGAACTGCCCGTCGACCAGCAGTCCCCACACCTGCTCGAAGGGGACCGCGCCGACGAGATCCTCGATGTCGATGCCGCGGTAGCGCAGGGCTCCGCCAGCCTTGTCGGGCTCGGCGATCTCCGTGGCGAAGGCAACCACGCCTTCGAGGCCGGACTGTACTTCGGGCATGGGTGTTCGCTTTCGGTCGGCGGGCGGGAGTGCGCGCGCGGGGGCGCAAACCCTCACGGTAGCGGCCAGGCCGCCCGGCCGACCTGGTCGCGCGGGCCGATGGGGCATAAGCTCTCATCACCCATCCCCGCCCAAGGAGTCGTCGTGTCCGAAGCCACCATGTCCGACCTGATGTTCACCCCCGTGACCGAGCTCGCGCAGAAGGTCCGCTCGGGTGAGCTGTCGGCGCGCGAGCTCGTTGAGACGTCCCTGGGCCGCATCGAGGAGCTCAACCCCTCGCTCAACGCCTTCGTGGAGGTCTTCGCCGATCGCGCCCTGGAGGAGGCCGACGCGATCACGCCCGGCGACGACCGGCCCCTGGCCGGGGTGCCGGTGGCGATCAAGAACAACCGGTCGGTGTCCGGCGGCCTGCTCACCTTCGCGGCGGAGTTCATGGGCGATCACCGCAGCGACTACGACCACAACGTGGTGACTCGCCTGCGCCGGGCGGGCGCGATCGTGGTGGGTACGACGACGCTTCCGGAGTGGGGCATCCTGCCCTGGACCAACACGCGGCGCTTCGGCGCCACGCGCAACCCCTGGGACCCGACGCGCACCTCAGGGGGCTCCTCCGGGGGCTCGGCCACCGCGGTGGCGTCGGGCATGGTGCCGCTGGCCCACGCCAACGACGGCGGAGGCTCGACCCGGATCCCGGCCGCGTGCTGCGGCCTGGTGGGCCTCAAGCCCCAGCGCAACCGCATCTCCCAGGCGCCAGACGCGGCCGACAGCGACCTGGCCATCGACGGCGTCCTGACGCGGACCGTGGCCGAGACGGCAATGGTCCTGGACCTGCTGGAAGGCTATGAGCTGGGCGACGCCAACTGGGCTCCCCCGCCGGCCGAGCCCTTCGCCGCGCAGGCGGCCCGTGAGCCCAAGGCTCTGCGCATCGCCCTGACCTCCTACTCGCCCATCGAGGAGGCCGATGTCGACCCCGTCGCCGCTCAGTCGGTGCGCGACGCCGGCGCGCTGCTGGAGGGCCTCGGCCACCACGTCGAGGAGGTGCAGCCGCCGTGGCGCATGCCCGGGCTGGCCGAGCAGTTCACTGCGATGTTCGGGCCGCTGGTCTCGCTGCAGGTCACCCTGGCGCAGATGCTGGTGGGCCGTGAGCCCACCGAGCGCGACATGGAACCCCTGAGCTGGGCGATCCTGTCGCTCTCGCGCCAGATGTCGGCCATGGACACCCATGGCGCTCGGGCGATGCTGCAGATCTTCGCGCGCAGCCTGATCCGCTGGTCTGCGCAGTACGACGCGATTCTCACCCCGGGCCTGGCGCAGGCCCCCCTGTTGCTGGACAGCGTGGCCCCCGAAACCGACGACCCGATGGGCCTGTTCAGGCGCTCGGGGCACTTCACGCCGTTCACCCCGGGGGTGAACATCACCGGTCAACCGGCGATCGCCCTGCCTCTCTATCAGCGCGAGGACGGCCTGCCGCTGGCCGTACAGCTGATCGGGCGGCCCGCGGGAGAGGGCGAGCTCCTGGCCCTGGCGGCCCAGATCGAGACGGCCGCCCCCTGGGCCGATCGCCGTCCCGGGGTTTAGGTAGCGCCGAGCACGGCGGCCATCGGCTGAGGTGTGACCCCGAGGCGCCGGGCGTCGGCCGTTCCCCGGCGGGCGAGCATCGAGACCTCCATCAGCTCGGCCTCCTCCCAGGTGGCAAAGACGCGACCCTTGAGCGCGGCTTCGAGCAGGCGCAGCGAGCGCGACACGACGGGAGTGGGGATCGGCACCAGGGCCCGGCTGCGTCCGAAGGAGCGCAGCGCCAGGGAGACCAGCTCACGGTGCGACAGGCGGTCGGGACCCGCCAGCTCGTAGCGCACGTCGGCTTCGTGCTCAGCGTCCAGGGCGGCGACGATGCAGTCGGCGACATCCTCGGCCCAGATCGGCTCATAGAGCGCGTGCCCGCGCCCCGAGAGCGGCATCACGGGCAGCAGAGACAGGTGTTCGAGCAGCGTCAGCCAGGGGTCACCGGGCGCGTAGACGATCGACGGCGCGAAGACGATCGCGCGCACGCTGGACTGGGCGACGGCCCGCTCGGCCAGTGCCTTGGCGCGGAAGAACCTGGCCCGGTGAAAGGTCGAGGCGCCCAGCGCCGAGAAGAAGGCAAAGCGCTGCACCCCCTCGCGCTCAGCCGCCTGCACCATCCGCCAGGTGGCGATCCCGTTGAGCTCCTCGATCGACCCCCCGGGCTGGTCGCGAATCGAGGCGGCGAGGTGCACGACCGTGCGAACCCCCCGCAGGGCGTTGCGAAACGAGGGCGGGTCGGACAGGTCGCCCAGGGCGATCTGGACGCGCACCCGCTGGGGCCCCAGACGGCGGGGATCGCGGACCAGGCAGCGAACCGGTGTCCCCGCGGCGGTCAGGCGACGCAGCAGGGCCGAGCCGATCAGGCCGGTCGCACCGGTCAGCAGCAGCATCGAGCTGCAGGATACGGACGCGGCTTGCGTAATATGGCGTGCCCCCGACCCCGAACCAGGACCAAAACCCAGCCATGGCCTACGTGATCGCCGAGCCGTGCATCGGCACCAAGGACAACTCATGTGTCGAGGTGTGCCCGGTGGACTGCATTCATCCGACCCCGGATGAGCCCGGACACGACGCCGCCGAGATGCTCTACATCGACCCGGAGGAGTGCATCGACTGCGACGCCTGCGTCGAGGCCTGCCCGGTGGACGCGTGCTTCGCCGAGGACCAGCTGCCCGAGGAGTGGCAGCACTACGCGCAGATCAACGCGGATTATTTCGCCAAGCGCTAGCCCCCGGCTCGGGACGCCTGGGCGGCCGGCCTAGGCGCCGATCACCACCGTCTGGGCCACCAGGTCGCCCAGTCGCTGGCGCCGGCGGGTGCTCAGCGCCACGAGCAGTCCGAGCGCGTAGAGCAGCGGCAGCGCGTCGACCAGGCGCAGGAGCGTGCGCAGGGCGACCGCGCGCACGCCGGCGGGCCCGCCGGACGCCGAGCACACCCGTATTCCCACTACACGTTTGCCCAGGGTCTGGCCCGTGATGGCCTCGGCGGCGAAGTAGTAGGCCAGGCCGACCAGCGAGTAGGCGATCGTTCCCCCCTGGGTGAGGGTGACACCGCCGCCGGAGGCCGTCTGTCCGGCGCCCGATAGCAGCGAGGCCGCACTGAGGGCGAGCACCAGCACCGCGATGTCCAGCAGTGCGGCCCCGATGCGACGCCCGAGGACATCGCCCGGCGACCGGGCGCCAGGGGGAACGGTGGGCGCCATCTCCGGTCAGACCCTATCCGCGCAGCAGCTCGTTCGGGGTCGGGGGCGGTTGCTCAGGCGGCTTCCCGGTCGATCTCAAACCACACGCGGCTGGCGCCGTCCTCGATCCCCCAGCGGTCGGCCAGCGACCTGACGATGTGAAACCCCCATCCGCCGGGCTCGGTGGCCGGCCTGGCGCGGGGCCGCGGCGCAAAGCCACCGCCCTGATCGACCACCTCCACGCGCACCTGCCGCGGCCGGGGCGCCTGGATCTGTAGACGCAGGGCGCCGTCGGCGCCGTACTTGACGCCGTTGGTCACCAGCTCGGAGACCAGCAGCTTCACGCTGGGCTCCAGCGCCGGGTCGATTCGGCCGGTCAAGCCTTCGACCACGCGCCGAGCGCGCGCGGGGGCTCGTGGATCACGGGGTATCTCGACGGTCTGGGTCATCGAGCTCACAGCAGCCGGAGAGGCCGGGGACCGGTGGGAAAACAGGGCGGGGGGACGAGGTCCGTCGGCTCGACTGCTTCTCCTCCGATCCCTACCCGCAGTGGAGCCGGCCCTAACCACGAGTTGGGCCTAAGCAAATGCCCCCGTTATGCCGATGGCCCTGGGAGAATGCGCTTCTTCGCTGCCTCTCTGGCCGGCCTGCTGGCGATCATCGGGCTGGCCCTCCCGGTGTGGGCCCAGGGGCGCTCGGCCACGCCGACCCGGGCTACCCAACATCGCCCGGCGACCAGCACCCATGCTCGCGCCCACCATCGTCGCCGGCACCGGGGACCCGCTCGTCGACGGCGTCACCGGCCCTCCAGGCCGCCGGGCCGCTCCACCCATCCCCAGGCAGCGCCCGGGGGGCCCCTGAAGCGGCCCGCGGCCCTCCCGCCGACCGCGGCCACGCCCGGGCCGGCCGGCCCGGGCCTCACCCCCGCGGGGCCGGCCCCCGGGCGTCCGACGCCAGCGGGGGCAGGGGGCTCGGCCGGGCCGACCCCGGTGGGACCGAGCCTGGCGCACCTGCAGGTCATCGAGGCCGACGGGCCCACTGGCCTGTCGGCCTACCGCCTGAGCCTCTCACGGCCCGCGGTGGCGGCCGGGCCGGTGAGCGTCCAGGCCATCAACCGCAGCCAGGATCCACACACGCTGCGCATTGCTGCGCTCGCCGGTGGCGCCCCGACCGCGGCGCCGTCGGGCTGGATCATGAGCTTCCCCGCCGATCCCACCGCGACCCTGTCCCCGGGGCAGCTGCTGGCCCAGACCGCCACGCTGAGCCCCGGCTCCTATCTGCTCTTCTGTGACCTGCCGGGCCATTACGCCAGCATGCACGCGCTGCTGGTCGTCGCCTGACCCCCGACCCTCAGGCCATCGGCAGGGACATCCCGACCGGCTCGGGCACGCTGGACTCGCTGGGCGCCGGCATGACCGGCAGGAGCACGGGGGCCATGGCCATCAGGCCCCGGGCGGCCTGGCGCACCGCCTGGGCCGCCGGGTCATCCGGGTCTGAGAGGCTGAGCGGAAGGCCGGCGTCTGACTGCTCTCGCAGGGCCATGGTCAGAGGCACCTTGGCGAGCAGGGGTACGTCGAGCTCGTCGGCCAGGGCCTTTCCGCCCCCCTCGCCGAAGATGGCAAACCGCTGGCCGTCGGGCGTCACGAACCCGGCCATGTTCTCGATCACGCCCACGACCTCCAGTGAGACCTTGTGGGCCATCTCGGCCGACCGTCGGGCCACCCGCTGGGCGGCGGCCTGGGGCGTGGTGACGATTACGAACTGGGCCTGGGGCAGCAGCTGGGCCAGGGTCATCGAGACGTCGCCGGTGCCGGGTGGCAGGTCGATGAGCAGGTAGTCGAGGCGCCCCCAGGCCACGTCCTCGAGGAACTGGGTGAGCGCCTTGTGCAGCATGGGACCACGCCACACCACGGCGGCGTCCTCCTCCAGGAAGAAGCCGATCGACATCACGCTGACGCCGTGAGCCTGGAGCGGGAGGATCTTGCGCTCGGCGGAGATCGGCGGCCGCTGGGCGCCGAGGCCGTACATGCGTGGGATCGAGTAGCCCCACACGTCGGCGTCGAGGATCCCGACCCGCTTGCCCTCGACCGTCAGCGCGGCGGCCAGGTTGGCGGTCAGGGTGGACTTGCCCACCCCGCCCTTGCCCGAACCCACGCAGATGACGTTCTCGACCTCGGCCAGCGCGCCGTCGGGCAGCGAGCTGCGCCCGAGCTTGCGTTGCAAGGCGGCCTTCTGGGTGTCGTCCAGGACATCGAAGGAGACCTCCACGCGGGTCACCCCCGGGACCGAGCCGGCCGCCTGGGCGACCGCCGTCTGAAAGTGGTTGCGGATCGGGCAGCCGGCCGTGGTCAGCGAGACGGTGACGTGCACCACGCCGCCCTCGGCGATGTCAACCGACCGCACCATGTCGAGCTCGGTGATCGATCGCCGCAGCTCCGGATCGATGACGACCTCGAGCGCCTTGCGAATCTCCTGTTCGGTCATGACCCCATTGTCTCAGACCGCCGCGCCCGGGCCCCGCAGCGGGTGTCGCACCGGCCGGGTGGCCGCGCGCGCCGCCCGGCGCGCCCTATAAAAAAAACCACCGGGACGCCCCTTGCGAGGCGCCCCGGCGGTCGAGGGAGGAGAGGGTCCTACTACTGCCGGCGGGATATGAGGCCGGCAGACTGTCCCGCGGTGGCGCCTCTCCGGTCGCCGGCGGGGGAAGGGGGCGTCAGACGCTGAGGACGCGCTCCTGGACGCGGGCGGCCACGGTGGTACCCGCGGTCAGTCCGCTCTGGACCACGTTCTGGGCCTGGGCCGAAACCTGCTCGACCTGGGCGCTGACGTTCTTGGTCACCGAGGAGCTGCGGCGGTCCAGGCGCGTGAGCGTGCGCTCGACACGACGGCGACGCTGACGCAGCTGGCGCTCGACCCGGGTGCGGGTCTTGCGGACCTCGCGCTCGAGCTCGTTGCGGGCACGCGTGCCGCGCCGCTCGAAGCGCTTGAGCTGGGTCTCAGCCTTGGTACGCGTCGAGTAGGTCGAGACGACGTCGTTGACGGTCCCCACCACCACGTCGCGCGCCTCGAGGGCCACTCCGACGGGGATCAGCACAGCGCGCTCGGCGTACTCGGCGGCGCGGTCGATCGGGGTCTTGGCGTTCTCCGCCCGAGTCAGCGCGGCCTTGCGGGTCGCCGCCTGGCGACGACGCTGGGTCGCGGCCTGGTTGCGGGCGCGGGTGGCGGCCGCCTTCTTGGCGGTGGTGGAACGCTTGGTCGCAGCGGTCTTGCGCCGGGCGGTGCCGGTGCTGGGGCCGGTGCGGGTGTTGGCAGTCTGGGCCATGGGTGTGAATCTCCTCTTTCTCGAGGACTAAGGACATTATTTCTAACTATCGGCAGGTTACCACCGAACAGGTGTTTGTAAACCTCCGCCCCACCCCAGTTACATCGGGGGGTTTGTGCGGGTCCGCACCCGGTCGGGGGGCGGGAGCCGCCGCGTAGAGGCGAACAGGTGTTTTCAGGCGGCGGGGGCAGGAGCGAGCCGCAGCCGCGACAACCACTCCTCGGGACGGTCCAGCTCAGCCAGGCTGGGAAGCGCCGCGGGGGAGCTCCAGACCTGGTTGAGGGCCTCTATTCCGCCGCGGGCCACGACCGCGTCACAGAAGCGCTTGCCGACCTCGTACTGGCGCAGCTTGAGCTCCAGCCCCAGCAGCCGCTCGAGCACGCGCATGAGCGGCGGTCGGCTGCGCCGACGTCGGTCCAGGCTGGCCCGCAGGTCGTCCAGCGAGGGCAGCGACTCCGCGCCCACCACGTCCATGACGTGCTCGGCGTGGCCCTCGATGATCGCCATCGTGGCCTGCAGGGCATCGATGATGCGACGCCGCTCCGGGCCGGCCAGAGCGGTGAGCAGGCCTCCCTCGCGCAGGGCGGCGATCAGCTGGCGCAGGTCACCCGCCGTGGGCAGCTTCCGCAGGGCCGCGGTATCGACCTTGACCTCGACGCTGTCGAGCAGCTCGCGCACCAGCCCAGCCACGTGGCCGCGCAGCCACGGGACGCCCGCGAACTGCACGGCATGGGTGGTCTCGTGGAAGGTGACCCAGGCCAGCAGCTGGTCGGGATCGGCGCCGAGCTCCGAGGCGGCTCGGGCCAGGTTGGGAGCGACGAACAGCAGCCGGGTGGGCGACTCGGGATCAAGCATGGTCAGCTCGTACTGGCCCAGCACGCGCTGGGACATGAAGCCCAGCAGGCCTCCGATCTGCACGGCCAGCAGGCCGCCGGTCAGCATCCGGGTGGGACCGGCGAGCACCCCCATGCCCTGACCCACGCTGGCCATCAGGGGCTCCACCAGGGGGCGCATGCTGCCCAGGTTGGCCCGGACCCATTCGTCGCGGTCGACTGACTCGGGCGGCGGCAGCGGGGTGGCCGGGGTCAACGCCGTGTAGCGGGCCACGCGCTGCGCGGCGTCGCCGGCCAGCCGGTTCAGCGCCGCGTCGATTGGAGGTGAGGCGGCGGTCGCGCCCGAGACCGTGGAGGCCACCCGCTCGGCCAGCTTCCAGTCGATCACGGGACCGGTACCTGGCTGAGCTGGGTCAGCGCCCGCTGGCTGCGTGCCGCCACCACGGCCGAGTGGGGCTCGAGATCCAGGGGAGCGCCCAGGGGGTCGGCAAAGCCCGTGAAGGCGACCACGCCCCCGCTTTCGCGCACGATGAGCTGCCCGGCGGCGGCGTCCACCGCGCGGCAACGCCACAGGGTCACCATGCCATCCACGCGCGCGTCGGCCACCTGGCACAGCGAGATGGCGATCGATCCCAGGGCCCGGAGGCGGTGGGCGACGGCCCGCAGGGCCGAAGCCGCAGCGGCGACATGGCGCGGATCGGCCGACTCGATCGCCACCAGCTCGAGCAGCCCGTCGGCGCTGCGCCGTTCTTTCGGAAGACCGCGCAGTGGGCCTCCGTTGAGCAGGCAGCCCTGGCCGCGGCGTGCCGTCCACTCCTCGCGAGAGCCGAAGTCATAGACGTAGGCGAACTCGACGTCGGCCATCGTCGGACCGTCCGCCACCGCCACCGACAGGGCATGGTGGCCGAGGCCGCGCTTGGCGTTCATCGATCCGTCGATCGGGTCGATGACCACGCGCACGCGCGCGTCGCCGTAGTCGACCACGCCGCGCTCCTCAGACACCGCGCTGAAGCGATGGCCGCGGGCGTGTAGCTCGTCGAGCTGGGCGAACACCAGCTCCTCGGCGGCGCGGTCGATGACCAGGGCCTCGTCGCCGCCCTCCCCGCGGCCAGTCTCAACCGCGCGGTCTCCGGTGGTGGGATGCTCCTCGAGCATGGTCCTCATGCCGCCGACCGTCGAGCGACAGGCGGTCAGCCAATTGGCCTCCAGGGCCGTCGAAGGAGAGCTCATCTGATGCATATCCTACGAGCGTGTCCTCGATGCCCGATGGCCTGACCGTCAGCCAGCGGGCGGCGGCAACCCATCCGGGCGGACCGGTGCGGCTCCTAGGCGGAGCCGGAACGGGCAAGACGACGACGCTGGTCGCCCGCTTCGCCTGGCTGGTGGACCGGGGTCACGCACCCGAGGAGATCCTCGTCCTCACCCATTCCTCCTCCTCGGCCGACGCGCTGCGCGCTCGCCTGGAGGCCTCCCTGGAGCGCCCCTACGAGGAGCTCTCGGTGCACACGGTGTCCAGCCTGTGCCTGCGGATCCTCAACGAGGAGTCCCTGGAGGCGGGCCTGGATCCCTTCCTGGTCCCCGCCACCGCGGCCGACCGCCTGGCCCTGCTGCTCGAGCGCATCGACGAGCTCACCCTGCGCCACCACGACTTCCAGGGGCGCCCGGCGGCGCTGATGGCGAGCTTCGTGGCGCGCATCGACCGCCTCAAGGACGAGCTGATCACCGCCGAGGCCTACGCCCGCTGGGCCGAGACGCTCGTCGCCGACCGGGATGGAGACGGGGACGGAGATGGGGATGCCCACGGGGACGGAGATGGCGACCCGGCGCCGGGGCGGGCCACCCGCGCCGCTCGCGAGCGGGAGTTCGCCGCCCTGTACGCCGACCATGACCGGCTCCTGCGCGAGCGCGGCACGCTGGACTTCGGAGACCTGCTGATCCACACCCGCGAGCTGCTGGTGGCGCGGCCGCACGTGCGCCAACGGGTGCAGGAGCGCTTCGGTCAGCTGCTGGTGGACGAGTATCAGGACCTCGGGCTGGCCGCGCGCGAGATCGTCGAGCTGCTGTCGGCCCACGGCCAGCTGACGGTGGCCGGCGACGACGACGAGTCGATCCATCGCTTTCGCGGAGCCTCGACGAAGAACCTCAGTGACTTCGTCGCGCGCCATCCGGACGCTCAGACCATCACGCTGACCGAGAGCCAGCGCTGCCCGCAGCGGATCCTCGACGCCGCCACGGCGGTGGTGGCCGCCAACCCCGACCGCCTGGAGAAGGCCCTGACGGGCCGGCCCGGCGGGGAGGTGGCCTTCTGGCGGGCCAGCAACGAGCGCAGTCAGGCGCAGGGGGTCGCCGCCGACGTGGAGACCCTGATCACGCGCCAGGGCGTCGCCCCGGAGAGCATCGGCCTGCTCGTGCGGTCGGTCACCGGCGAGGGGCAGGCCCTGGCCGTGGCCCTCGAGGAGCGCGCCGTGCCCTACCGGATCGTGGGCGCCGCCGCGTTCTTTCAGCGCGCCGAGATCCGCGACGTGCTTGCCTGGCTGCGGCTGCTGGGCGATCCGCGCGACGCCGGCGCGGTGGTGCGGGCCCTGGCGCGCCCGCCGGTCGAGCTGCGGGCGGTTGACCTGGCCCGCACGATTCAGATCGCGCGTCGGCGCAAGCTGGACATGGTCTCGGCCCTGGTCGCGGCCACCGAGTCCCCCCAGATCCCACCCGAGGCCCGAGAGCGCATCCTCGGCTTTCTCAAGCTCTACCGCTCGGCGATGGCGGCCCTGGACAACACCCGGCCCGACCTGTTCGTCCACCGCCTGATCGAACGCCTCGGCCTGCGCCGCCAGCAGCTGTTCGCCGCCCAGGCTGACGTGGTGGACCGGCTGGTGAACCTGGCCAAGCTGTCCGAGCTGGCCAGCACCTTCGTGCGCCGCTCGCCCCAGGCGACGCCGCGGGAGTTCGGTCGCTACATCGCCGCCGTGGCCGAGGCCGGGATGCGCGAGGAGGAGGCCAGCGCCGAGGCCCACCCGCGGGCGGTACGGGTGATGACCATGCACGCCGCCCAGGGACTCGAGTTCGACCATGTCTACCTGCTCGGGCTGCACTCGGCCCGCATGCCCGGGGCACGCAGGGTGGCGCTGGAGCCGATCGCCGATGCGCTGCTGGTCGAGCCCCTGCCGCCCGACTCGCGCGCCACGCACGTGGCGGAGATGCGCCGGCTGCTGCACGTGGGGATGACCCGGGCCCGCCTGCGGCTGGTGCTCTCCTACCCCGCGCGCTCGGACAAGGGGGCCCAGCAGCCGCCGTCGCCGTTGGTGGAGGACGCTCGCACCGCCCTGGCGGCGGAATGGGAGGACGTCGAGGAGGAGCTGTTCGGGCCGGCCGAGTCGCTGCATTCCATGTTTCGGATGATGCGCGACGAGGTGCTCGACACCGTGGGGCGGATCGGAGGGCGCCTGGGCGAGCTGCGTCTGGATACCGACCTGGACATCTCCCATGGCGCCGTGCGCTACCTCGAGCTGATCAAGCTCGCGGCCCTGCTCGAGCGCCCCGCCGGCCAAACGGTGTCCGACGCGCTCCCCGACATCAACGCGCGTCTGCTGCAGGCGGCGACGTCCATGCAGAGCGAGATCTTTCAGACCTCGCCGCTGGACGAGATGCTGCTCGACGCCGAGCGCTCCGAGCATGGCCGCGCCCAGACCCTGGCCCAGCGTGACGAGCCCTCACTCGAGGCCTTCCTGCCCCGCCGCGGCGACGGCCTGGTGCTGTCGGCCTCGGACATCGAGACCTACCGCACCTGCCCGCTGAAGTACAAGTTCGCGCGCGTATTCCGCATCCCCCAGGAGCCGACCCTGCACCAGCGCTTCGGAATCCTCGTCCACCAGGTGCTCGAGCGCTACCACGCCTCCCAGGCCGGCTCGCTGCCCGAGATGTTCGGGCTGCTGGAGGCCGGGTGGCGGCGCGGGGGCTTCGGTGACTCCGAGGAGGAGCGCCAGCTCAAGGACAAGGCCAACCGGGCCCTGACCCTTTACCACCAACGCTTCGCCACCGAGGCCGCCGAGCCCGTGTGGTTTGAGCGTGCGTTCTCATTCCGCCTGGGCCCCCACCACCTGCGTGGGCGCGTGGACCGCGTCGACCGGCTCCCGGACGGCGGCTATGAGCTGATCGACTACAAGACCGGGCGCCCCAAGACGGCCTCCCAGCTGCGCGACGACGTGCAGCTGTCGCTCTACGCGGTGGGGGCCCGGGAAGCCTGGCAACTGGAGGCGGCCCTGCAGTCCTACTACTACGTGCTCGACGACCAGAAGGTTGCGGTGCCCCACGAGAGCGACTCCGAGTGGATCCGCGACACGGTGCTGGAGGTGGGTGAGGGAATCCTGGCACAGGGGTTCGAGCCGACGCCCTCCTACGCGGCGTGCTCGATGTGCGACTACCGAATCGTGTGCCCGGCAGCCGAGCGTTGACGGCTCGGCCGGGGTCGGGGTAGATTCCCGGTCGTGAAGGCCCCGCCCCTGCTCGTCACCCGACCCCCCGGGCTCCAGCTCGTGCTCGCCGTCGCGGTGCCCGCCATCTACGGCCTGGTGTGCGGGGTGCTGCTGGGCGTATCGGCCGCGCTGTACACGCTGCTCACCCTGCTGGCCCTACTGGGCGGGGTCGGTGCCGGCTATGAGCATGCCGACGCGCTGGAGGGCGCCGGCCGGGGGGTGGCCGGGGGAATGCTGTTTGGCACCTTCATCCTCCTTGGACACGCGCTGGCCGGAACCAAGGCCAAGACCGCCCTGCCCGAGCCGCACGTGGTTCTGCCGATCGTCACCACCATCCTGGCCGCCGGGGGTGGCGCACTGGGTGGAGCGCTGCGGGGCCGCCATGAGCGGCGGCTGAACCCGCCTCCCACCGTGGCCTAGGGCCTAGCGGCCACCCTCATCCGGGCCCCGCTGGCGCAGGAAGCGCTGGAACTCGCGAGCGATCAGGTCGCCCGAGGGCAGCTCCTCGGGCGCGATGTCCTCCTGGGCGGACTCCGCGGTGCGCTCCAGGCGTTCCACGAAGGCCTGCACGTCGGGGTCGCTCTGAACCGCGAGCGTGACCTGGCGCTCGTAGTCGGCTGACGCGCTCTCGAGCTCGGTGGCGTCGACCGACACCCCCACCAGGCCCTCGAGCTTGCGCACCAGCGCCAGTGCGGCCTTGGGGTTGGGCGCCGCCGCCACGTAATGGGGGACACTGGCCCACAGGCTGGCCGATGGCAGGCCGGCTTCGGCGCACGCCGCGTGCAGTACCCCGACCACGCCGGTGGGCCCCTCGTAGGTGCCCGGCGTCAAGCCCAGCCGGGCGACCAGGGCGGTGTCGGAGCTCAGGCCGGTGATGCTCACCGGCCGGGAGTGGGGGACGTCGGCGAGCAGGGCGCCCAGGGTGACCACCATCTGAGTGCCCAGAGCCTCGGCCAAGTCGACGATCAGCCGACAGAACGTGCGCCAGCGCATCGAGGGCTCGGGGCCCTCGAGCAGGATCAGATCGCGAGGCGCCCGGGGCACGCGCGCCTCATATATGTCCACCGAGGGCCAGGTGATCTCGCGGGTCAGGCCGTCGGTCAGACGGATGCGCGGACGGGTGGCCTGAAAGTCGTAGAAATCCTCGGGGTCGATGCGCGCAAACCGCGTTGCTCCCAGCGCCGAGCCCACGAACGAGACCGCCGCGCTGGCAGCATCCCCGGCGTCGTTCCAGCCCTTGAAGGCACACACCAGCGCAGGGGCGCGCAGGCCATCGGGACGACGTTCCCAGATCAACGGCTGCATCCGAAGCACCGTACATGATGCGGTGATGCCCTCCGCCGCCCTCGGAGCCCCTTCCCAACCCGTCGAGGACCCGCCCGAGGCGCCCCTGGCCATCGCGACCCTGCGCGCCGGTGACGTGGTCGACGGGGTGCTCGCCTGCGCGCGCAAGGACCGCCTGATCTCGCGGGCCGGCTCGCCCTATCTGGCGGTGCAGCTGCGCGACCGCACGGGGAGCATCGGCGGGCGGGCCTTTCGTGACGCCGACGTGCTGGCGGGCCGCTTCGAGCGCGGAGACTTGGTGCTCGTCCGGGGCCGCGTGCAGCGCTTCCGCGATGAGCTTCAGGTCGAGATCTCAGACATCGGCCGCGCTCCCGACAGCGAGGCCGACCCGTCCGCCTTCCTGCCGGTGGCCTACCGCGATCTGGACGAGCTCGAGGGGTTCCTCGAGCACCTGGTGCGGGAGGTGGCCGAGCCGGGCCTGGCCGGACTTCTGGCTGGCCTGCTCGAAGATCGCCAGCTGCGCGCGGCCTGGCGCCGCGCGCCCTGCACCCGGGCGGGGCACCACTCCTATCTGGGCGGTCTGCTCGAGCACACCGTGGCGGTGGCCACGCTCGCCGTCGAGACGTGCGCCCTTCACCCCCGGCTGGACCGAGACCTGCTGCTGACAGCGGCGATCGTCCACGACCTCGGGCGCACGCGCGAGTTCACCCTCGGGGCAGAGATCGGGATCAGTGAGGAAGGGCGTCTGCTCGGCCATCTCATCATTGGCGAGCGGCTTGTCTCGAACCTGGCGGCAGGCACGGTCGCAGAGGAGCGGCTCCTCGCGCTCCTGCACTGCGTGCTCGCGCACCAC
>DASYID010000102.1:0-3458 GCA_036252775.1 Solirubrobacteraceae bacterium
ATCTCGAACACCGCCGAGTACGGCGACCTGACCCGCGGCAAGCGCGTCATCGGACCGGAGACGCGCGCCGAGATGAAGCGGGTGCTGGCCGAGATCCAGTCCGGGGACTTCGCGCGCGAGTGGATCGCGGAGAACCGCGCCGGCCAGGAGAACTTCCGGCGCATGCGCGAGGAGCAGGCAGGCAAGCAGATCGAGCGCCAGGGGTCCGACCTGCGCGCGAACATGGACTGGATCAAGACCGACTTCTGAGCGGCTACCGCCAGCATCCCGGCACCCCCACCGGTCCCGGCCAGCAGAATCCCGCGGGCGCCCGGCCCTGGGTGCCCGCTCCCCCTCCACCGCCCGCCCGCCCCCCGGGGGCGCCCGGGCCTCCACCGCCCCCTCCGGGCATCCCGGCCGGCTTTCGGCCGGCCCCGGGCTTCGTCGGGCGGCCGCCCAAGGGCAACGGGATGGCGACGGCCGCGCTGGTGCTCGCCATCCTGGGCCTGGCCGCCTTCCTACTCGGCTTCCTGGGCCTGCTGTTCTTCGTCAACCTGCCGCTTTCGCTACTCGCCTTGATCCTGGGTGCCGTGGGCCGGGGCCGGGTGGATCGCGGGCAGCGCCGCGAGGGCCGGGAGGTGGCCTCGGCGGGCATGGCGCTGGGCATCGTCGGTGTGGCGGTGGGCCTGATCGGGCTCGCCGTGTGGATCGCCATTCTGGTGGGCCTCGGTCAGCTGGTCAGCGATTCGGCGCCGCCGCCCGACACCCAGCTGGCGCTGCTGCGGGCGCTGCCCATGTCGCTCCGCTAGACTCGCGCGTCCGTCGCGACTGGCGTCTTGGGTGGAGCTCACCACCGGGAAGTGACGGAGTTGTGACCGCCGCGCGCCTGGGCATCTGAACATCGGCACCTCCCGACCGAGGATTCATCGATGACGCCCGAGCCCCTGAGCCCCCAAACTCCAACCGAGCGGTCCGCGCTGGTGATACCCGACCACCTGCGGCCACTGGACGGGCGCTTCGGCTGCGGGCCGTCCAAGGTGCGGCCCGAGCAGCTCGCCGCGCTGGCCTCCCACGGCGCGGGCCTGCTCGGGACCTCTCACCGCCAGAAGCCAGTGCGCGCTGTGGTCGGGCGGGTCCGCGCCGGACTGCGCGAGCTGTTCGGCGCCCCGGACGGCTATGAGGTGGTGCTGGGCAACGGAGGCACGACGGCGTTCTGGGACGCTGCCGCCCTGGGCCTGGTCCGCGGGCGGTCTCTGCACCTGGCCTACGGGGAGTTCAGCTCCAAGTTTGCCCAGGTCACCCGCGAGGCCCCATTCTTGGCCGACCCGGTGGTCGTGGCCGCCGACCCAGGGGACGCCCCGGCGCCGCGCTGGGCCCCGGACGTCGATGCGATCGCCTGGGCCCACAACGAGACCTCAACCGGCGTGATGGTGGCGGTCAGCCGGCCACCCGCGGGTCCCGACGACGGGCTGGTGCTCATCGATGCCACGTCCGGTGCCGGGGGGCTGCCCGTCGACGTGGCCGACTGCGACGCCTACTACTTCGCTCCCCAGAAGGGCTTCGCCGCCGACGGCGGGTTGTGGATCGCCCTACTGAGCCCGGCCGCGCTGGATCGCGTCGCCGAGCTGGCCGCGTCCGACCGCTGGGTCCCCGCCTTTCTGTCGCTGCGCACCGCGGTGGAGAACTCGCTCAAGGACCAGACCTACAACACGCCGGCGCTGGCCACGCTGTTCTTGCTGGCCGAGCAGGTGGATTGGATGCTGGCGCAGGGCGGCCTGGATGGCTGCGTGGCGCGCAGCCGCGAGTCCTCCTCGCATCTGTACGGCTGGGCGCAGGCGTCGGACTTCGCCAGCCCGTTCGTGGCCGACGAATCCAAGCGCTCGCTGGTGGTCGGGACGATCGACTTCTCCGAGCAGGTGGACGCGGCCGCGGTGGCCTCGGTGCTGCGCGCCAACGGGATCGTCGATACCGAGCCCTACCGCAAGCTGGGTCGCAACCAGCTGCGGATCGGAATGTTCCCGGCCATCGAGCCGGCCGACGTGCAGGCGTTGACCGCGTGCATCGACTGGGTGGTGGAAAGACTGTGAGCACGCCGGCCCACCCTGATCGCCCCCGCGTCCTGGTCAAGGAGAAGATCGGCGAGTCCGGTATCGAGCTGCTGCGGTCGCACTTCGAGGTCGACCTCGGGGTTGACTGGGAGGACTCAGAGCTCGCGCAGCGCATCGGCGACTACGAGGGCATCCTGATCCGCTCGGCCACGCAGATGACGCCCGAGCTGATCGCCCGCGCGCAGCGGCTGCGCGTCATCGGTCGCGCCGGGGTCGGCGTCGACAACGTCGACGTGCCGGCCGCGACCAAACGCGGGATCGTGGTGGCCAACGCACCACAGTCCAACGTCGTCACCGCGGCCGAGCACACGATGGCCCTGCTGCTGGCCCTGGCCCGCAACGTGCCCCAGGCCCACGCCTCGCTGGTGGCCGGGCGCTGGGATCGCTCGAAGTACTCAGGGGTCGAGCTCTATGACAAGACGCTCGGCATCCTGGGCTTTGGTCGCATCGGCCAGCTCGTCGCCCAGCGGGCGGCCGGATTCGGGATGCGGGTGTTGGCCTACGACCCGTTCGTCGGTGCCGAGCGCTATCGCGAGCTCGGGGTGGACAAGGCGGAAACCTCCGATGAGCTCTACGCCGCGGCCGACTTCATCACCATCCACCTGCCCAAGACCCCGGAGACCGAGAACTGGCTGGACGCCGAGGCCTTCGCCAAGATGCGCGACGGCGTCCGGGTGCTCAACGTTGCTCGAGGACCGCTGATCGACGAGACAGCCCTGCAGGGCGCACTGGACTCCGGCAAGGTGGCCGGCGCCGCGCTCGACGTCTTCCGCACCGAGCCGATCACCGACCACCCGCTGTTCGGCTATGAGAACGTAGTCGTGACGCCGCACCTGGGCGCCTCGACCAGCGAGGCCACCGACCGGGCCGGCTTCCAGGCTGCCGAGCAGGTCGTGGCGGCGCTGACTGGAGGGGTGGTCTTCAGTGCCGTCAACGTGCCGGCGGTGGCCGCCGAGGACATGGAGGTCCTCGGCCCGTTCTTGCCCCTCTGCCGTCGCCTGGGACGTCTCGCGGTGTCCTTGGGCACGGGGTCCTCGGTCGATCGACTGGAGGTCGAGTTCCTCGGGCGTATCGCCGAGCGCGACACGCGGCCTCTGTCGATCGCCGTGTTGCTGGGGGCGCTGGCCGGACACACCGAGGAGGAGGTCAACGAGGTCAACGCGCCCGGTCTGGCCGAGGAGCGTGGCATCGAGTTGGTCGAGACCAAGCGCGCCAGCGCACGCGACTTCGCGGATCTCGTCCGCGTCACCGTGGTCTCCGAGGGGGAGGGGACCCGCGTGGTCGGCACAGTCGTGGGCCAGCGTCAGCGACCCCACCTGCTCGAGGCCTGGGGTCAGCGGTTCAACCTGCAACTCGAGGACCACCTGGCCG
>DASYID010000103.1:0-1602 GCA_036252775.1 Solirubrobacteraceae bacterium
GCGCGCGATGAGCTGTTGGTGGCCGAGAAGGAGGCCACCCGCGCGCTCGACTCGCTCGCCGCGCATCGCCGCCGCCTCCCGATGGTCAAGTTCGACACCGGATACGCGTTCGACACGCCAGGCGGCAGGAGGTCCCTGCTAACCTCGATTCTCGGTGAGGGGCTTGGCAGGCTCTGAGGCGGCGCTGGCGGGTGGCGGCGTCGTTTTTCTCGTTGAGTTGGCTGGGCTTTCGCCCGTCGGATCTCAGCTACTGTAGGTGATCTACTTGAACGAAGGCCCTGCCCTGTAGGCACGGCGATCGGGGCGGGCCGAGCCGAAGAGGCGTGGAAGCGCTCACCGACTGCGTGATCCGTGAGTTCCTGCAAGGAGGCGGGCCCACGCATGTCGGTTGGTCGCCGCCCCAAGGCCGAACATTTGCTCTACACTCTGGGCATGGCATTCAGGAAGTTCCCCTGAAGTCATGCGGCCGGGGGCCACCTACTTCACCGACCCAGCCGAGCCCGCCCAGCGACGCTACGAAGCGCTGCGGGCATACCTGCTGGAGGGTGCCCCTGCCGAGGAGGTGGGCCGCCGCTTCGGCTACTCGGTCGCCACCGTCTACCAGATGGCCGCCGAACTCCGAGCGGGGCGCGCCGAGTTCTTCGTGTCCTCGAGGCCCGGGCCCAAAGGGCCCCGCAAAGCGGGGGCGGTGCGTGACCGTGTCCTGGCCCTTCGCGCCGAGGACCGCTCGGTGAGCGAGATCGCCCGGATGGTGAGCGGTGAGGGCGCGCCGGTCTCCCATCAGACGGTCTGGTCGATCCTCTCCGCCGAAGGCATCGAGCGCCTGCCCACTCGGGCCCGCAGCGAGCGCAGTCGGCCTCCGCGGACCGATCCTGTGAAGGCGGCCGTGCTGCCGGGGTGGCCGGCGGGTGCTCACATCCGCTGCGACCACGCCGGACTGTTTCTGCTGCTGCCCGCGATCGCCAGCCTGGGCCTTGACGCCCGAGTGGCGGCGGCGAGCTACCCCGCGACCCAGGCGCTGTCGTCCTGGCACTCGGTCGGCTCGCTGCTGATCACCAAGCTGCTGCGCCGAGCCCGGGTCAGTCATGTCGAGGACCTGGGGACCGACGCGGGGCTCGGTCTGGCCCTCGGCCTCACCGCCCTCCCGAAGGCCACCCACCTCACCAGCTACTCCTACCGCGTGCGCCGGGACGCCAACGAGGCCCTGCTGGCCTCGGTGGCCGGCCGGCTGCGGGAGTTGGGGCTGGCCACCGGCGCCGCCGGCTTCAACCTCGACTTCCACTCCATCCGCCATCACGGCGAGGAGGCGCCGCTGGAGAAGAACTACGTGCCCAAACGCTCTCAGGCGACCCGGTCGGTGCTCACCTTCTTCGCCCAGGATCACGCCTCGACGGAGATGGTCTACGCCAACGCCGACGTCACCAAGGGAGAGGCGGCGCGGGAGGTCATCGCCTTCGCCGACTACTGGCACCGCGTCGCCGGCGCCGACCCCGGTCTGCTGGTCTTCGACTCCCGGCTCACCACCTATCCCGTACTCGACGAGCTCAGCGCCCGCGGCATCCGCTGGCTGACCCTGCGGCAGCGGGGCAAGACCGTACTCGC
>DASYID010000104.1:0-3225 GCA_036252775.1 Solirubrobacteraceae bacterium
TGGCCTGTCGCGCGGTGCAGACCGCTGTCGACGGGGGACCCGGCCCGGTCCACCTCAACTGGCCCCTGCGAGACCCGCTGGTGAGCGCCGGGGAGCTGCCCGAACCGGCCCCCGGGCGGGAGGGGGAGCGACCCTGGGTGGCGCACGCCCGGACCCGGCGTGAGCTCGAGCCCCAAACCGTGCAGGAGCTGGCCGATATCGTCCGGAGCTCGCCCCGAGGGGTGCTGGTGGCCGGACGGTCCCCGGGGGAGGACGATGGCATCCAGGGACTACAGGCGTTCAGCGCCGCCTCGGGCTATCCGCTGCTGGCCGACCCCCTGTCGGGAGCCCGGCGGGGCCCCGGGGCGATCGCCCACTACGACATCCTGCTGCGCCACCGGGCCTTTGCCGAAGCCCATCAGCCGGAGCTCGTTATCCGGGCGGGCGACCTGCCCACCTCCAAGCCGCTGAGGGAGTGGCTGGCGGCCTGCGGCGCGCGTCACTGGGCGGTTGACCCGACCCTGCGCTGGCAGGATCCGTCCGGTGTCGTGGACCTGCGTCTGGGGGCCGAGACGGGGCCGCTTCTGTGCGCGCTGGCGGCTGCGCTCCAAGCGGGTGAGCGCGAGTCCCAGCCCGAGTGGCTGGCGGCGTGGCGACGAGCCGACGAGCGGGCGGCAGGAAGCCTCACGGCCACGCTGGGCTCGGGCCTATCCGAGCCGGCCGTGGCCGTCGAGCTGGCCCGAGCGTTGCCCGCCCAGGCCACCCTGTTCGTGGCCTCCTCGATGCCGGTGCGCGATCTCGAGAGCTTCTGGCCGGTACTCGACCCGCCCCCCCGGGTGCTCTCCAATCGTGGCGCCAATGGCATCGACGGCACCGTCTCAAGCGCCTTGGGAGCCGCCGCCGCGGCAGACGGTCCGGTGGTCGCCCTGATCGGAGACGTCGCGCTGGCCCACGACCTCGGGGGGCTGATCGCGGCCCGCCGGCTCGGGCTCGCATTGACCCTGGTGGTGATCAACAACGACGGTGGGGGGATCTTTGAGTTCCTGCCGGTGTCGGGTCAAGCGGCGATCTACGAACAGCATGTGGCCACGCCTCACGGCCTGAACTTCGCCGCCGCCGCTTCGCTGTACGGCTTTGAGCACCGGCTGGTCGGCGACATGACCCAGCTGTCCTGCGCCCTCCAGGAGACGCTCGGGGGCCCCCCGGCCATGATCGAGGTGCGCACCGATCGCACCGAGAACGTCGGCGCCCACCGCGATGCCTTCGAGGCCGTCGGGCGCGCGCTGGCCTGAGGGCGGCGCGCAGGCCTGACGGCGGCCTTCGAGGCCGTCGGGCGCGCGCAGGCCTGGCGGCGGCGCGGGTTCGGGGTCTCAGCCGGCGAGCAGCGGCAGCAGCGCCGCGAGCTTGATCTCGGTTTCGGCCAGCTCGGCGCGAGGATCTGAGTCGCGCACCACACCGACCCCCGCGTAGCAGCGAGCCAGGCCCCCGCGCAGCAGGGCGCAGCGCAGCGCCACACAGAACTCGCCGTCCTCGTTGGTGTCCGTCCACCCGACCGGCCCGGCGTACCAGCCTCGGTCCATACCCTCCAGGGCCGGGATCAGCGAGGTGGCGCGCGCGAAGGGCTCCCCCCCGACGGCCGGCGTCGGATGGAGCATCCCGGCCAGCTCCACCGCCCCGATGGGGCGCGAGAGTTGGGCACGAATCGGGGTGGCCAGATGCTGGATGTTGGCCATGCGCGCGACGATCGGCTCGGGTGCGGAAGTCACCCACACCGCGTGCGGACGCAGCGTGTGCTCGATGCGCCGGATCACGATCGCCTGCTCCTCGCGGTCCTTGGCCGACCGCAGCAGCTGCTCGCCTAGGTGATCGTCGACGGCGGGATCGGCGCTGCGGCGGGTCGAGCCCGCCAGCGCCATGGTGCTGGCCCGCAGCCCCTCTCGGCGAATCAGCAGCTCCGGCGTGGCGGCGACGAGCGCCGCCTCGCCGCGACCCACCCCGAGGCACATGCAACCCGGAAAGGCTTCGCGCAGCACGCCCAGGATGGCCGCCGGATCGTGCACGGCGAAGGACTGCACCTGCACCTCGCGCGCCAGGACGACCTTCTCGATCTCGCCGGCCCGGATGCGCTCGACCGCGCGGGCGACGGCGGCCTCGTAGTGCTCGGGCGGAGTCACGCCGCTCACATGTGCCGGCCGCGCCGGGGCGGGATCCAGCAGGGGCAACGGACGCTGCTGGAGCGTGCCCAAACGGCGCTCCAGGCGCCCGCGAACCTCCTCGGCCACGTCGTCGGGGCCCACCAGGGCGCTGAGCGTGAGCCGGACCTCCCCATGACGGCGCGCCAGCGCCAGCTCGGGCACGAGCAGCGAGGCGGGCGGGAACCCGCGCCAGGCCGGCGTGCGTCCACCGTCCGGGGCGAAGGCAAAGCCGCCGACGGCGATCGCCCCTGCTCCGGTGGGCCCGTCTGGGGGGTCGACGAGGGCGTCGGCCAGCAGGGCTCGCCACCGCTGGGCCACCTCGGTGAAGCGCCCCGCACCTTGACCTTGCAGCTCGGCGACGCAGCCCAGCGAGGCGAGGGCCACGGCGTCGCGCTCCGGTTGCTCGAGACAGAACCACGGCTCGGAGCCCTGACGCGAGCTCAGCACCACGGCGGTGGGATCCAGCCGGCCGTCGACTCGCAGCGTGAGGGCGGCCAGCACGGGGCGTCCGAGGCGTCGCGCGCGCGCCAGGGCGGCCTCGAGACGGGCGGACAGGCGCATCTGCTCGGGCGCGGCCAGACCCGCTAGGCCGCCAGGCGACACCGTGCGCAGGGTCATCCGGGCAGTCTAGGGCGCGAGGACTGAAGGCTCAGGTTTCGCCGCGGCCGCGGGAGATGGCGATCTCCCCCGTCTGCATCATCTCGATCAGCCCGAAGGGGCGGACCATGCGCTCGAAAGCAGCGATCTTGTCGGTGGTCCCGGTGATCTCGATGATCACCGAGCGCTTGGTCACATCGACCACCTTGCCGCGGAAGATCTCACAGATCTGCATCACCTCGCCACGCTGGGCGCCGTCGGCGGAGATCTTGAACAGCGCCAGCTCGCGGGCGACCGTCTCGTCAGGCTCCAGATCGCGGATCTTGAGCACGTTGACGAGCTTGTGCAGCTGCTTGGTCACCTGGTCGATCGGATGAAGCGCCCCGTCGACGGTGAGCGTCACGCGGGAGATCTGCTCGTCCTCGGTGGGCCCGACCGTCAGCGTGTCGATGTT
>DASYID010000105.1:0-7115 GCA_036252775.1 Solirubrobacteraceae bacterium
CGGTAAAACGTCCCGACCGTCTGAAACTTGCGAAAAAACCTGGGGCTCGGCGCCCGGGGGCGGGCCCCGAAACGCCTCACCGATGGTCTACCCGGCCAAGCGCCACCCGTAACGCCCAATCGGGTCCCCCAGCGCGCCGCCCGTAACGCCCAATCGGGTCCCCCCAAGGCGTCGCCCGTAACGCCCAATCGGGTCCTCCAAGGCGTCGCCCGTACCCCCCCAAACGGGCCCCCGGCGGGACGCCGCCCGCTAAGCTCGGCCCGGGTCGTCCGCCACGGACGGCGTACCCGGCGAGCGAGGTGAGCGGTGAGAGGTCTGAGGGTCATGGCGGCGATCGGCGCCATCGGGCTGGCGTACGCCTCCAGTGCCCGCGCCGACCCCGCTCCTTATCAGGGAAACGGCGACGGCCTGGGGTTTCACGACATCCTGCCGCCGGGCACCAACGGCCTGGCCAACGCCGCCTCGCTGGCCGCCTTCGAGCTTGACCCCAACAACAAGCCGCCGCACAACCACGACCAGTACGCCATGTACGGCGACCTGGTCTACGCCGCCCCCCACCTCAAGGTCCAGGACCTGGGCAAGTACTACAAGGACTCGAGCTTCGGCGTGGCGCCCGCCGACGTGGAGAGCACGACCTCGCCGCGCGCGGATGTCAACATCATCCGCGACAAGGGCTTCGGCGTCCCCCACGTCTACGGCTCCACGCGCAGCGGCGTGATGTTCGGCGCCGGCTACGCGGCGGCCCAGGACCGGCTGTTCTTCATCGACGTGCTGCGCAACTACGGTCGCGCCCAGCTGTCGTCGTTCGTCGGTGGATCCTCGGGTGACCGCTCGATGGACGCGGGCCAGCTGGTCACCGCGCCCTACACCGACGCCGAGCTCGACGCCCAGGCCCAGGCCCTGCCGCGCGAGTACGGCGCCGACGGGCAGGGGGTACTCGACGACGCCCAGTCGTTCATCGACGGGATCAACGCCTACATCACCCTGGCCAAGATCAACCCCAACCTGATGCCGGCCGAGTACGCGGCCATCGGCCGCCCCCAGGGCCCCAACCCCTGGACGCTGGGAGACATCATCGCCGAGGCCTCGCTGGTGGGCGGCATCTTCGGCAAGGGCGGCGGCACCCAGCTGGCCTGGGGGCAGATCCTTCAGTCCTTCCAGTCGCGCTTTGGCACCGGCATCGGCAAGACGCTGTGGCGCGACTGGCGTGAGCCCAACGACCCCGAGGCGCCGACCACGGTGCACAAGGGCTCCTTCCCCTACCAGCTGACCCCGCGCCGCACCGCTCCCGACAGCACCGAGCTGCCCGACCGGGGGTCGCTGAAGTCCGACAAGGTGGTGGTGGCCTCCAGCGGCTCGGCCGCCAGCTCGCGCATCGGTTCCGACGCCGCCTCGGTGCGCCGCGCGGCGCACCCGGGCTCGAGCGTCGCGGGCCTGCTGGCCGGCGCGCTGCCCACCAGCGACTCAAACGCGCTGCTGGTCTCCGGCGCCCACACCACGACCGGGCACCCGATCGCGGTGATGGGGCCGCAGGTTGGCTACTTCGCGCCCCAGATCCTGATGGAGGAGGACCTGCACGGGCCGGGGATCGACGCCCGGGGCGCCGCCTTCGCGGGCGTGAACCTCTACGTCGAGCTTGGGCGTGGGCGCGACTACGCCTGGAGCGCGACCTCGGCCGGCCAGGACATCGTCGACAACTTCGTCGTGGACCTGTGCAACGCCGACGGCTCCGCCCCCACCCTGGCCTCCAGCTCGTATCTGATGCGGGGCCGCTGCGTGCCGATGCAGACCGTCAGCCGCACCAACTCCTGGACGCCGAACGCGGCCGACACGACCCCACCGGGCAGCGAGACGATCTCGGTCTCGCGCACCAGCTACGGCACCGTCCTGTCGCGCGGCACCGTCCACGGAAAGCCCGTCGCCTTCACCGAGCTGCGCTCCACCTTCGGCCACGAGGTGGACTCGGCGCTCGGGTTCTCTGACTTCAACAACCCCGACCGCATGCACAACGCCGGCGACTTTCAGCGCGCCGCCCACCGCATCGGCTACACGTTCAACTGGCTCTACGCCGACAACCGCGACATCGCCTACTTCAACTCGGGCAACAACCCGGTGCGTGATCCCCGCACCGACCCGCTGCTGCCCGTCAACGCCAAGTACGAGTGGAAGGGGTTTGACCCGGCGGGCCAGACGGCCAACTTCACCCCGTTCGAGCAGCACCCCCAGGTCATCAACCAGGCCTTCATCACCAGCTGGAACAACAAGCAGGCGTTGGACTACGGGGCCTCCGACGGCTTCTACGCCAGCGTCTACCGCTCCCAGTCTCTGGACGACAACATCCGCAAGGGACTGGCCGGGGGGCGCAAGATGTCGCTGACCGACCTGGTCAACGCGATGGAGGACGCCGGCACCGTAGACCTGCGCGCCACCCGCAACCTGCCCTACATCCTCAAGGTGATCGGGACCCCGTCCGATCCCAAGCTCGCCGGCGCCGTCTCCAAGCTGCGCGCCTGGGTGGCGGCCGGTGGCCACCGACGAGCCCCCAACGCGACCGCGCCCTATGACCACGCCGACGCGATCGCCATCCTCGACGCGTGGTACCCGCTGCTGGTCAAGGGCGAGTTCGCGCCCGTGCTCGGGGACGCCCTGTACAAGTCGCTGACCAACCAGATCTCGGTCGACAACGACCCCAACAACGGCGGCTCACACCTGGGCTCGGCCTACGACAACGGCTGGTATGGCTACGTCCAGAAGGACCTGCGTGACCTGCTCGCCCAGCCCACGGCCCGGGCCAGGCACAAGCCCAACAAGCACCGCCGGGTCCGCCGCCGCGCTCAGCGTCGCGCCGCCCACCAGGCCGTGCGGACCCGCGCCCACCGGCGCCCGCACCGGCGCCAGCGTCCGCGACGCCCCGCCGGCCGCGCGCCGGACCTGCCCCTGCAGCCCTACCACCGGATCTACTGCGGGGCGGGCAAGCTGGCCGCCTGCCGGGCGATGCTGCTCTCGACGCTGGCCCAGGCGCTGGCCACCGACCGCGCCAAGCTCTACGCGGACTCGACCTGCGCCTCGGCCGGCCAGGCGGGCGATCAACGCTGCTTTGACAGCATCACCTTCCGGCCGCTGGGCGCCCTCACCCAGCCGCAGATGGCCTGGGTCAATCGGCCCACCTACCAGCAGGCTTTGGAGATACAGAATCACCGGCCGCGCTAGGCGCCGGCGATTGGCTGGGCTCCCCCGCTGCGCTCGCCGCTAGGGCGGCGACACCGGCGCCTGAAGCTCGCCGAGCAGCTCGCGCAGATCCAGAGGGCCGTTGAACATCCGCAGGGCGCCGTGCTCGTCGCGCGGCCACAGCTCGCGGTCGCGATCCCAGTAGAGCTCCACGCCGTTGTCGTCGGGGTCGCGCAGGTAGATGGCCTCGGACACGCCGTGGTCGGTGGCGCCCTCCAGGGCGATGCCGGCGCGCAGCACGCGCGCCAGCGCGTCGGCCAGAGTCGCCCGCGTGGGGTAGCGCAGGGCCAGGTGATACAGCCCGGTGCTCCCCTTTGCGGGCGGATGCCCGCCCTCTGAATCCCAGGTGTTCAGCGCGATGTGGTGGTGATAGCCGCCCGCCGACAGAAACGCGGCCTGGCCGGCGAAGCGCTGCTGGAGCTCGAGCCCCAGCACGCCCTCATAGAAGGCCAGCGCCCGATCGAGATCGGCGACCTTCAGGTGCACGTGGCCGATGTCCACCCGCGGGTCGATGGTCATCGTCGGTGCAGCCCGAGCTGGTTGAGCCCCAGTCCCCCGTCGACGCGCAGGACGCTGCCGGTCATGTAGGCGGCGGCGTCGGAGAGCAGGAAGGCGATCGCGCCCGCCAGCTCGTCGGGCTCGCCCAGGCGTCCCAGGGGCACCGCGCCGGTCAGCTGCTCGCGCACCGGCTCGGGCAGGGCCAGCGTCTTGGGCGTGGCGATCAGGCCGGGCATGATCACGTTGACCCGGATGCCGTGCGGCGCCCACTCGGCGGCCAGGGTGCGGGCCATGCCCACAATCCCCGCCTTGGCCGCGGTGTAGGCCACCTGGCCGGGCAGTCCGGTCTCAGCCGAGGCGGAGGAGACGAAGACCACGCGGCCGTCACCGGAGCCCGCCAGCGCCTCAAAGCTCGCGCGGGCGACGTTGAACTGGCCGGTCAGGTTGGAGTCCAGGTCGCGCTCCCAGGCCTCCTCGGGGAAGCGCTCGGCGCGGTGGATGGTGTCGACCACGCCGGCGTTGGCCACCAGGGCATCGCAGCCGCCGAGGGCCTCCACGAGCTGTGTCACGCCGCGGTCCACCGCCGCGCGGTCGCGCACGTCGAACGCGGCGCGAGCGTGGCCGTCGGGCGCCTCGGCGGGCGGCTCGTGCAGGTCACAGGCGCCCACCGAGCAGCCGGCCTGGGAGAGCATCTGCACCACCGCCCGGCCGATGCCTCCTGCCGCACCGGTGACGATCACCCGACGGGGCCCGGTGGCGATCGGCGCGCAGGACGGCACGCGCTCAGGCGCCGGCGACCAGCGCCCCGGAGGCCGGCTCGACCTCCATCTCGCGGGCGGCGATCGGCTCGCCGCATTCCGAGCAGGTGAGCGTCGGGGTGCTGGGCTGCCCGCAGCCCCGGTGGCGCAGGCGCACGGGCGGCCCGCCGTCGTCGGCCATGTGACGATCGCCCCAGATCATCAGGGCGGTCAGCGCCGGGTACAGGTCGACGCCGCGCTCGGTCAGGCGGTACTCGTGGCGCTGGGGGCGCTCCTGGTAGAGGCTGCGGCGCAGGATGCCGGCATCGAGGAGGTTGTGCAGGCGCACCGTGAGGATGTTGCGGGCGATCCCCAGGTTGCGCTGCAGCTCGTCGAAGCGCCGCACGCCGAGGAAGGCCTCGCGCAGGATCAGAAGCGTCCAGCGATCACCGATGACCGACAGCGTGCGCGCCACCGAGCACTTCTCGGCGTCGTAGGAGCTCCTCTCCATGTCCTCAGGCTAGCACGACAGTTGCGCGATGCAACTGTCGATTGGCCCGGCGCCGACGGCCGAAGTGGCGCACGCGATCACCGCGGATCGCCGGCGGGGCGGACGCGATCACCGCGGCTCGCCGGAGTGGCGCTGGGAGACGCTGGCGCGGTCGTGCGGCGCGGTGAAGTCCAGCTCGGGGCCGCGGGCGATCAGCCGGGAGGGGTTGATCATCGGGTGGGTGCAGAAGTAGTGGCGCTTGATGTGGTCCATGTTGACCGTGGCCGCGATGCCCGGCTGGGCGTAGAGCTCGCGCGTGTAGCCCCACAGGCTCGGGTAGTCGACCAGGCGCCGCCGGTTGCACTTGAAGTGCACGTGATAGACCGAGTCAAAGCGCACCAGCGTGGGAAACAGGCGCCAGTCGGCTTCGGTGAGGCGGTCGCCGAGCAGATAGCGGCGGTCGCTCAGGCGCTGCTCGAGCTCGTCGAGGGTCTCAAACAGCGCGTCGAAGGCCATGTCGTAGGCGGGCTGGCTGCGGGCGAAGCCGGCCCGGTAGACGCCGTTGTTGACGGTCTCATAGATGCGCTCGTTGAGCTCGTCGATCTCGGCGCGCAGCTCCAGCGGATAGAGGTCCACGGGATGCTCGGCGACGGCGTGGAAGGCGGACCCGAGAAAGCGCACGAGATCAGCCGACTCGTTGTTGACGATCTGGCGCTGCTGGCGGTCCCAGAGCACGGGCACGCTGACGCGTCCATCGAAGCCGGGGTCGGTGGCCTCATAGGCCTGCGACAGCCAGCCAAAGCCGTTGACCGGGTCCGAGAAGTCCGGCTCGGTGAACGCCCACCCCCGGTCGTCGCGCACGGGATCCACCTCCGACATCGAGATCGCCCCCTCGAGCCCGTGCAGCACGCGCACGATCATCGCGCGCTGAGACCAGGGGCAGGCAGCGGAGATGTAGAGGTGGTAGCGGCCGGCCTCGGCGCC
Source organism: Solirubrobacteraceae bacterium (assembly GCA_036252775.1). Taxonomy (GTDB): domain Bacteria; phylum Actinomycetota; class Thermoleophilia; order Solirubrobacterales; family Solirubrobacteraceae; genus DASYID01. Next base: position 5,938 of record DASYID010000105.1, read on the forward strand.
GGCGCCCTCGGCCCCCAACACGTCGCGAAAGCGGCTGGCCTGGCGCACGAACTCTCCGCCCCGGGCCTCCGCTCCGAGGTCGAATCCTCGACCCTCCGGGGGGCTCATCCGCGCCGGTGAACGGCGCGCATGGCCGTGAGCCCCCGGCGCAGACCGGCGGCGCGCCCACCCGAGACCACGGGTGCGCCGGCGCTGTCGGCCGTGCCCGGCTCGCGGCGGCGCACCGCGGCGGTGCCGAAGACGAAGTCCCAGTAGGGCGCGCTGACGCCGAAGCCGCGGGTGTGGTCCTGGAAGTGGTGGCGCAGGTGGCGCTCGCGCAACAGCCGCCCCAGCCGGCCGCGGGGAACGCGATGGTGGACGAGGTAGTGGACGGTGTCATAGACCACGTAGCCGGCCAGGAACCCGGCCGCCACCCCCCGCCACGTCGGGTCGCCGAAGACCAGGTAGAAGGCCAGGCAGAACCCACTGGCCAACGGGATCGATGCGCTGGGGGGCATGACCAGGCGCCGAGAGTCGTTGGGGTGATCGTGATGGACGCCGTGAATCAGGTGGTGAAGACGCCGCCCGATGCCCGCCTCGGGCTCGAAGTGAAAGACGACGCGATGCAGCCAGTACTCCGTCAGCGTCCACAGCAGATAGCCAAACGCCCCCCAGGCCAGGGCCCAGGCCCCCAGCCCGCCCACGACCCCCCAGGCCATCAGCCCGGCCACGACCGGCCCGAACAGGACCAACGGCACGATCGGATGCACGCGCGTCAGGCGGTCGAGCATCGGCGAGTCAAACAGCGCCGGTGAGGCGCGCAGCTGCTCGGATCGGCGGCGCTGGCCCGGGGTCTGATGCTCTGGCACTGCGCCCTCCTCCGCTCGTTGGCCCGACGCCCTCTTGACCTGCGCGCCCTCGAGACGAGCGTGGTTGCCCACCCACCGGGCGCGTCACCGGCGTCGAGGATAGCTCGCGGCTGGCCGTGGTCAAGGGGCGGCGGCCGGAGGGCAACTGTTACGCCCTACCCACTTTTGGGTATATCCTCGGCAGGCACGGGAGGCGGCTTTCTCCTTGGTGCTGAAAAAGCGGCGGACGGCAGGGGTTGCGGTCCGCAGACATGAACACAGCGTCCCCCACGGGACGGGAGGACGTTTTCTATGCCCGGCACCAGCGAGACCCTCACCTCACCCGATCTG
>DASYID010000106.1:0-11168 GCA_036252775.1 Solirubrobacteraceae bacterium
GGCCAGCGTCAGGCTCACCCCTTCAGGCCCACCCGCCTCTGCCTATACCCCGGCCTGAACTCGACCAGGCCGCCCTGATGAAAGACGGCGGGCGACACCGTCACTCCCCCGGAGAACGGGTACTCGAGGGTCAGCGTGAGCAGCAGACTGAAGCCGATCAGCACGGCCACCCCCACCGTCAGGACCGCGTGCAGCAGGACGCTCTCGATCTCAAACAGCAAACAGCCGGCGAGCAGCAGCAGGCCGCCCCCCACCAGCAGGATCACGAACGGCGTGGGCAGGGCGCTCTCGGCGTCTCCTACTCGAGCCCTGCGGGCCTCGACGAAGGCGTCGAGCGTCCGCACGGTCTCGTCGTAGAACACCTTCTCCCCCTCGTTTCGGGGACTGAACGTGCGCATCGTGTCGTACAGGGGCCGGATCTCCGCCCAGGCCAGCTCGCTCTCTCGCCCGTCGGCCAGGCTGGGCCACTCGTGGAGGGTGACCGTGTCGATGTAGGCACCGATCTCGTTGCGCATCGCCTGGGCCACCGCCGGGGGAAATCCCCGGCTGTCGCGATAGACGATCGACAGCGCGGTCGCCTCCTTGCGGACATCCGAGACGGTGGCCCGAAACTCCTCATAGAGCGCCACGACGGCGAAAGCGAGCACCACACCGTATATCGCCGCCATCACGCCCAGGACGACGCCAGCAACATCGTTGCTGCCCAGCCGGCCCTTATGGAGCAGATGACGTCGCACCATCAGCAGCCCACCAAGGCCGAGCGCGACGAAGACCCCGACGATGATCAGACCGAGCCCCCAGGTGGGGAAGGCGTTGAGGAGGTCGCGGCTCATGATCGTGGCCTGGAGATGGCGGGCGGCAGGGTGGTGGAGCGTCAGTCGGTGGGCGGGCGGCAGGGTGGCGGCGGCGTCAGTCGGTGGGCGACCCGCGAGGGCTACCCGCCGATCACCGGACCATCACGCCGAGGCGACAACCTCACGGACATGGCAATGCTCGACGGTCACTCCGGGGCCGGGGTTGCTGCCCGGCTGTGCCATCTGAGCGGCGGCCTTGGCGTTCTCCTCGGAGTCAAACACGACCAGCGACATGCCCTTGCCGTCCTGCGGGCTGAGCCATGTCCCGTACTGAAATCCCGGCGCCTGCTTAACCATCGGAACCACGTTCTCGCGTAGGTGCTTTGGCCCTTCCACCGGGTCGGCTCCACTGAGGTCGACCTTCACTAGCACTGCGTACATGGCTGTCTCCTGTCTCGACGGTTGACGTTTTCAGCGCCCTAGAGAGCGCGCATGCGGTTGTTGCGGGGCTGATGCTCGACCTCGGCCAGGCCCAGCCGCTCCATCACGGGTGGTACGTAGTTGGCAAAGCGGCCTCGCAGGCCCTTCTTGAGCCCGTAGAAGCCCCCCACCGGATTGTCGCTCGAGCGCGCCCAGGCCTCGACCGTGCCCTCCTTGGCGGGCTTCTGCTCGTCGGCGGACCCGAGCGCCATCCAGTCTCCGTGCGCCTTGAGCATGGCGTGCAGGTCCTCCAGGCAGCGCAGCTGATAGCTGAGCTCGGTCTTGCCCACCACGCAGACCAGCGCGGGGGGGTCGCGTTGCTCGTCGCGGTAGATCTGAAACTCCGACTGACCGCTCGGGGTCTTCAGGGTCCAGGGGCTCTCGGGTGTTCCCTCCCCGTCGGGGGCGATGGCCGCCATCAGGCGGGGACCTGGGCGGCGCTCACAGCGCCCGACACGGCGGGCCCGCGGCCCTCGAGCATCATCTCGGCCGCACGCTCACCCACCATGATCGCCGGGGCGTTGGTGTTGCCGCTGGTGATCCTGGGCAACGAGGACGCGTCGGCCACCCGCAGGCCCCCCACCCCCCGCACCCGCAGCTGCTCGTCGAGGACACCGTCGCCCTCGCCCCCCATCCGGCAGGTGCACGACGGATGGTAGGTGTGCTGTACGTCGGCGCGAATCCAGGCCTCGAGCTGCTCGTCGGAGAGCACCCCCGGCCCCGGGTCGACGTTGGGGCCGGCGATGTCACCGAGAGGGCCGAGGGCGGCGAGCTCGCGAAACAGGCGCACGCTGGCGATCAACGCCCGCATCTCGCCCTCATCCGATAGGAAGTTCAGGTGGATCTCCGGGGGCTGGTGGGGGTCGGCCGAGCGCAGGCGCACCCGGCCCTCGCTGGTCGGGCGGATCAGCGACGCCCCGAACACGAACGCGGGACCCGGGAACGTCCGAAACCCGTTGTCTGAGTAGAACGCTCCTCCGAACAGCACCTGCACGTCGGGGCCCGGCAGGCCCTCGCGGGTGCGGATGTGGGCCAGGGTCTCGGCCACGTTGGAGCTCAACTTGCCCTTGCCCCGACCGATCAGGTACTCAGCCAGGTACCGCGGGTGCGTGGCGTCCTCCAGGCCGCCCTTCTCGGTGCTGGCGTAGTTGACGGTGATCAGCGGGTGGTCCATCAGGTGCTCGCCCACGTGCGGGGAGTCCACGGCACAGTCGATGCCCACTTGCTTGAGCTGGTCGGCGGGGCCGATGCCCGACAGCATCAGCAGCTGCGGGCTGTTGAAGGCGCCAGCGCAGACCACCACCTCGCGCCGGGCGGCGGCGCCCGCGCGCTTGCCCTTGTAGTCGAACTCGACGCCGCTGACGCGGTCGCCGCTGAACAGCAGACGCCGGGCGTGGGCGCCCGTGACCACCGTCAGGTTCTCCCGGCCTGAGGCCGGGTGCAGGAAGGCATCGGCAGCGCTCCAGCGCCGGCCGCGCTTCTGGTTGAGCTGGGGCAGCCCCACTCCCTCCTGCTCACCGTCGTTGAAGTCCTCGGTGCGACGGATGCCGTGGGCCTGGGCGGTCTCGATGAAGCGCTTGCCGGCGGGCGTGGTGAACACGGGGTCGGCGACGTTGAGGGGGCCGGCCTGGCCGTGGTAGGGGTCGCCCAGTCGCTCGTTGCCCTCCGAGCGCTTGTAGTAGGGCAGCACGTCCTCCCAGCCCCAGCCGGGTGCGCCGTTGGCCGCCCAGTCCTCGTAGTCGGCGCTCTGACCGCGGATGTAGAGCATCGCGTTCATCGAGCTCGAGCCCCCCAGGCACCGTCCCCGGGGCAGATACATCGAGCGGCCGATCAGGTTGGGATCGGGCTCGGAGGTGTAGTTCCAGTCCAGGTCGGTGCGGAACTGCTTGGCGAAGGCGACCGGCACCCGCACGTTCATCTTGCGGTCGCTCCCGCCCGCCTCGATCAGCAGGACGCGCTGGGTGGGGTCCTCGCTGAGGCGGTTGGCCAGCACGCAGCCCGCCGACCCGGCGCCCACCACGATGTACTCAAACTCCCTCACCGCCACGGACTCTAGACCGATTGGGCCCGTCCCGCAGGAACCTGGCGCGACGGGCCTGACCGCGGCCGGTCTACCCCTACCTCGTCGCCACCAGCGCCAGGACCTGCTCGCCGTGACGGGTGACGAAGGCCGGGCCCACGCCGCGGATCGCGCCCAGCTCGGCGGCGGTGCCGGGCCGGCGGACGGCGATCGCCTCCAGCGTCGAGTTGTGCGCGACGGTGTAGGCGGGCTTGCCCGCGCTGGCGCGCAGGCGCCAGGCCTTGAGCTCAGCCAGCAGGGGCTCGTCGGCGCTTGAGAGCTCCGGCCGTGGCACCGGTGCGCCGCCGCCGCGCCGCCTTCGGGTCGGCGCCAGGGTGTCGGGGTCGGGGAGCCCGACCGTGTCGGGGTCACAGATGTCACAGCAGCGTCCCGCGGGGTCCCCGCGCCGGGAGTCGCCGAAGTGGTCGAGCAGCATCCGCCGCCGGCAGGAGCCCTGGGCGGCCACGAAGGCCTCCACGGCCCGGTAGGCCCGCCAGCCGCGGTCGCGGGTGGCCCGGCAGATGGTGCCCACCCGACTGGCGTCACCATCGGCGGTCAGGGTCACGCCCAGGCGCCCTCCCGGCGCCGGAGCCAGCGCGCACAGCCCGGCGCGCTCGGCGATGCCCAGGGCCACGCGATCGCGATCGGCTCGCGGCGGGTCGATGACCAGGCCCCCCTGCCCCTGGGCCGCGTCCCTGAGCCGGCCCACGAAGCGCAGCACGTCGGCGGGCTCGACCCGGTCGCGCTCGATGAAGTTGATCAGGCGACCCAGGTCGGCGCGCATGGCCAGCAGGATGGCCCGGGCCGGCCCGCCGTCGCGTCCGGCGCGGCCCACCTCCTGGTAGTAGGCCTCCACGCTCTTGGGAATCGCCCAGTGCACGACCGCGCGCACGTCGGCCTTGTCGACCCCCATGCCGAAGGCGTTGGTCGCCACCACCACGTCGGCGTCGGCCTCCATGAAGCGGTGCTGGGCGCTGGCCCGCTCGTCGGCGGGCATGCCCGCGTGGTAGCCGACCGCCTGGCGACCGTCGGCGCGCAGGCATTCGCAGACCTCCTCCACGTCGCGCCGCGTGCCGCAGTAGACGATCGCCGGCCGGTGGGCCGGGTCGGCCAACGCGGCCGACAGCAGCATCTGCTTGCGCGCCTTGGAGCCCTTGCCGTCCAGAGCGATGACATCGAAGGAGATGTTGGGACGGTCAAACCCGGAGCGCACCATGAACGGGTCGCGCAGGCCCAGCCGCTGGGAGATCTCCCGGGCCACCTGCTCGGTCGCCGTCGCCGTGCACGCCATGACGGCGGGCTTTCCCAGTCGCTCGATGACGCCCCGCAGACGCAGGTAGTCGGGGCGAAAGTCATGGCCCCACTCCGAGACGCAGTGGGCCTCGTCCACCACGAACAGGCCGACCTCCCGCTGGGCGATCGCGCTCATGAAGCGCGAGGAGGCAAAGCGCTCGGGTGAGCACAGCACCAGGCGCGCCTGTCCGGAGCGCACCGCACTCAACGCGTCGGCCACCGCCGCCTCGGTCATCCCCGACGCGATCATCGCCGCCGGGTGCCCACCGCTGAGCAGGCGCCGGTACTGGTCGGCCATCAGCGCGATCAGGGGCGAGACGACGACCGTCAGCCGAGGGCTGGCCAGGCCGGGAAGCTGATAGCACAGGCTCTTGCCCCCGCCGGTTGGCATCACCACCAGGCTGTCTCGACCCTCCAGGGCGGCTTGGACGGCCTCGCGCTGACCGGGGCGAAACCGGCCCAGGCCGAAATGGGCCAGCAGGGCGTCGGGGTCGGGCCCGCCGGCGTAGAGCCGGTGAACGCTCGGGGCCTCGGGAAGCGCCTCCAGGCCAGCGAGGGCGAGCTGGGCGTCGCGCAGGTCCGCGGCGACCGAGGCAGCTTCCCGCTCGACGGGGTCCTGGACGACGGAGGCGGCGTCCAGCTCAACCGGGTCCTCGACGACGCTGGCGGCGTCCAGCTCAACCAAGTCCTCGGCGACGGAGGCGAGCAGCTCGGGGCGCTGATCCATGTCCGCCAGCCTACGGACGCCATAGGACCCCTTGCCGCGGTACGACAAGCCGCTGCTTACCGGCGCCCCCGGCGCCTGGGCAGCACCCGGATCACCGCGCGGCCACTGGCGTGGGAGCCCCGGGCCCGCAGCACCAGCCGCCCGGCGCGCCGCGCCCGCAGTCGCATCGTCGCTCGTCCCCGCCGGCCGGTGCGGGCGTGGTGGCCACCCAGGGTCAGTCGCACGCCGGCCGCCGGGCGCCGGCCGGCCCACACCCGGATGCGCAGCGTCACCCGGCGGCCGGCCCGGACCCGGTGCGGGCGCACCGTCACCCGCAGAGCCGCCGCTCGTCGCGTGGCGCGGGCCGGGGGCCGGCAGGTGGCGGCGGCCGGTCCGGCGGGTGCGACGCTCACGGCCACCTCCCCCGCTCCCGGGCAGCTGGCGATCGTCAGGATGTCGGCCCCGGGCGCCGACAGCACGCGCGCGCCCTGGACGCTGAGCCGATACCCGCTCGGGTACTGGCGAGCGGGAAGCTCGATCTCGCTGATCGCCCCCGGCGCAAAGGCGCCCTGCCGGTCGGCGCGCCGGGTGGAGAAGCGCAGCTTGAAGGTGTGCGACGCGGCGTCGAAGCCGTAGGACTCCGGGGTGCCCGCCACCGCGAGGGGATACGGGCGGGTGAGCAGGGCGAGCTTGGCGGCCTTGACGTTGGCGCCCGTGGGGGGCTTGGCCGGATCGATCACGATCGCCTGGGTGGCGCCCGGACCGGAGGTGGTGGGATCGCTGCAGCCACAGTAGTGCCACTCCTGCCAGCCGACCATGTTCCGATCGGCCCGGGTGACCATCGCGTCCAGGATGTCGGCGGCGTCGGTGGCGCCAAACTCGGTCATCAGCGAGGCGTCGCCGGTGGCCTGGATGTGCTTCTCGGCGTTGGCGAAGACCAGGTTGTCGAAGGTGTCGCAGCCCTCGTTTGAGCCCGATCCCCCCGCCGACAGGCAGTAGTCGTGGAAGGCGAACAGCGCGTGGGGGTCGCCGATCGCTCCCATCTGGGTATCGGCGCCGTCGTTGAACAGGACGTTGGGCTCATAGATCACCGGCGTGCGCGAGTCGACCCGGCGGATGGCCCGGACCATGCGCTGGCTGAAGGCGGTCAGCTTCGCGTCGAAGTCCGGGCACCCGACCGGCTGGGCGCAGGACTGCCACGTGCTCCCCGGCCAGGGCTCGTTGAGCAGCTCGTAGCCGAGCACGTTGGCGTCGTCGCGGAAGCGCTGGGCCACGTAGGCCCAGGCGGCGCCGTAGCGGTCCTGCAGCCCCACGCCTCCCGGACCGAGGTCGTTGGCCCAGAAGTGATCGAAGGCGCGTTGCAGCGCCGGCATCGCCAGGTAGTTGGCGGGAAATCCGTTGCGCGGCTGGGCGGGCAGGCCGTCGTCGAGCACAGCCCAGTCGGGCCAGCCCTCGCCCTGGAAGCGCTCGTTGTAGAGGTCCTGGTGGAAGTCAAGCGTCGAGACGATCCCGTGGCGCCCGAGCATGTCCACGGTGGTACGGATGCGCTGCAGGTAGGCGTCGTCGTAGACGCCGGGCATGGGCTCGAGCGCCTTGTAGATGACCCCCACCCGCACGGTGCGCAGGCCCTCGCGGGCCAGGAAGGCGGCGTCGTCCTCGCTGAACCCGACCGCGTCGGGGGCGTAGGGCGCCAGTTTGTAGACCATGTTGATGCCGTGCAGGATCACCGCCCGCCCTTCGGCGTCGGTGATCCAACGGCCGGCGTGTGACAGCGGCAGCGCCAGCGGAGCGCCAGACGAGGGCGCGGCCGTTCCCGGCGCCGTTCCCGACGCCCGCGCCGCGCCCGCCCCGAACGCCCGCGCCGACCCCAACGGCGCCGCCGCCGACCCCGCGATCACCAAAAGCAGGACCGCTCCGGCAGCCGCCACCGGGCAGATCGACCGAACCAGGCGCATGACAGACCATGGTGTCACGCCCGGGCGGGTCCGTCACCGGGTCCATCCCCGGCTCCGTCCGGTCCATCACCCACCATGCCCGGCCCGTGCCCGCCCGCCGCTCGCCCACCGCCCCCGCCCTGCGCGGGTGGCAGGCGCGGATGCTCGGCGCACTGGAGGACTGGTCGGACGGCCCGTTCCTGGTCTCAGCCGCGCCCGGCGCGGGTAAGACGCGGCCCGCCCTGGAGCTGGCGCGGCGACTGCTGTCGACGCGGGCGATCAGCCGGGTGGTCGTCGTCTGCCCCACGGCCCCCCTGACCCGTCAGTGGGCGGCCGCCGCCGGGCGCCTGGCCGTCCAGCTCGCCCCCGACGCCCCCAGCGCGGCGCCGCCGCCTGACTTCCACGGGGTGGCGGTCACCTACGCCCGCGTGGCCAGCAGCCCGTCGGAGTGGGCGAGCAGCGTGGACGCCGGCACGCTGGTGATCGCCGACGAGGCTCACCACCTGGGCGAGGAGCTCGCCTGGGGCACGAGCTTTCAGCACGCCTTCTCCCGGCCGCGGCGTTGGCTGCTGCTGTCGGGGACGCCGTTTCGCTCCGACGCCACGCCGATCCCCGGCGTGCGCTACGACACCTCCGGCCTGGCCCGGCCGGACATCTCCTACACCTACGCCGAGGCCGTCCGTGACGGCATCTGCCGGCCCGTCGGCTTCATCACCTACGACGGCTCGCTGTCGTGGCGCAGCGGCGAGGACGTGATCGAGTCCTCCTTTGACACGGTGCTGCCCGCCCGCGAGGCCAGCCGCCGTTACCGCACGGCGATCTCCACCGAGCTGCCCGACGGCCTGCCGCGGATCCTGCGCGAGGCCGACGCCCGGCTGGGCGAGGTGCGCGCTCAGGGCCATCGCGACGCCGGCGGCCTGGTCGTGGCCGCCGACGGCAGCCACGCCCGCCAGGTGGCCAAGCTGCTGGCGGAGGTCACCGGCCGCGCCCCCGTCGTGGTGCTGCACACCGAGGCGCGGGCGGCGCACAAGCTGGCCGCCTTCACCGCCTCCCGCGAGCGCTGGCTGGTGGCGGTGAACATGGTCTCTGAGGGAGTCGACATCCCGCGGCTGCGGGTGGGCGTGTACGCCACCGCGGCCAAGACGCCGCTGATCTTCCGCCAGATCGTCGGGCGCTTCGTGCGCACCGTCGCCCGGGGGCGGGGAGCCCAGGGCACCGAGCCGAGCTGGCTGTACCTGCCCGCCGACCCGCTGCTGCGCCAGCACGCCGCCGACATCGAGACCGAGCTTCGTCACGTGCTGCGCGCGCCCGAGGACGACGCGTCTATGGACGAGCTCCCCCGGCGCGAGAGCGAGCGCTCCGAGCAGGTCGAGTTCGTGCCGCTGAGCGCCGAGATGGCGGCCCAGATGACGCTGTTCGGGCCACCCCCCGGGGCTCCCGGGGGACCCCCGGGTCCGCCTCTCCCCACCGCCCCGCCAGGCGCGGGGACGCGGGAGATCCCCGCCTATCGCCGCCGCGCCCTGCTGCGCGACAAGCGCCACCGGCTGGTCTCCGATCTGCGCCGGCGCGACGGCCGCAGCCATCGTGAGATAAACGCCGAGCTCAACCGGCGCGTGGGCATCGCGCGCGTCGATGACGCGACGATCGAGCAGCTTGAGCGCTCGGTGGCACTGCTGCTCGACGCTCTCAGCGCCCGGCGCTGACCCCCACCCGGCACTCGCGCCCTGCCTCATCCGCGCGCCGCTCACCGTCGGCGCACACGCGCCGTTCAGTGCCGGCGGCGCACGCAGGTGTGGTAGGTGCGCACCAGCGTCAGCGTGTGCACGCGCCCCCCGATCGAGAGCCGCAGCGTCAGCCGCACCGAGAAACGTCCGGGTGCCAGCCCGCGCAGGTCGACCGAGGAGCGCAGACGCCGGCCCAGGTGCACCGGCACCCGGCGGCCCCGCACGACCAGCCGCGCGCTCAGCACCCGCGTCCCCCGCCTGCGGGTCAGGTGGATGGCAAACCGGCGGCGGCTGACGCAGCGCCGTGTGCTGGGCACGCGCACCCCAAGGCCCTGGACGCTGACCAGATCTCCGCCGTGGCTGACCGAGACCGCGGCGATGTTCGGGCTGAAGGTAGTCGTGTCGGCCAGGGCACCGCTGCGGTCACAGGCCAGGGACAGCGGCGTCTCGGGCGGCTCGGGCGGGTTGGGGATGGGCGGGTAGGACACCTTCTGGCCCGGGGGCGGCTGGTCGGGCGGGTTGACCGGGCCCTGGGTGCCGTCGTAGGTGCCGGTGGCGGGGAAGCCCAGCGTGTTGGCCGCCGACAGGTGCTGGTTAATGATGTCCGAGCCGTGGTGGACGTTAATGGTGAAGATGCCCTCGTCGCCGCCGTCGACCGCCGCCACCACCGGGAACTCGTAGGCGGGCGGCGTGTAACCGAGCTGGTCGTTGGCCAACCCGAACACGAACGGGGAGATCGCCGTCCCCTTGACGCGCTTGGCCAGCTCGGTGGCCACCTGGGGGTAGGCCTCGCCCGGCGCGCCGGCCATCATCAGGTTGCCCAGCCGAAACGTCTGCACCTCGGAGTCAAGGACGTTGCCGACGGTGTAGGGCGGCAGGATCGAACGCATCACCCCGCCCAGCTGAGTGCGCCCGGTGGTCGGGTCCACCACGCCCGTCTCGGAGGCGAACAGCGGGATCAGCGCAGGCTCGGCCAGCTCCTCGTGCAGGTGGGCGTCGACCACCTGTATGGGTCCGGGCGCGACCGCGACCGAGCCGGCCAGCGCGGTGTCCACGCGGCGGGTGAGGATGTCGCCGTAGGCGGCGATTGAGTTGAGCTTGTTCTGGGTGTCTGGGGCCTTGTTGTCGTTGGGGTCGGTGCCGCTGGGAAAGCTCGGCCCGGTGCGTCCCACCGCGCCGGCCATGACCACCGCGCTCTCGCCCGGCAGCTGGGACTCTAGGTCTGTGGCCACCCGCCCGGGCCAGTCGGGGTCCAGGTAGCGCTCGCCGTCCTTGGGACCGAACTGGCCGGCGATGTCGGCGTGGGTGGAGACGTCGACCAGCGTGGAGATCGGCGCGCACGAGCGAGCGTCGGTGGCCTGCAGGACGCGCATGGTGTGATCGACGGGGTAGTCGGTCGGGTCGCGCTGGACCTCGGCGTAGGTGCCGTGGGTGGCGCTGATGTCGACGGTCGCCACCCGCAGGTTGGCCGGGCGCAGGGAGTCCACCGCCATCTCGATCGAGGCCACCGTCTGGTGCTTGACCCGGCTCAGGTAGGGGACCTTGTTGTTGTCGTTGGAACCGCCGCCCCACACCCCGACCGAGTCGGGCGAGTTGTGGGTGTGGGTGGCGGAGATCAGGATGTTGGTGGCCGGGACCTTGGTCTGGGCCTCGACGATGGCCCGGATGGCCGCCGTGCCGTAGCCGGCGGTGGGATCGAGGCTGGGCGGATCCTCCTTGTAGGCGGCGAAGTAGCCCTGGCTGTCCAGTGAGGTGAGGACCATCACCTGCCCGTTGGCGCAGGACTGGATCGCCACCGTGCGGGCGTAGAAGGGGTGCGTGGCCGCCACGCCCGGCAGCCCGATCGAGTAGGCGGCCGCGGTCACCGGCCACTGGGTCGGGGTTATGTCGGCCTTGGCCGCGCCCACGCGGTAGGCCACCCCGGCCGGGCACGGGCCGACGGCGGCGGGGGCGCCCGCGGGCACCAGGGCGACCCCCATGGTCGCCAGCACTCCCAGTCCCAGCCTCACGCGCCTCCCGAGCATCCTGGTTGAGGGTAGTACCCGATCGGAGAAGCCTTTTGACAGGGCGCCATCCGGCGCCCAGAATGGCCTGATGGTCGGTGGCTTCGTCCTGCGCGCGCGGTGGAGTGTCGCCGCGCTGCCCTTTGCGGCCCTTGCGGCCGCCCTAATCGTCGTG
>DASYID010000107.1:0-11816 GCA_036252775.1 Solirubrobacteraceae bacterium
CGTCCTTGGGGCGCCCGACTATCTCGTCGATCAGCGCGACGTCGCTCTTCAGCGCGCCGTCGCCGACGGTGGGCATCGTCATGCCGGTCGCGCGCTGGGCGGCATGTTCGCCCGAGCGCCGGCCGAAGATCAACGTGTCCAGCAGCGAGTTGGCCCCCAGGCGATTGCCTCCGTGTACCGACACGCACGCCACCTCGCCGGCCGCGTACAGGCCGGGCACGGTGGTCTGGCCGTCGATGTCGGTCTTGACGCCGCCCATGATGTAGTGCTGGCCCGGACGGATCATGATCGGCTCGCGCGTGATATCGGTGCCGGCGAAGTCCTTGCCGATGTTGACGATCTCGCGCAGTGCCTCGAGCACCCGCTTGCGTGGCACCACCGTGATGTCCAGGTAGATGCCCTGGCCGTCGGGGCCCACGCCCCGGCCCTCGTTGATCTCGGTCTGCTCGGCGCGCGAGACGACGTCGCGTGAGGCCAGCTCCATCTTGTTGGGGGCGTAGGTCTCCATGAACCGCTTGCCCTCTGAGTTGAGTAGGTGCGCCCCCTCGCCGCGGGCCCCCTCGGTGATCAGAAAGCCGTTCTCGGCCAGGGTGGTCGGGTGGTACTGGACCATCTCCATGTCCATCAACCGGGCCCCGGCCCGATAGCCCTGGGCGATGCCGTCGCCGGTCACGATCAGGGCGTTGGTGGTCGGCTTGTAGCACTGGCCGGCTCCCCCCGAGGCGAGGATCACCGCCTTGGCGTTGAAGGTCTCCATGCGCCCGGTGCGGATGTGGCGCGCGACCGCACCGCAGCAGTGGCCGTCGTCGTCGAGCAGCAGCGAGGTGGTGAACCACTCCTCGTAGCGGGCGACGGTGTCGGAGTGCTTCATCAGCTGCTCGTAGAGCACGTGCAGGATGGCCTGGCCGGTGATGTCGGCCACGTAGGCGGTGCGTTTCATGGAGGCGCCGCCGAAGGCCCGCAGGTCCAGCTCCCCGCGCTCGTTGCGGTGGAAGGTGACGCCGATGTGCTCGAGGTGCATGACCTCCTCGGGCGCCTCGGAGCACATCACCTCGATCGCATCCTGGTCGCCGAGGAAGTCTGAGCCCTTGACCGTGTCGTAGGCGTGCGAGCGCCAGTCGTCGGCCGGGTTGATGGCTGCGTTGATGCCCCCGGCTGCCGCCACCGAGTGCGAGCGCACCGGGTGGACCTTGCTCATGATCGCCACCGACGCGCCCGCCCGGGCGGCGGCCAGCGCCGCCCGCTGTCCGGCCAGGCCGGCGCCGATGATCAGGACGTCGTGGGTGGGCAAGGAGTCGAGTGAGAGAGCTTGTGCGGTGAGGGACCAGCTGCCGTGGGCCGCCGGGGCGGCCGGGGCGGGACTCTATACGCCGGTGACCGGCGTGAGCGCCCTGCGGACCTCGGTCAGGGTGACTACGCCGCGCAGAACGCCCTGCTCGTCGACCGCCACCATGGCCCCCAGGCGCCGCATGCCCTCTGAGCCGAGCAGGGCCTCCAGGGGCTGGTCCTGGGCGATCTGCCACGCCGCGACCTCCTCCTCGAGGATCGTCGAGACCGTCAGCGTCGGGCGGCCCCCGCTCAGCTCGGAGTCAACCCGTTCGCGGCGCAGCACTCCGACGAACCGCCGGGCGGGGTCGACCACGGCAAACCACGGCCAGCGGTAGCGCAGGAAGAACTGCTCGTGGGCCTCGAGCACGCTCGTCTGGTCGGGGATCGTCACCGGCTCGCGGTCCATGATGTCGGCCACCGTGATCCCCTCCAGGCGCTCGGAGAACGCCGACTGCAGCACCGCCCCGCGGGCCGCCTGGTTGAGGAACATGGCCAGCAGCAGACCCCACAGTCCGTCGCGCACGTCACCGGCCAGCAGCAGCCACAGCGAGCCGGCCCCGAACACGTAGGCGAAGACCTGCCCGGCGCGCCCCGAGGCCCGCGTGGCCCGATTGCGGTCGCCGGTGGCCCGCCAGGCGATGGCCCGGGCGATGCGCCCGCCGTCCAGCGGGAAGGCGGGCACCAGGTTGAACACGAACACCGCGGCGTTGATCACCACCAGCCAGCGCGCCAGGGCCAGCGCCGGCGTGACGGTGGTGTGGGCGCTGAACTGCAGGAGCTCCCAGAAGTGCCCGAAGCTCGACAGCAGCGTCCCGGCCAACACCCCCAGGCCGGCCAGCATCAGGGTCAGCAGCGGGCCGGCGGCGGCGACCCGGAACTCCTCCCCCGGCGAGCCGGTGTCGCGCGTCATGCGTGCGATCCCGCCGAAGAACCACAGGTCGATTCCCGATATGCCGATGCCCTGGTGGCGGGCCACCAGGGCATGGCCGAGCTCGTGGACGATCAGCGAGGCAAAGAACGACAGCGCGCAGGCGACCGCGACGACGTAGGCGGTGGTGTCCGACCCGCCCAGCTCCGTTCGAAACTCGTCCGACAGGATCCAGATGAAGAAGAACAGCACGAAGAACCAGCTCGTGCTGACCCCGATGCGAATGCCGAAGATTCGCGCGAGCTGGAAGGTCCGGCCGCCGGGCATCAGGAGAGCGTTGCCGGGAGGGCCACGCGCGGGCCGGTCAGTTCAGTTCCGGGCGATGGCGATCAACGATCGCACCCAGGTCCAGGCCGGCCGGAAGCGTGCCGTAGGCCAGGCCGCAGTCCCCGGCCAGCCGGGCCGCGCAGAACGCATCAGCCACCGCCGCGGGGGCGTGGCGCACCAGCAGCGATCCCTGCAGCGCCAGCCCCATGCGTTCGACCAGGCGCCGGGCTCGCGTCTCCAACCCGACCGGGTCTGAGAACTCATCGCGCAGCTGCGCGGTGTAGCGATCCAGGCGCGCGTCGGCGCCCGAGGCCAGCTGCACCTCGTCGAAGAAGGCCTCCAGGGAGGCGGGGCTGCGGCTCAGCGCACGCAGCACATCCAGGCTCATGACGTTGCCCGAGCCCTCCCAGATCGAGGCCAGCGGTGCCTCGCGATACAGCCGCGGCATCCCCGAGGCTTCGACGTAGCCGTTGCCGCCGAGGCACTCGAGCGCCTCGTAGGCGTGACCGGGGGCGCGCTTGCACACCCAGTACTTGCCGATCGCCGTGCCCAGGCGCTTGAACAGCTGGGCGCTCTCGTCGAGCTCGGCCTCGTCGTAGGCACGCGACAGGCGCATGGCCAGCGCCGTGGTCGCCTCGGACTCCAGACACAGATCGGCGAGCACGTTGGTCATCAGCGGCTGGTCGATGAGCAGGCGCCCGAAGGTGGACCGGTGCGCGGCGTGGTGGGTGGCCTGGGCCACCGCCGCGCGCATGCCGGCGGCGGTTCCGATCACGCAGTCCAGGCGGGTGTGGCCGACCATCTCGATGATCGTTGGCACCCCCCGTCCGGGCTCGCCCACCATGCGCGCCCAGGCGCCGTGGAACTCCACCTCGCTGGAGGCGTTGGAGCGGTTGCCCAGCTTGTCCTTGAGGCGCTGCAGGCGAAAGCCCTCGTTGCGGCTGCCGTCGGGCAGGACGCGGGGCAGGGCAAAGCACGACAGCCCCTCGTCGGTCTGGGCCAGCACCAGGAACAGGTCGCACATCGGTGCCGAGCAGAACCACTTGTGGCCGTGCAGCTCGTACTCGGCCCCGGCGCCGCCGCCATTGACCGCCCGCGCCACCGTGGTGTTGGCGCGAACGTCCGATCCGCCCTGCTTCTCGGTCATGGCCATCCCGCACAGCGCGCTGCCCTTCTCGGCGGCGGGGACCAGCCGGGGGTCATAGGAGGTCGCGGTCAGCAGCGGCTCCCACTCGGCCGCCAGCTCGGGCTGAGCCCGTAGGGCGGGCACGGCGGCAAAGGTCATGGTGATCGGACAGGCGAAGCCCGCCTCGGCCTGGATGGCGGTCATGTAGAGGGCGGCACGGGCCACGTGGGCGCCGGAGCGGGCCTCGGTCCACGGCAGGCTGTGCAGCTCGTGCGTGACTCCCATGCGCATGAGCTGATGCCAGGCGGGGTGGAACTCCACCTCGTCGAGGCGGTGACCGAAGCGATCGTGGGTGTGCAGGCGGGGCGGATTCTCGTTGGCCTGAAACCCCCATGCCATGGGCTCGCCTCCCACCAGCTCGCCGAGCTCGCTGGCGCGATCGGCCACCCAGCCGCCCCCCTCGCGCTCGGTGGCCTCCACCAGGGCGCTATGGGAGGAGAACAGGTTGCACCCTTCCAGAGCGGGAACCTGGTTGAGCACCTCATGGGTGCTGCCCGTGGGGAGATGGTCGACGGCGGATCCGGTGGACACCGGTGAGCCTCCTGATGGCTTGACAGACGCCCATAGAAGGTAGCGCGCGCTGCCCACGGGGCGGGCAGCGATAGCATCGCTCGCCGCCGACCGCACGCCCGCGACGCGGGTCGCCGTCACTCAACGGAAAATAGAGAACAGGAAATCCCCCCATGGCCCACGAAGTCACGTTCATACCCGGAGACGGGACCGGTCCCGAGCTCGCGGAGGCCACGCGACGCGTGCTCGAGGCCACCGGCGTCGAGTTCGAGTGGGATCGCCAGGAGGCCGGCATCGACGAGTACGAGTCCCACGGCAACCCGTTTCCCGACGCCACGCTGGAGTCGATCAAGCGGACCAAGGTGGGAATCAAGGGCCCCACCACCACGCCGGTCGGCTCCGGCTTTCGCTCGGTCAACGTGCTGCTGCGCAAGGAGCTCGACCTGTACGCCTGCATCCGGCCCTGCAAGGCCTACGACGGGGTGCGCACGCGCTTTCCGGAGACCGACATCGTGATCGTCAGAGAGAACACCGAGGACCTGTATGCCGGTATCGAGTTCGAGCGGGGCACCGAGGACAACGCGCGCCTACGCGAGGTGCTACGCGAGCTGGGAGCGATGGTGCGCGACGACGCCGGCATCTCGGTCAAGCCGATCTCGGTGTTCGGCTCCGAGCGCATCGTGCGCGCCGCGTTTGACTACGCCAAGGAGAACGGGCGGCGCAAGGTGACGGCCGCCCACAAGGCCAACATCATGAAGTTCTCCGACGGCCTGTTCCTGGAGGTGGCTCGCCGGGTGGCCGAGGACTACCCGGATTTCGAGTTTGAGGACCGGATCATCGACAACCTGTGCAACCAGCTTGTCTCGCGCCCGGAGGAGTACGACGTGATCGTGCTGCCCAACCTCTACGGCGACATCGTCTCAGACCTCGGGGCGGGAATGATCGGGGGCCTGGGCTTTGCCGGGGGCGCCAACATCGGCACGCACGCCGCTGTCTTTGAGGCCACCCACGGCTCCGCGCCGAAGTACAAGGGACTCAACAAGGTCAACCCGACGGCCCTGATGCTGTCAGGCGTCTACATGCTCGAGCACCTGGGCGAGCGCGACGCCGCTCGGCGGCTGGAGACCGCCATCGCCACGGTGATCAAGCGCGGCGAGAAGGTGACCTATGACCTCAAGCCAACCCGCGACGACCCAACTGCCGTCGGCACGTCACAGTTCGCCGACGCGGTGATAGAGGAGATGAACGCATGAGCAAGCCCGTCCGCGTGGCGGTCACCGGCGCCGCCGGTCAGATCGGCTACAGCCTGTTGTTCCGAATCGCCAGCGGAGAGATGCTGGGGCCCGACCAGCCGGTCGAGCTCTCGCTGCTGGAGATCGCGCCCGCCATGGGCGCGCTGGAGGGCGTGGCCATGGAAGTCACCGACTGCGCCTTCCCGTTGCTGAGCTCGATGAACCTGCACGACGATCCGGCCGCCGCCTTCGACGGGGTCAACATCGCTCTGCTGGTGGGCTCGCGCCCGCGGACCAAGGGCATGGAGCGCGCCGACCTGCTCGAGGCCAACGGCAAGATCTTCACCGGCCAGGGCCAGGCCCTGGCCGCCCATGCCGCCGACGACGTCAAGGTGCTGGTGGTCGGCAACCCGGCCAACACCAACTGCCTGATCGCCATGAGCAACGCGCGCGACATCCCGTCGGAGCGCTTCACCGCCATGCTGCGTCTCGACCACAACCGCGCCAAGGCCCAGCTAGCGGCCAAGACGGGTTCGCCCGTCGCCGACATAACGCGCATGGGGGTATGGGGAAACCACTCCCCGACCATGTACCCCAACCTCTTCCACGCCCAGGTGGGAGGACGCACCGCGGCCGACGTGGTCGACGACCAGGCCTGGCTGGAGAACGAGTTCCTGCCCACGGTGGGCAAGCGCGGAGCCGCCATCATCGAGGCGCGCGGCTCCTCCAGCGCGGCCTCGGCGGCCAACGCCGCCATCGACCACGTCCGTGACTGGGTCGCCGGCAGCCAGGACTGGGTGTCGATGGGAGTGCCCTCCGACGGCTCCTACGACATCCCCGAGGGCCTGATCTGCGGCTTCCCGTGTACCTGCTCGGCCGGGCGCTGGGAGATAGTGCCCGGCCTTGAGCTCGACGAGTTCTCCCGCTCGCGCATCGACGCCACCGTCGCGGAGCTCACCGACGAGCGCGACAGCGTGCGTGAGCTCGGACTGATCTAGCGGTCTAGGCTCCCTTCGCGTGCCATCCGCGTCCGCGCTTGGTCACCTTGCCGTCGGCCTCCAAGCCAGGCAGCACCCGGTAGAGGTAGTTCTGCTTGATCCCCATGCGCTCGGCGAGCTCGGGGATGCTGATGCCGGGCTGAGCCTTGACCAGCTCGAGCGCCTGCAGCGAGCGCGTGCCGCTGCCCCGGGGGCGACCCCGGCGGCCCTTGCCGCCCGCGGACGCGCGCCGGCGGGCCGGGGGCCGTCCGCGGGCCGGCGTCGAACGCGAGCCCGCGCCGCCCACTCCGGCCAGAGCGGCCGCCGCCGCTTCGAGCTGACGGTACTCGTCCACCAGTGGCTCGAGCTCCTTCAGACGCTTGGCGATCTCCCGACGCTTCTCTTCCAAAAAATCAGTCACCGACGCTACCCACTTCCTATGGTATTTGAGCGTGTCCTAAACTCACCTTTCCACTATGTCATATTCATGAGATAAATGTTATGCGTCATCGCATAAGTGTTATCGGGGCGGACGAGGTCGGGCATGCGGTGGCCCGGCGCCTGGCCGCTCGCGACGACAGCGAGCTCGTGCTGTGTGACGCGCGACCAGGGGACGCCCAGGTGCGGGCTCTGGATCTCAACCACGCCGCCGCGTTGTCCGGATACGAGCCGTGCCTGACGCCCTCGGAGGTCTATGAGGAGATCGGGGGCTCGGAGCTGGTCGTGCTCACCGGCGCTCATCTCCCAGCCACCGCGGCCGATTCGCCCGACGAGCGTTTCACCGAAAATGCCTCGGCCCTGGCCCAGGTCGCGGATGAGGTAGCCCGCCACGCGCCCGACGCCATCGTGCTGGTGCTCGCCCCGCCCGCCGACGCTCTGTGCGAGGTGGTGCTCGAGCGCACTCGCTTTCCCCGCGGCCGGGTGATCGGGATCGCCGGCTCGCTGTCGGGGGCGGCCCTGCGGGCACGGTTGGCGCACCAGCTGAGAATCTCGGTCCGAGACATATCGGTGGTCGTGCTCGGTGGCCCCGGGCCTCGCACGGTCCCGCTCGCCTCGCACATGGCGGCGGGCGGGATACCGGTGGCGCAGCTGCTCGCGCCCGGTCGCCTGGAGGCAACCCTGACATGGATGGCGGAGCGCCGGCTCGAGCCGCCCGAGGCCGCGGCGGCGGCCGCCGCCGAGCTGGTCGAGGCGATCGTCCTCGACCAGCGGCGCCTGCTGTGCTGCGCGGTGCAGTGCCAGGGCGAGTTCGGCATCGACGGGCTGGTGGCCGGGGTGCCGGTGAAGGTGGGCAAGGACGGCGTGGGTGAGATCCTCGAGCTCGCCCTGAGTGACTCAGAGCGCGAGGCGCTGCATGAGGCCTGCGCCGCCTCCCATCGCCTGGCGCGCGCATTCCTGGACGCCTGAGCCCGCGGCGCTGGGGCACGGGGCGAGCGGCCAGCGGCCCTCGGGAGGCCAGCCGTCGCCGGGCCCTAGGAGTTCTCGACCAATGTCTTCAGGCGCTCGAGCGAGCGATTGGCCTCGCGCTCGGGTATGCCCCCCACCAGCGCCCGGCTGGCCAGGGCGCCCAGCGGCCCGAGCGGCGCCTTGAACTCATTGCGGTAGTCAAAGCAGGTGCCCCTCGAGTGCTCGCTCAGGCGATACTCGGTGCTGGCGCGCGAGCGGGCCGGTCCCTTTCCCTCCCACAGCGCGCGGCTGGGCTCCTGGCACTTGGCCAGCGTCCAGTCCACCCGGAAGTTGGCTCCGCGCAGGCACAGCGTCTGCTGCATCTGTGAGCCCTCGCGGGGCGCGCCGGAGTAGACCTTGCCGAGCTTGCGATGGATCGTCACCCACTCGCGCAGCCGACCGGGGTCCATCACCACCGCCCACACCGCGGATGGGGGGGCTTCGATGACGATCTTGGTGGAGACCGTGCTCATCGGGCGCAACCTAGCGGGCGGCCAGCGGCTCGGCTCGCTCCCACTCGCGCAGGGATCGCTCGATGGCGGCGTCCAGCGTATGGCGCCTGACCCCCAGCAGCCGATGGGCGCTGTCGTCGCGGGGCAGGAGGTCGTGCTCCAGGCTCTGCATCAGGGGTCCGATGAGCGACGGATCCTCACCGGCGATCGCCGCCGCCACGCGGCTGGCCACCGGCGTCAACGAGATGCCCAGGCGCACCGGCGGCCGGCCCACGAGCATCAGCTCGGCAATCCGCTCGATCAACTCGCCGTAGCTGAGCGTCTCCGGGCCGGCGATGTCCAGCGACCTTCCCGCCGCGTCGGGGCTGTCGGCCGCCGCGACCAGGTAGGCGAGCATGTCGCGCTCGTCGATGGGAGCGCTGCGATGGATTCGCCAGGCGGGCAGCGGCAGCACGGGCAGCCGCTCCACCAGGCGCACCATGAAGCGAAACGAGCGCGACCGGGCTCCGATCACGATCGAGGCCCGCAGCGCCACCGAGGCCGGCGTGGCCTCGAGCAGCACCTGCTCCACCGCCACCCGGCTGGCCAGATGGGCCGACACCGGGCCGGTCGCGGGCACCGGGCCTCCCAGGTAGACGATCCGGGCCACCCCCGCCTGCTGGGCGGCCTGAGTGAAGCTCTCTGCCGCTCTGCGCTCGCGATCGGCAAAGCTGCCCTTGGCGTCTGGCTCCATCGAGTGCACCAGGTAGTAGGCCACCTCGATCCCGTCCAGCGCCCGCGCCAGTCCTACCCCGCTGACCACGTCGCCGGTGAACACGGGCAGGCCAAGAGCGCGATCCACGCGCGCCGGGTGGCGCGCCAGGCCGCGCAGCTCATGGCCGCCTTCCCGCAGGCGCGGCACCAGGGCCGCGCCCACGTACCCGCTGACCCCGGTCACCAGGATGCGCATGGCGACCATGATGACGCGGGCAATTACAGTGCCCCGGTGACCGAGCCACCCAGCCAGTGCGACGTGGCGGTCATCGGGGCCGGCATTCTCGGCCTCGGCGTGGCGCGTGAGCTTTCCCGCCGGCACCCACGCCTGGACGTGTGCGTGCTCGATCGGGAGTCCGAGCCCGCCCAGCACCAGACCGGCCACAACTCGGGTGTCGTCCACGCCGGCATCTACTACGCGCCAGGGTCGCTGAAGGCGCAACTGTGCGTCCAGGGTGCCGCCGAGCTCTACGAGCTGTGCGAGCAGCGCGACATCCCCCACCAGCGATGCGGCAAGCTGATCGTGGCCACCGACGCCTCCGAGCTGCAGCGCCTGGACGAGCTGGAGCGCCGCGGCCGGGCCAACGGGGTGCCGGGCCTGGAGCGCCTGGACGCCGCCGGCATCGCCGAGCTCGAGCCCCACGTGCGCGGCATCGCCGGTCTGCACTCACCCCACACCGGCATCGTCGACTTCGGCGCCGTCGCGCGCGCCTACGGTGAGGACGTTCGCGCGGCGGGGGGTGTGCTGGCGCTCGGCTGCGAGGTCAGCGGTGCGCGCCCGGCTGCGGGGGGGCTGCGGGTGCAGCACGCCCGAGGTGAGCTGCAGGCCGGCCACGCGATCTTCTGCGCCGGCGCCTGGGCTGACCGCCTGGCGGTGGCCTGTGGCGCCCCCCGGGATCCGGCCATCGTGCCCTTCCGGGGCGCCTACCTGCGCCTCCGGGCAGAGCGGCGCCACCTGGTGCGCTCGCTGGTCTACCCGGTGCCCGACCCCGCCCTGCCGTTTCTGGGGGTGCACCTGACCCGCCACATCGACGGAAACGTGCTCGTGGGCCCGACTGCCCTGCTGGCTGGAGCGCGCGATGCCTACCGGCTGGGCCGGGTGCGCCCGCGCGACCTGGCGGCCACCCTCGCCTGGCCGGGCTCCTGGCGGATGTTCGCGCACTGGTGGCGGACCGGCCTGACCGAGATCAACCACGCCACCCGCCGGACCGCCTTCGTGCGCGCCGCCGCGCGCTTTGTCCCGGGCCTGACGGCGGATGACGTGGAGCCCGCCTTTGCCGGGGTTCGCGCTCAGGCCCTGGGACGCGACGGAAGGCTGGTGGACGACTTCGTCTTCTCCAGCACCCCGCGAGCCCTGCACGTCCGCAACGCCCCCTCGCCGGCGGCCACCTCCTCGCTGGCCATCGCCCGCTTGATCGCCGACCGCGCCGAGCGCGAGCTGGGCGTCGGCGCCTGAGCCCAAGATCTTCCGAAATTGCGGGCAGCCTCCCCAAAAGTGACTATTAGCGGGGAAATCGTCTGGGCAAGGAAAAGTCGTGCGATTTGCGGGAAAGGTCCTCCGCCGCGGTTGGTCGGGTGCCGATGACGTGCTTTCATGCTGCCCGTTCGGTCACAGGAATTTCACAGCGCTGAGGGGGTGAGGGCGGATGGCTAAAGGAGCGGTGGCCAAGAAGGTGACCTGCGAGGACTGCTTCTTTCGCTGCAACCTGCTCTGCGCGTTGAGCACCGCCGAGCCGTGTCCCACCTTCCGGCCCAACCACCCCGAGGGCCTGCGCCCTCCCCAGCAGATGCGCTTCGTCTTTCGCCAGGAGCGGCGCACCCGGGCCGCCTGGGCGTTCCCTACCGCTCAGGAGCAGGCCGCGCTGCACGAGTAGCCCGCGCGGGTAGGGTGCCTGGGGTGCGGATCACCGTGCTCGGCAAGTCGCCCTCCTGGCAAGACGCCGACGGGGCCTGCAGTGGCTACCTGATCGAGGAGCAGGGGACCTGCGTGCTGCTGGACTGCGGCAACGGGGTCTTCTCCAAGCTGCGCCGTTATCGCGACTACCTGGCGGTGGACGCGGTGGTCATCTCCCACCTGCACGCCGACCACTTCCTGGATCTGGTGCCCTACTCCTACGCGCTGACCTACGCGCCGCGCCAGCAGCCCGTGGCGGTGGACCGCTGGCCGGGGACGGCCACTCCGGCTCGCCCAAGCCTGCACGCCCCCCGGGGAGCGACCGACACCTTCCGCCGGGTGGTGGGGGCCTGGGGGAACGAGGACCTGATCGAGAACGCCTTCGAGCTCAGCGAGTACGGCCCCGAGGACGAGCTGCAGATCGGACCGCTGCGGGTGCGCTTCCACGAGGTGCCCCACTTCCTGCCCACGTTCGCCATCGACGTGTGCTGCGCCCCGGGCGGCGGCGGAAACGGGGGCGGAAACGGAGGCGGGGGCGGGGGCGGGGGCGGGCGCTTCACCTACGGGGCGGACTGTCGTCCGACCGAGGAGCTGGTGAAGTTCGCCGACGGCAGCGACCTGCTGATGATCGAGGCAACCCTCCCGCGTCCCGAACGCGAGGGGATGCGCGGGCATCTGACTCCCGGCGAGGCGGGCGAGCACGGCATGCGCGCCAACGTGGGGCGGCTGGTCATCACCCACATCTCCGACGAGCTCGACCAGCTGTGGGCGCGCAGCGAGGCCCAGCGGGCGTTCGGGGGGCCGGTGGCGGTGGCCGAGGAGGGCGCCGTCTACACCGTCTG
>DASYID010000108.1:0-1694 GCA_036252775.1 Solirubrobacteraceae bacterium
GGAAGTAGTGCAGGTTGGCGATCACCCGTTCGACCCCGTGGCGGTCGAGCAGGTCGACGATGTGGGCCATTACGGGCCGGTCGAGAACCGGGACCATCGGCTTGGGGATCTCGGTGGTCAGCGGGCGCAGGCGGGTGCCCAGGCCGGCAGCCAGAACCATCGCGGGCAGCATCGCGGGCAGGCTAGCGGCTGGACTCGCTCGCGCCCCCGTCCCAGCGGTCCAGGTACTCGGCCTGAGCCGGACTCAGCGAGTCGATGCGCACGCCCAGCGCCTCGAGCTTCAGGCGCGCGACCTCGCGGTCGATCTCGTCCGGGACGGCCAGCACGCGCGCCGGCAGCTCCTCGCCGTGACGCACGATCTCCTCGACGCACAGCGCCTGGGTGGCAAAGGACATGTCCATGACCTCGGCCGGATGGCCTTCGGCGGCAGCCAGGTTGACCACCCGGCCCTGGGCGAGAAGGTTCAGCTGGCGGCCGCCGAGGTCGTACTGGTCGACGAGCGGACGCACCTCACGGGGCTCGTCCACGGCGGCGCCGCGCAGCTCGTCGAGGTTGATCTCGATGTCGAAGTGTCCCGCGTTGGCCAGCACCGCACCGTCCTTCATGCGGGCAAAGTGCTCGGCACCGAGCGCGTCACGGCTGCCGGTCACGGTGATGAACACGTCGCCGCGCTCGGCCGCCTCCAGCGCCGGCATGACCTGAAAGCCCTCCATCCGGGCCTGCAGGGCCCGCAGCGGGTCGATCTCGCACACGATCACCGACGAACCCGCCCCCCGGGCGCGCAGGGCGACCCCCTGGCCGGTGTAGCCGTAGCCCAGCACCACCAGGGTGCGCCCGGCCAGCAGCAGGTGGGTGGCACGCAGGATGCCATCCAGCGTCGACTGGCCGGTGCCGAAGCGGTCGTTGAACGCGCGCTCGGTGCGCGACTCGTTGACGGCCAACACCGGGAAGGCCAGGGCCTGGCGCGCGGCCAGCGTGCGCAGGCGCACCAGGCCGATCGTGGTCTCCTCGGTGGCGCCCAACACCCCCTCGATGGCCGGGCCGCCCTCGTGCAGGGCCAGCAGCAGGTCGGCGCCGTCATCCAGGGCGACCTGGGGCGCCCAGGCGGCCAGGGCCTGCACGTGGCCCTCATAGGCCTGTGGGCCCTCCCCGCGCACCGCGTGGATCTCGGCGCCGTGGTCGGCCACCAGGCTGGCGGCGGTGTCGTCCTGGGTGGAGAGTGGGTTTGAGGCGCACAGGGCGACCTGCGCTCCTCCGGCGATCAGGGCCCGGACCAGGTTGGCGGTCTCGGCGGTGACGTGCAGGCAGGCGGCTACGCGGATGCCGTCCAGGGGCCGGTGGGCCCCCAGGCGCTCGCGGATCGAGCGCAGCACCGGCATCTGGGCGTCGGCCCATTCGATGCGGGCCCGGCCGGCCTCGGCCAGGCCCGCGTCGGCGATCGAGGAGCCCGCGGGGGCGCCGCCCGGCACGACCGCGCCCCGGTGGGCCTAGTAGCGGTAGTGGTCGGGCTTGTAGGGGCCACCGACGGGCACGCCGATGTAGGCGGCCTGCTCCTCGGAGAGCTCGGTCAGACGGACCCCGAGCGCGTCGAGGTGCAGGCGGGCCACCTTCTCGTCTAAGTGCTTGGGCAGCACGTAGACGCGGCGCTCGTAGTCGGCGTTCTTGGTGAACAGCTCGATCTGGGCGATCGTCTG
>DASYID010000109.1:0-10312 GCA_036252775.1 Solirubrobacteraceae bacterium
GCGCGGGAGCCTGGAATGTGCGTCGCTCGCTGCGGTGCGGCGCCACGCGGCCGAAAAACAGGCCCTGCAGCACCGCGGCGCTCGGCCGGGGATCCTGGCGAATCGTGTCGAGCGCCACGTCAGCGAGGAAGGGAACGCCGCGCCGGGGGACCAGGCGAGCCAGCGCGGCCACCCCGCGCATGACCGGCTCGCCAAAGGTCAGGGCCACCATCAGGGGCGCAAACGCCACCGCGCAGCCGACCAGGGCGTTGTCGAGCACGGGCATCTCGATCACCATGCCCCGCAGCCGCTCCGGCGCCAGCGACGCGACCTCCAGGGCGGTATTGGCGCCCAGCGAGGTTCCGAGGACCACGGCCTCGTCGAGCTCCAGGTGGTCCATCAGGCCCACCACCTGCTCGCCGAAGTGACTCATCGAGTAGCGCCACATGTCCCGGGGGCGATCGGAGGAGCCATGGCCGAGCAGATCCAGCGTGATCACACGGTTGCCGCGCTCGGCCAGCGCCTGGGCCAGCGGCAGGTGCATGCGCTGGGACAGCAGCAGGCCGTGGACGAGGATGCACGGTCGCGAGCCGGGCTTGGCGGCTCGGGCGGTGCGGGCCGAGGCGGGGCCGTGCTCGGTGTAGACCAGGCGCTGACCCTGGTGGGTGAACGCGGGCATCAGACCGGTCACAATACCTACGCGGCCGCCATCGCCTCCGCGGTCCGGTGGGCCAGAGCCATCGTCGTGGCCATGGGGTTGGTGCCCGACGCGGTCGGAAACGCGCTGGCGTCGCCGATCCAGACGCCCGGAACGTCATGGCACTCCCCCCACGGGTTGGCGACGCTCAGCGAGGGGTCGCGACCCATGCGGCATGAACCCATCTGATGCAGAGCGAAGATCGCGTGCTCGTAGGGGTCAAGGGACCCGTCGTGCACCCGCCGGCCAAAGTCCTCGATGTCCTCGCCCCGGCGCCACTGCATCAGCTTGCGGTGGAAGGTGACGATCTCCTGGGCGCCGGCGGCCTCGTGGATGCGCACGAGCTCGAGCAGGCCGCGGCGGAAGTTGGCCTGGTCGATGGGGTCGGTGATGTCGTAGTGGTGCACAGCATTGCCGTCGGCGTCGATGGTCACGCGTCCGTGGCCGTGGTCGCGGATCAGGAACACCAGGCCCGCTGACTGAGGGCCCTTGGCCATTGTCTGCTTGTGCTGGCGTCCGGACTCCCAGGACACCGCCGAGCCGGTGACGCCCGGGCTCGCGTGCGAGGTCTCCAGCAGGAAGCCGTAACCGTCGCCGAGGTCGGCGAACTCGGCCGAGAGCCCGGTCTGCGGGGCACCCCACCAGCCCTTCTGGGGCTCGTCGTAGACACCGAGGATTGCGGTGGCCGGGTGCAGGCGCAGGTAGTCGCCCACCGCGGGGCCGCCGAGACCCGAGCGCAGCAGCAGAGCGGGGGACTCGAGTGCCCCCGCCGCCACGACCACCTGGGGTGCGCGCACCACGACCTCGGCGCGTTGACCGGCGGTGTCGGTGTAGGAGCCCTGCACGCCGGCCGCACGTCCGCTGTCGACCAGGATGCGCTCAGCGCGGCAGTTCACCACGAAGCGCGCGCCGTGGTCGGCCGCATCCTGCAGGAAGGTCCTCATCGTGCCCTGCTTGGAGGCCGACTGGTCCCCGAAGCCGAGCAGCCCCGCGGTATCGGGGTCGTAGCGGTCGGGATCGGTGTTGCGGGTGATGCGCTGAAAGGAGTAGCCGAGGCGCTCGGAGCCGTCCTTGAGGCGTTGGTTGGGGCCGTTGTAGTCCGAGCAGCGATCGTTTACCCGGCAGCGACGCGCGACGGCGTCGAGGTGGCGGTCGAAGTCCGATCCACTCAGGCCCTCCAGCCCGAAGTCGCGCTCCCACTGCTCGCGCACCCACGGATAGGGGGGCAGGAAGTTCGTCCAGTTGACGGTCGTGCCGCCGCCCAGGTTGGACCCCGCCATCAGGGCGATCGATCCGTTGGCGGTCTGGGTGACCCCACCCCCGCGGTAGAGGTTCTGGTAGGCCCACAGCTCCAGCTGGTTGAAGTCGGCCTCGTTGTGGTAGGCGCCCATCTCCATCACCACCACGTCGCGGCCCTGCTCGGCGAGCACGCCAGCGATCACGCCGCCCCCCGCGCCCGAGCCCACCACGCAGACATCGGCCTCCAACGTCAGCTGGGCCGCTTGCGGGCGGGTGACGGCAATCGTCTTGGGCGCCTGCTCGGGATCGGGCGGGGCCGAGCGGGGCCCGGGGTAGCCGATGGCCTCCCAGTTGGGGTTGCGCCCGGTGGTCGGGTCGGGCAGCGCGTAGAACAGCAGCAGGGTCAGGCCCCGCAGCGCGCTGACGCCCGCCAGCCCATCCGGGGATGAATCCATCACCCCGTGGAGGATCTGCTCCCGGGTCGGCTGGTCGGCTTGATTGAAGCCCTGGGCGGCCAGGGCGTCGAGCAGCGCGCGAAAGCCCTCCACCTGAGCCTCGGGGACGGAGTCAGACAGCGTCTGCTCGATCGCCTCGGGTACGCCGATATCCGAGGCGGGGCGCCCCCAGAAGCCGGTCGGATCGTCGGGTTCGGACAGCGACGGGGCGAAGGTGTCACACACCCGGGCCAGGGTGTCGCGCTGGACCTCGGACAGGACGACGGTGACAGCCATGGTCTCCTCCTGGACGGTTCCCTCGGCGCTCGCGAGCGCCCCGCGGGGCAACGTAGCGGATCGCCGGCTCGCCCCGCGCGGGCCGGCAGCGCTACCGTGTGACCCGACCACATCCGCGTCACCGACTCAGGAGGACCCTCATGGCCAAGCAGCCCCGCTTTCTCGGCGGTCAGATCGCCGCGATCACCGGCGGCGCCCGGGGGATCGGGCGCGCGACCGCAGAGGCGTTCGTCGCCAAGGGCATGAAGGTGGCCATCGGCGATCTGGATCTCGAGGCGGCTGAGCAGACCGCTCGTGAGCTCGGCGCCGGCACCCTGGCCTTCGAGCTCAACGTGACCGACCGCGCGTCGGTGCGCCGGTTTCTCGATCAGGTCGAGTCAGAGCTTGGCCCTGTCGACGTGCTGGTCAACAACGCCGGGATCATGCACCTGGGCCGGCTCGTCGACGAGGACGACGCCACCACCCAGCGCATGATCGACATCAACGTCAACGGCGTGATGTACGGGATCAAGGAGATCCTGCCGCGGTTTCTGTCGCGTGGTCGCGGGCACCTGGTCAACATCGCCTCCTCGGCCGGCAAGGGCGGGTATGCCGGCGGCGCCACCTACTGCGGCACCAAGCACTTCGTGGTCGGCCTGTCCGAGGCGGTGCGCGGGGAGCTGCGCGACACCTCGATCGAGGTGTCCTGCGTGATGCCCGGGATCGTCAACACCGAGCTGGCGGCCGGGCTGCCCTCGGCACGGGGCGTCAAGAACGTCGAGCCCTCCGAGGTCGCCGAAGCGATCGTCTCGGCCCTGGAGGTACCGCGCTTCGACGTCTTCGTGCCGAAGTCCATCGGTCCCATCAACGCCTTCTTCGGCCTGCTGCCCCGGGGTGGCCGCGAGGCCGCGGCGCGCGTGCTCAAGGCCGACAAGGTGCTCGACACGGCCGACAGCGTGAGTCGCCAGGCCTACGAGATGCGCGCCGCGCATTCAGAGCCCGGACTGGAGCCCGACGTGCAGGCGACCGGCACCGAGGCGGCCCCCTCCGGCCCGACCGACGCGGTCCAGGCGGCCACGGAGGTCCAGGCCGCGGCCGAGGGTGAGCGCGAGCCGGCGCCGACCGCCTAGGCTCGCACCCGGCTCAGGCCGTCAGCCAGTCGGCGATCCGCTGCCCGATCTGCGGTCCCTGGTCCTCCTGCAGGAAGTGGCTGGCGCCCGCGATGATCTCGGGCGCCGGCGCGCCGATCGCCTCGGCGAAGCGCTCACCGGTGGCCACGGGCAGAACGGGGTCTGAGTCGGCCCACAGCATGAGGGTCGGCCGGCGGTCGCCCTTGAGCGCTTCGAGCACGCGCTGCCCCGCCTGGGCGCCGGGCATCTGCGGGGAGGTGGGCAGCATCAGGGGGAACGCCCGGGCGCCCGCCTTGGACTCCGGCGTGGGAAACGGCGCATCGTAGGCGGCGGCGACCTCCTCGCCGGGATCGGTGTGGCAGGCCCCGCGTACGAGCATCGAGACGGGCAGGTCCTCGGTCCGCGCCACGAAGTCGCGAAACGCCGTCCACGCCTCGGTCATGCGCTGATGGCCGGTGAACAGCCCGGTGTCCATGATCACCAGGCGCGACACCCGCTCGGGCTGCTCCACGGCGATGCGCAACCCGATCGGTCCACCCCAGTCGTGGACGACCATCGTCACGTCGCGCAGGTCGAGCTCGGTGAGCAGCGATCCGGTGATCTCGACGTGGCGGTCATAGCTGTACCAGTCGAGCTCGATCGGCTTGTCCGAGCGCCCGAAGCCCGCGTGGTCGGGGGCGATGCAGCGAAAACCGGCGTCGCGGACCGGGGGCAGCACGCGTCGCCACAGAAACGACCATGTCGGCTCGCCGTGCATGAAGACGACCGGCGGCCCGTCCCCCTCGTCCAGATGGGCGATGCGCAGCTCGCCCACGCTGCGGTAATGGGGGGCGAAGGGAAAGTCGGGCAGGCCTTCGAGGATCGGGTCGGGCGTTCGCACGGCGTCGGTCATTTCAGCTGTTCTCCTCGCGCCGGTAGCGCTCCCGGCCGTCGTCGATCGCTTCCAGGGCGGCGTCGAGTGGGAACCACCCGTCCACCTTGACCACCTTGCCCTCGGGTTCCTTATACATGGAGAAGAAGTGCGAGATCTCGTCACGAAACGGCTGGGGAAGGTCCTCCAGGCGCTCCATGGCGTTCCAGTTGGGGTCGTGTAGGGGCACGCACAGGACCTTGTCGTCCTCGCCCTTGTCGTCTCGCATCTTGAACAGGGCGATCGGCTTGACCGGGATGACGCAGCCCGGAAAGGTGGGCTCGGACACGCAGACCATGGCATCGAGCGGGTCGCCGTCGCGGCCCAGGGTCTGGGGAATGAACCCGTAGTCGGTCGGATACACGACCGAGGAGAACAGGAAGCGGTCGAGCTTGATGGCGCCCAGCTCGGGGTCGAACTCGTACTTGTTCCGCGACCCCTTGGGGATCTCGACGAGACAGTGCAGCGGGGTGTCGGCCGACTCAGCCGTCGAAGCCTCCTAGAGAAGCGGGCCGGGGCGCCAGAGCATAGCCGCGCCCTGCGCTACGGTCGCAGCCGATGCGCATCGAGACCGCCGCGACGCTGGGCCCGGACCGGCGGCCGATCGTCCTCGACGACGACCTGATCATCGAGGCCGACAACGCGGACGTGCTGGCCCGCCTGCCCGAGGCGGCGTTTGACCTCATCTACATCGACCCCCCGTTCAACACCGGCAGCGAGCGTCGCTCCCGGCGCCTGCAGGTGGTCGCCGACGAGCAGGGCGACCGCACCGGCTTTCAGGGCCGGCGCTATCGCAGCGAGGCCGGCCCGGTGCGCTCCTATCCCGACGCTCGTGAGGACTTCGTGGGCTTCCTGGCGCCGCGCCTGCGCCGGGCACGCGAGCTGCTGGCACGGCACGGCACGCTGTACGTCCACCTGGACTACCGCGAGGCGCACTACGTCAAGGTCGCGCTGGACGAGATCTTCGGCCGCGACGCGTTTCTGAACGAGATCATCTGGGCCTATGACTACGGCGGGCGCGCCACCCGCCGCTGGCCGGCCAAGCACGACACCATCCTGGTCTACGTGCGCGACCGCGACCGCTACCACTTCGACAGCGCGGAGGTCGATCGCGAGCCCTACATGGCTCCCGGGCTGGTCACGCCGGCCAAGGCGGCGCGGGGCAAGCTGCCGACGTCGGTGTGGTGGCACACGATCGTGCCCACCCGCAGCCACGAGCGGACCGGATACCCGACCCAGAAGCCGGAGGGGATCGTGCGACGGATGGTGGCCGCGTCCTCGCGCCCGGGGGGCTGGTGCCTTGACTTCTTCGCCGGGACCGGAACGCTCGGCGCGGCGGCCGCCGGCCTGGGCCGGCGCTATGTCCTGGTGGACGAGAACCCGGAGGCGACCGCGATAATGCGAGCGCGCCTCGGCGATGACAGCAAGCATGCCCACCGACCGAAGGGAGCGCGAAGGTGAAGGTGATACAGGTTCAGGCGCTCGCCGAGTGGGCACCCAGACACCTGCCGGCGGCCTGATTGCCTCCCGCCCGCCGCAGGCTCGAGACCTACAAGTCCAAGCGCGACTTCGTCAAGACGCCCGAGCCGTCGGGCGGCGACCGAGGGAGGCGCGCTCCCGGCGGTCGCTTCGTCATCCAGGAGCACTCCGCCACGCGGCTGCACTGGGACCTGCGCCTCGAGCACGACGGCGTCCTGGCGTCCTGGGCGGTCCCCAACGGGATCCCCGACGACCCGGCGCACAACCGCAAGGCGGTGCGCACCGAGGACCACCCGCTCGAATACCTGGACTTCGAGGGTGACATCCCGGCGGGCAACTACGGGGC
This sequence comes from Solirubrobacteraceae bacterium, assembly GCA_036252775.1. Lineage (GTDB taxonomy): Bacteria > Actinomycetota > Thermoleophilia > Solirubrobacterales > Solirubrobacteraceae > DASYID01. The sequence goes on from DASYID010000109.1 coordinate 6,491, forward strand.
GGGAAGCATGCGCATCTGGGACCGCGGCACGTTCGAGGTCGAGAAATGGGAGCCGCGCAAGGTCGTGGTCGTCTTCGCGGGTGAGCGAGTGCAGGGACGCTACGCGCTGTTCGCCGCGGGGGCCAGCCCCAAGGAGTGGCTCCTGCACCGCATGGACCCGCCGGTCGACCCCACCCGCGAAGAGCTCCCGGCGGGGCTGACCCCGATGCTGGCGCGGGCGGGCCCGCTGCCCTCCCAGGACGAGCATTGGGCGTATGAGATCAAGTGGGACGGGGTGCGTGCCCTGGCCTACTCAGAGCCGGGCCGGATCTCCTTTCAGAGCCGAAACGGGCGCGACATCTCCGCGTCATATCCCGAGCTGCGACGCCTGAACCGCGCACTGGGTTCGACCAGCGCGATCCTGGACGGTGAGATCGTCGCCTTCGACGCCCAGGGACGCCCCAGCTTCTCGCGCCTGCAGGAGCGGATGCACGTCGTGTCCGAGAGCGCCACGCGACGCCTGGCGCGCGAGGTGCCGGTCACCTACGTGATCTTCGACGTGCTGCACCTCGACGGCCATTCGCTGATGTCCGAGCCCTACCAGCGACGCCGCGAGCGTCTGGAGCAACTCGGCCTGGACGGTGAGGCCTGGCGCACGCCGGCGGCCCACCGGGCGGACGGACGCGCATTACTCGAGGCCAGCGCCGAGCAGGGACTGGAGGGCCTGGTGGCCAAGCGCCTGGACTCTCCCTACGAGCCGGGCCGGCGCAGCCCCAGCTGGGTCAAGGTCAAGAACGTTCGCCGCCAGGAGCTGGTCATCGGGGGATGGCTGCCGGGCGAGGGCCGGCGCCTGGAGCGGGTCGGAGCACTGCTGGTCGGCTACCACGACGCCGAGGGCTTGCGCTACGCCGGGCGGGTGGGCACCGGCTTCACCGAGACCACGCTGCACGAGCTGGCGAGCAGGCTGGGCGCGCTAAAGCGACCCAAGAGCCCGTTTGTCGGCCGCGGCGTGCCCCGCGGCGCGGTGTTCTGTGAGCCCCGGCTGGTGGCCGAGGTCGAGTTCACCGAGTGGACGCCCGCCGGCATGCTGCGCCATCCTTCCTTCAAGGGGCTGCGCGACGACAAGGACCCGGCTGAGGTGGTGCGCGAGCAGACCACGAGCGCCCCAGAGGAGTGCGACCCCAGCCCCCGGCCCGCGCCGGCGACCGGGTCGCCGCGGCGCGGCGCAGCCGCGCTGTTTGCCTCCCGCCGCGACCTGCCCCGTGGGGGCGCCGAGGTCGTCGTCGAAGGGCGCGAGCTGAAGCTTTCAAACTACGACAAGGTGCTGTTTCCGGAGGTCGGCTTCACCAAGGGGGACCTGATCGAGTATTACGGCGTCATCGCGCCGGCCGTGCTGCCCCATCTTCGTGACCGGCCGCTGACGCTCAAGCGCTACCCCAACGGCGTCGAGGGCAAGTTCTTCTATGAGAAGCAGTGTCCGCGCCATCGTCCCGACTGGGTTCAGACCGCGCCGGTGTGGAGCCGCCACAACCAGGCCACGATCAACTTCTGCCTGGCCCAGGACACCGCGACGCTGGTGTGGGCCGCCAACCTGGCCGACATCGAGCTGCACACGTCTCTGGCTCGGGCTGAGGAGATCGAGCGTCCGACGATGCTGGCGTTCGACCTCGACCCCGGGCCGCCGGCCACGATCGTGGAGTGCTGCGAGGTGGCGCTCGTCCTGCGCGGGATGTTCGAGGGACTCGGCCTGCAGGCGTTCGCCAAGACCTCGGGCTCGAAGGGGATGCAGGTCTACATCCCGCTTAACACCGCCGTCACGTACGCGCAGACCAAGCCCTTCGCCCGCCAGGTGGCCGAGCTGCTCGAGGGTCAGATGCCCGGGCTGGTGGTCTCGCGCATGACCAAGAGCGTTCGCGCCGGTCGCGTACTCGTCGACTGGAGCCAGAACGACGAGCACAAGACGACGGTGTGCGTCTACTCGGTGCGGGCTCGCAACCGCCCCACGGTGTCCACGCCGATCACCTGGGAGGAGGTGCAGGAGGCCCATGCGGCCGGCGACCCCGAGCTGTTGGTGTTCGACACCACCCAGGTGCTCGAGCGGGTGAGGCGCGACGGTGACCGCTTCGCGCCGGTCCTGAGCCTCGTGCAGGACCTGCCGAAGGTGTGAGGTCGGGCCGACGGCGGGTCAGCCGGCGGGGTCCGGCGCGCCCAGCTCGGTGAAGTCCTTGGCGGCGTAGGCCCTCCCGGGCACGCCGCCCACCACCAGCAGGCGCATCCCCTCGGCGCCCGGCAGCACGCGCCGGCGCGTGCTGGGGCCCACGCGGACCGCGGTCTCGCCCGCGACCAGCTCGATGCGGTCGGCCCCCTCCACCTCCAGCCAGCCGCCCCCGCGCAGGACGATGTAGAGCTCCTCCTGGCCCTCGGCCGCGTGATCGTGCCAGGGGTAGTGCTCGAAGTCGGGTGGCAGGTCGACGGTCTGGACGCCGAAGCTGGACAGCCCCAGCTCGGCGCGGACCTTGCGCATGGACCCTCGGTACAGGCCCTCCATGTCCTCGAAGCGCTTGACGGTCACGTCGGCCATGGCCGGGATCATGTCAGGCGGACGGCGGCGATGGAGCTAGGGGTGTGTGGGTTCAGGACATATGTCTCAGGTGATGGGTCTCTCATGAGTCGGGACATGGGTCTCTTTTAGGGGTTGGCGGTTGTCGCGGAGGGGGAGCCCGGAGGGCGACCCCGGAGCGGCGACCGCCGGGCGACTCCGAGCGGCGACCGCGGGTGCGGCTGGTGTCCGGGGGGCCGCTGAGAGTCGCGGGGTATGTCTGTTACCCGTGTTGCTGTTCTCCAGGTCGTTTCTGAGCAGTTGTCTGTTACTGAGGCCGCTGCCGAGTACGGGTTCTCCCGTCGGCATCTGCATCGTCTCCTGGCCCGCTATCGAGAAGGAGGTCTCAAGGCGCTTGAGCCTCGTTCTCGCCGGCCGGCGTCTAACCCGAAAGCGATACCGCAGCCGGTGCGCGAGCGGGTCTTGCAGTTGCGCCGTCAGCTAGTCGCCGATGGCTGTGATGCGGGGCCGGTCACGATCGCCTGGCACCTAGAACGAGAGGGGCTGCGGGTGCCGTCGACGTCCACGATCCGACGGATCCTGTCCGCCGCTGGGTTGGTCACGCCCGAGCCGCGCAAACGCCCCAGAAGCTCCTACACGCGCTTTGAGGCCGCCCAGCCCAATGAGACGTGGCAGTCTGACGTCACGCACTGGCGCCTGGCTGATGGCAGCGATGTGGAGATCCTCAGCTGGCTTGATGACCATTCCCGGCTGCTGCTGGGCGCCACTGCGCACCGGCCGGTCACCGGCGATGACGTCGTCGCCGCGTTCCTGTCCCTGGTCGAGGAGCACGGTGCGCCGGCTAGCACCCTCACGGATAACGGCCGGATCTACACCGCACGCTTCGGCGGTGGCCGCAACGCGTTTGAGTACCTGCTGCCGCTCCTGGGGGTGCGCCAGAAAAACGGCTCCCCCGGCCACCCCCAAACCCAGGGAAAGATTGAGCGCTTCCACCAGACCCTGCAACGCTGGCTGGCCGCCCGACCTGCACCCTGCACCCTTTCTGATCTACAGCGCCAGCTCGACGCGTTCCGCGAGCACTACAACGACCATCGCCCGCACCGCGCACTAAACCGCGCCACCCCCACCCAGGCCTATACCGCCACACCCAAAGCCATCCCCGCCACCAACGGGCACACCCCCGGCCACTACCGCATCCGCTACGACCGCCTCGACACCAAAGGCAAAATGACCCTACGCCGCGCCGGGCGCATGCACCACCTCGGCATCGGCGCCGCCCACGC
>DASYID010000110.1:0-8884 GCA_036252775.1 Solirubrobacteraceae bacterium
TCGTCTGCGACGACTCGCTGCGTGACCTGCAGTCCTTCAAGCGTCGCGCGCACTACTCCGCCCCCCGCGGCCGGCACGGCCAGGGCTCACAGCGCCATGGGGCCGACGGCGAGACGTTGACCATCAGGGTGCCCCCGGGCACCCAGGTGCTGACCGCCGAGGGGACGCGCTTTGACCTGGTGGCGCCCGGCCAGCGGGCCACGGTGGCCCGGGGTGGCTCGGGAGGCCGCGGCAACAAGCGCTTCGCCTCCGCCACTCGCCAGGCCCCCCGTTTGGCCGAGCGGGGACTGCCCGGCGAGGAGGCCTGGCTGGATCTCGCGCTCAAGCTGCTGGCCGACGTCGGCCTGGTGGGGCTGCCCAACGCGGGCAAGTCCTCGTTGCTGGCCCGCCTCACCCGAGCCACGCCCCGCGTGGCCGACTATCCGTTCACCACCCTCGAGCCGGTGCTGGGGACCCTCGAGCGCGACAGCCGCCAGATCGTGCTGGCCGACATTCCCGGGCTGATCGAGGGGGCCAGCGCGGGAGCGGGTCGCGGCCACGACTTCCTGGCCCACGTCGAGCGCACGCGGCTGCTGGTCCACGTGCTCGAGCTGGCTCCGCTGGACGGGTCAGACCCGCAGGCCAACCATGCGACGATCGAGCTCGAGCTCACCCATCACGATCCGCGCCTGGCCGGCCTGCCCCGCGTGCTCGCCCTGTCCAAGGCCGACTTGGTGACCGCCGAGCAGGCGCGGGCGGCGCGGGAGGCCTGGCGGGAGCGACTGGGCGACGAGGTCCCGGTGCTCATCACCTCGGCCGTGACCCGTCAGGGGCTCGAGGAGCTCGCCGTCGAGCTCCTGCGTCGCGTGCCGGCGGAGCCCACCGCCGCCGAGCCTCAGCTCCCGGATGAGGGAGAGCTCGCCGAGCATCGCGTATATCGCCCCGGAGGGCCCGGCTTCGCTGTCGAGCGAATCGGTCCGCACGCCTTTCGAGTGGACGGCGAGCGCGTGCGGCGCCTGCTGGCCCGCCATGACCTGGGTAACGACGAGGCGCTGGCCCAGATCGAGCGCCGGCTGGGGCGCCTGGGCGTCATCAGGGCCCTGCGCGAGCAGGGCTTTCAGACCGGAGACGACGTGGAGATCGCCGGCGTCGAGTTCGAGCTGGACCCCGACTAGCGGCGTCCGTCGCCGGCGCCAGCGCCCTAAGCTGGCGGGCATGCGCCGGGTGGTGGTCAAGCTGGGGTCGAGCATCGTCGCCGACGAGCGCGGCGAGCCGCGCGAGGAGGTCCTGGCGCGCATCGTCGACGGCGCCGCCGGACTGTGCCGCGCCGGCGACCAGATCGTGATCGTCACCAGCGGCGCGATCGCCCGGGGGATGAGCGTGATGGAGCTCGCGGTCCGCCCGCGAGCGATCGAGGACCTGCAGGCGGCCAGCGCGGTCGGCCAGGGCAAGCTCTACCGGGTCTACGACGAGCTGCTGCGCGCACGCGGGCTGACCAGCGCCCAGGTGCTGCTGACCTTCTTCGACATGAGTGCTCGCGGCCACTACCTCAACGCCCGGCGCACGCTGCACCGGCTGCTGGAGTGGGGGGTGGTGCCGGTGATCAACGAGAACGACACCACCGCCACCGACGAGATCTCCTTCGGCGACAACGACTTCCTGGCGGCGCAGGTGGCCATCCTGGTGGCCGCCGACCAGCTGGTGCTGCTGACCGACACCGAGGGCCTGCACACCGCCGATCCGCGCGTGGATCCCCACGCCCGGCTGGTGGAGGAGGTCGCGGACTTCGAGGCCCTGGAGGAGCTCGAGATCGGCCACACCACATCGCCCCTGGGCTCCGGGGGCATGCGCTCCAAGGTGGTCGCCGCCGACATGGCCACCGCCGCGGGGATCGCCACCGTGATCGCCAACGGGCTGCGTCCCGGGGCCCTGGAGGGCCTGCTGGCCGGAGAGGCGGTGGGTACCCGCTTCGCTCCCCGCCAGACGCGCCACTCGAGCTTCAAGCTGTGGCTGAAGTACGCCAAGCCCAGCCTGGGCACGCTGACCATCGACGACGGCGCGGTGCGCGCGCTGACCGAGGCGCGGACCAGTCTGTTGCCCGTCGGCGTGCTCGAGGTCAGCGGCGACTTTGGCGCCGGGGACGCGGTGGCGATCGCCCGAGCCGACGCCGGCGGTTCGGCGGTGCCGGTCGGCAAGGGGATCTGCAACTACTCGGCCGCCGAGCTGCGCCGGGTCAAGGGCCTGAAGTCAGAGGCCGTCCGCGAGGTCCTGCCGCGGGCCACCGAGGAGGCCGTTCATCGCGACTACCTCGTGCTGGGCTAGGGACGGGCCGGCGGTACCCTTGGGGGCCATGGCCACCGTGACCTCCAGTGTCTCCGAACAGTGTCTGGCCGCGCAGCGGGCGGCCCGCCAGCTGGCCCAGATGGACTCCGGCGGCAAGGATCGGGCCCTGGCCGCGATCGCCGACGCCCTGATCGCCCACACACAGGAGATTCTGGAGGCCAACGCGCGCGACCTCGAGGCCGGCCGCGAGAGCGGGCTCAGCGACGCGCTGCTGGACCGACTGGCTCTCAGCGAGGCCCGGATCGCGCAGATGGCCCAGGGGGTGCTGGCGATCGCCGGGCTGCCCGACCCGGTGGGCGAGGTCATCGACGGCGGGCGCCTGCCCAACGGCCTGAGCCTGCGTCGGGTGAGGGTGCCGCTCGGCGTAGTGGCCGTGGTCTACGAGGCCCGCCCTAACGTGACCATCGACGCCGCCGCGCTGTGCCTGAAGTCCGGCAACGCGATCGTCCTGCGCGGGTCCTCCACCGCCGCGCACTCCAATGCGGTGCTCGCCGGCCTGGCCGCGCGCGCCTCCAGCGAGGCCGGGGTGCCCACGGGCGCCATCACCCTGGTGGCCGGGGGTGGCCGCGAGGAGCTGGCCGAGCTGGCCACCCAGGAGGGGATCGTCGACCTGATCATCCCGCGGGGGGGAGAGGGGCTCAAGGCGGCGCTGTCGGCGGTGGCCACGGTGCCCGTGATCTACGCCGCCTCGGGCAACTGCCATGTCTACGTCGATGCCAGCGCCAACCTCGACGACGCCGAGGCGATCATCGTCAATGCCAAGACCCAGCGACCGGGCGTGTGCAACGCGGCGGAGACCCTGCTCGTCCACGCCGACGCGGCGCCCGCCTTCCTGCCCCGGGCGCTGGCCGCCCTCGCGGCCGCCGGCGTCGAGCTGCGCGCCGACGCGCGGGCGCGGGCGCTGGCCGGCAGCTCTGGTGACGGGCTGGTGGCGGTAACCGAGGCCGACTGGGACACCGAGTATCTGGCCATGACCCTGGCGGTCGGCGTGGTGGACTCCGTGGAGGAGGCCATCGACCACATCAACACCCACGGCAGCGGGCACTCCGAGGCGATAGTCACCCGCGACGCCGCTTCGGCGCGGGCGTTTGAGGCCGGGGTGGACGCGGCCTGCGTGTACGTCAACGCCTCGACGCGGTTCACCGACGGGGCGCAGTTCGGGATGGGGGCGGAGATCGGCAACTCGACCCAGAAGCTTCATGCCCGCGGGCCGATCGGCCTGAGGGAGCTGTGCGCGGTCAAGTACCTGATCGAGGGCGACGGCCAGGTCCGAGCCTGACCCGGCCGACCATGGCTCGCCTCGGGATCCTCGGGGGGACCTTCGATCCCCCGCACATCGGGCACCTGGTGTGCGCCCAGGAGGCGCGGGCCGAGCTCGCGCTCGACCGGGTCCTGCTCATGCCGGTCGCCGTCGCCCCCCACAAGGCCCGGCCCGGCCAGGCCGATCCAGAACACCGCCTGGCGATGTGCGAGCTGGCGGCCGCGCCGGACCGTGGACTGGAGGTCTCAGCGGTCGAGCTCGAGCGCGGAGGGATGTCCTTCACCGTCGATACCCTGCGTCAGGTACATGCGCGTCAGCCCGAGGACCATCTGAGCTTCATCGTGGGAGGCGACGCGGCCGCCTCATTCGCTTCCTGGCGTGAGCCCGAGGCTATCCTGGAGCTTGCCGAGCTCGCGGTGGCTGAGCGCGTCGGGGCCGAGGGTCCGGACCTGCGGGCCGCCCTGGCCGGCCTGCCCGCCGATCGGGTGCACTTCTTTGACATGCCTCGCCTCGACGTGTCCTCGACCACCATTCGCGAGCGCGTCGCCGCCGGGCGCCCCGTCGCCCACCTGGCCCCCGGGCCGGTGCTGGACTACATCGAGCGCCACCGCCTGTACCGCCCGGCACCAGCCGCCGGCGAGGTCGCCGCGTGAGCGCCGCCGTCCCCGGCACGACGACCTCCGGGCCGCTGGCGGCGCCGGACCTGGCGCGCCTGGTGGCCGGCTACGCCGCCGAGAAGAAGGCGATCGACATCGTCGAGCTCGATGTGCGCGGGGTGCTGAGCTATACGGACTTCTTCGTCGTGTGCTCGGGTAACACCGAGCGCCAGGTCAAGGCCATCCACGAGTCTGTCCACCTGGGCCTCAAGCACGACCATGGGCTGCTTCCCTCCCGGGTGGAGGGCGTCACCCAGGCCCGCTGGATACTGCTCGACTACCTCGACGTGGTCGTGCACGTCTTCACCCCCGAGACTCGGGAGTACTACCGCCTGGAACAGCTGTGGGGCGAGGTGCCGGCTCGGGCCGTGGGACAGCCGGACTAGCTTGGACCTCGGTGGCGCTCAGGCCACCTGCTGGAGCTTGCCCGGCAGGAAGACCAGCCACGGGGCCTTGTACTGAAGCGTGACCGACTGCCCCTCCGACAGGGTGACGCTGACCTGGGCCTTGCCTACGTTGAAGATGAACAGGTAGGGGAAGAAGACCTCGATCGTGTGGGTCCCGGCCGCGACCGAGAGCTGGGACTCTCCCCAACCGACCTTCTGGGGCTCTGCGCCGTCAATCGACGCCTTGGCGGGAAACAGCAACAGCATGAACGCGAAGAACGGAAACTTTGTGCGCAGCGAGATGGTTGACATGGCGCCACACTAGCGCCACCGCCAGCCGGCCGCACGGCGGAGATGGAGCTAGAGGGACTCGAACCCTCGACCTTTCGGCTGCCAGCCGAACGCTCTCCCAACTGAGCTATAGCCCCGGGGCCTGCTGTGGGGAGCATTTTACTGTGACGGGCGGCCGGGGATGAACTCGGGGATCTGGAGCTCGTCGGTGGGGGGGTGGGGCCGGGTCCGCTCGCGCGGCGGGTGGGCGGGGCCCGAACTCGAAGCGCGCGACGGGCCGCTCGCGGGGGCGGCCTCGTCGAGCTCGGCGGTGAGCAGGTGGTGGGCGGAGCGGACGTCGCGCAGCAGGCGCTGGGCGTTGGAGCGCAGCGACTTGCCCAGGTCGTCGAGGTTGGTGGACAGCTCGGTGCCCTCGCGCATGACCTCACGCGCCGTCTCATGGGCCTCGCTGACGATCTCGCGCGCCTCGCGACGGGCTTCGGCGAGAACGCGCTCGGCTGTCGCCTCGGCTTGTGAGCGGGTGCGGCCGGCCTCCTCGCGAGCGTCAGCGAGCGCCTTCTCAGCCTTCTCACGATCCTGGCTGAGCGCCTGGGTGCCGCTGACCCGACGCTCCTTGAGGTCCGCCTCGAGTTTGGCGTGCGCCTCGGCCGCCTCGCGCTGGGCCCGGGCGCGGGTCTCCCGGAGCAGCTTCTCGGCCGCCTCGGTGGCCTCACGCTCGCGCCGCGTGGCGTTGGCGTGCAGCTGCTGGACCTCGCCGTGGGCGGCACTGATCAGAGCGGTCGCCTCATGCTCGGCCGCCGCCACCAGTTCGCGCGCCTCGCTCTCGGCCGCCTGCACGCGGTTGACCGCCGCCCGGTCGGCCTCGGCGATGCGCTCGCGGGCCCGCTCCTCGGTCTGGGCCCGCAGGTCATCGGCCGCCTGCTCGGCCGCCTCGACGATCGCCGCCACGCGAGCCGAGGCCACGGCGATCGCGCTGGGGGCATGGCGCTCAGGGGGCTCGAGGCCGATCGCGTGGCGCTCGGCGGACTCGAGGTTGATCCCGCCACGTTCGGGGGGCTCGAGGCTGATCCCGTGGCGCTCCATGGGAGCATCGTAGCCCGCAATTTGCGGGCAAAGCGCAAGAAATTCGTCACGCCAGGACTCGGCGAACCGTCTTCCCGCGACGACTGGCACTGAACCTGCGGGCCGGTATTGCCGACAAGGGAGGTATGCCCGCTTCCCGCGCGACGATCGCCCTTGCCCTCCCGGCCCTGGCGCTGGCCCTGCTCGGATCCGCCGACGGCGCCCTGGCCCGACGCACCCACCGTCGCCCCCCGCCCGTTGCCCACCCCCGGCCGGCGTGTGAGGCCTCCCGGGGCTGCCGCGAGCTGGTGCTCACCGCGGTCGGGGCTCCCGCCCTGTCTGACGCCTCCGCCGCGCGCCTCGTGCACCGGGTCGGATGGGAGCCGCGGCCTGACAACGCCGCGGCCAACGCCCACGCCATGAGCGCGCTCGAGCTGGCCTACTTTCGGTCGCACAGCACGATGCCCTATCGCGATCGCGTGACGGGCCACTACCGGGGCACGACCGACGAGATCATCCAGTGGGCCGCCCACAAGCACGGCCTTAGCGTCGACCTCCTGCGCGCGGTCGCCGTGGTGGAGTCCTGGTGGCACATGTCCACCCGCGGTGACAACGGCGACTCCTTCGGGCTCTACCAGATCCGGCGCCCCTACCACTGCTGCCCAGCCTTCGCCGCGCACTCGACCGCGTTCAACGCCGACTACTACGGCGCCATCATCCGCTCCTACTACGACGGCACCCAGGGCTGGCTGAACACCGTCTCGGGCAACACGCGCTCCTACGCGGCCGGGGATCTGTGGGGCAGCGTCGGAGCCTGGGCCTCCGGCCGCTGGCACGACGCCCGCGCCGAGAGCTACGTCGCCTCGGTCAAGAGCGCTCTGAGCAAGCGCACCTGGGAGTCGGCGGACTTCGCCCACGGCTAGCCACGGCGGGACCGACTCCGTCGGTCGCTACCCTCGGCCTCGAAGTCACCATCCCCATCTCACGGAGGTAGCCCCGATGGCCCAGACCATGAGCCCCTTCGCCCGTCGCGTCGGCGCGCGCACCACCAGCGACACGCTGCTGCTCGGCCAGGTCATGTTCCTGGTCGCCGTCGCGCTGGCCTTCACCACGCTGGGCACCTACCTGGGCCGCGATCTGAGCATCGGCACCGCCCGCATCTGCAGCTTCGTGGGCTTCGGCATGCTGATCGTGTCCTCCTTCGGCGGCCGGGTGTTTCGCGTCGGCCCTTTCGCGATGGGCTGGCTCTACGCCCTGGCCCTGATGATCGGCATCGGCCTGGGCCCGATCATCCAGTACTTCGCCCACGTCAACCCCGACTCCCTGTACCGGGCGGCGGGGGGCACGGCGCTAACCGTGGTGGGGATGGGCGCGCTGGGCTTCACCATGTCCAAGGACCTGCTGCCGTGGCTGCGCCCGCTGAGCTTCGCCCTGTTCGGTGTGGTCATCGCCAGCGTGATCATGCTGGTGCTGGGCGACTCCAGCAACCACCAGATCATCGACCTGGCCGTCTACGGCATCTCGGCCGTGCTGCTGATGGTGGACTTCAACGTCCTGCGCCGCTACGGCGACGAGGAGTCGGCGATCCCGTTGGCCACCGGGATCTTCGTCTCGATCATCAACATCTTCGTCTCCCTGCTGAACCTGTTCTCCAGCGACTAGCGGGGTCGGCGGTCGGGCCGTTCAGCCCCAGGCGGCTGGCCCTCAGCCCTTGCCACTGCCACCGCTCTTGCCGGCACCCGCGCCGCCGGCGCCCCCGCCGCTCGCACCCGCGCCGCCCGTGCTCGAGCCCGACTGGACCCTCCAGTTGCCGTCCTCCTTGGTGGCGGGGATCGAGAAGCTCTGGCCGGAGGGCAGGGTGACGGGAACCTTGGCCGAGCTACCGGCCACGGTGGCGTGGCCCACGGTTACGCCCTTGAGCAGCGCGGTGGTCCGGCCGCTCTTCAGGGTGGTGGCCAGGACCTCGGGGCACTTACGTCCGTTGACCTCGAGCTTGGCCTTGGAGTCCTTGGCGATGTCGTTGCAGGCTCCGCCCCAGTCGCTGGAGCTCAGCGCGCCGAGGTAGTGCTTGACCACGCCCTGGGGATCAGCTGCGCCGGAGCCGCCACAGCCGGCGACGGCCAGGGCCCCGAGGGTGCAGAGCAGCAACGTGGATCGCATGGCTCTCCTTGTGTTCAGACGGTTGGTGTGGTGGTGAAGCTCGACATCCTAGGGCCAAGCTCGGGCGCGTGGCCTGGGCCGGCTCCCGCTAGCCTCAGCGCCCCATGGATCTGCGCTATGAGCCGTCGGAGATAGAGCCCCGCTGGCAGCGGGTGTGGGCGGATGAGCGCACCTGGGAGGTCGCCAACGACGCGAGCGACCCGCGGCCGGCGTCCTACGTGCTGGAGATGCTGCCCTACCCCAGCGGCGGGCCGCACATCGGCCACCTGAAGGTCTACTCGGTGGGCGACGCCATCGCCCACTTTCACCGGCGCACGGGTCGGCGGGTGCTGCATCCCATGGGTTACGACGCGTTCGGCCTGCCGGCGGAGAACCACGCGATCAACACCGGCCAGCATCCGCGTGAGTCCACCGACGCCGCGATCGGCTCATTTCAGCGGCAGTTCCGCTCGTGGGGAATCTCGATCGACTGGTCGCGCGAGCTGGCCACCCACGAGCCGAGCTATTACCGCTGGACCCAGTGGATCTTCACGAAGATGTACGAGCGCGGGCTCGCGTACCGCAAGGAGGCGGCGGTCAACTGGTGTCCGAACGACCAGACCGTGCTGGCCAACGAGCAGGTGATCGACGGCCGCTGCGAGCGCTGCGGCTGGGAGGTCGAGGTGCGCCAGCTCGAGCAGTGGTTCTTCCGAATCACCGACTATGCCGATCGGCTGCTCGACGACCTCGACACGATCAACTGGCCC
>DASYID010000111.1:0-1869 GCA_036252775.1 Solirubrobacteraceae bacterium
CAGCCGCGAGCACGTCGTCTTCGTCGCCAACTGGACGTCTTCGAGCACCGCAGCGCTGTCACAGAGCAGCCGCATGCCGCGCGCCTTGCACTGGCTGAAGATTGGGCGCGGCGTGGATTCGCGGGCCCAGTTTCGGGCATACGATCGCTGCAATGGGGGGGCTGATTCTCGGTCGGGGGGGCGAGCTGGAGATTCTGCGGGAAGCCGTGGGGCAGGCTCGCGCGGGCCGCGGGCGGATCGTGCTGATAGAAGGCGAGGCGGGGATCGGGAAGACCTGCTTGCTCGATGCGTGTCTGGCCGAGCTTGGAGACGGCTTTCAGGTCCTGAGGACGCGAGCGCATGAGCTTGATCGCCACCGGCCCTTCGGGGCCTTCGTCGAGCCCCTCACCCCGCGGCGGGATCAGGCCGCGTCTGAGGCTGTCGACTTCGCGCGTCTGCTCGAGGGTGAGCAGCCGCGGGCCGATCTTCACCTCGTGCATGAGCCGGGCGCCCGCGTTCATGTGCTCGAGGCGATCTTGGGCTCGCTCGAGCGCATGTGGATGAGCGGCCCTCTGATATTGGCCGTCGAGGACGTGCAGTGGGCCGATCCGGAGAGCCTGACGTGCCTGTATCACCTTGCGCGGCGGGTTTCCGTGGCTCCCGTCGTGGTGCTGCTGACCTACCGGCCGTCTCCCCATCTGCCCGAGCTCGACGCGCTCATCGGCAGTGTGCTGGGGCTGGGTGCGCCCGCCATGGCCCTTGGCCCGCTCGATGGCCAGACGGTGAGCGACCTCGCCGCGCAGGTGCTGGGCGCGCCGCCGGGCCCGACGCTGACGCGCCAGCTTGGCCGGGCCGGAGGCAACCCGCTGTTCGTGACCGCGCTGCTGCAGGCGCTCGGGGAGGAGGGCATTCTGGGGGTGACGGACGGCCGGGTCGAGGGGCTGAGGGACATCGTCCCGCCGTCTCTTCATCTCATCATCCTGCGCAGGCTCGCGGTCCTCTCCGCACCGTGTCTCGAGGTGCTTCGCCTGGCCTCCGTCCTCGGGAGCTACTTCTCCCCGCATGACCTGAGCCTGGTCGCCGGACGGCCGGCGCCGGCGCTGACGGCCCCGTTGCGTGAGGCGCTGGAGGCGGGATTTCTCTGCGAGCAGGGCGACCATCTCGCCTTTCGCCACGACCTGGTGTGGGAGGCCATCTACGAGGACCAGCCGCGCGGGGTGCGCAGGGCGCTGCACATCGCCGCCGGGCAGGCCCTGGCGGCGGCCGATGCACCGGCCGAACGGGTCGCGGCTCACCTCGAGCGAGGGGCCGAGCGCGGCGATACCCGTGCGATCGAGTGGTTGAGGCGCGCCGCCCGGGAGGTCGCATTGCGCGCACCTGCCGTGGCGGTCGGGCTTCTTCGTCGTGCCCAGGAGCTGGCCGCGGGTCTGCCGGGACAGGAGCTCCTGCTGGTCGAGTTGGTGGTGGTGCTCGTCTGGTCGGGCCGGGTGGACGAGGCCGAGAGGCTGGCGCTCGAGGTGCTGGCAGACTCCCAGGACCGGTCCGTCGACGCCGCGCTGCGGCTGGTCCTCGCGCGCGCGTTGACGTTGGGCGGGCGAAACGCCGAGGCAGTGCGCCATGTCGACGCCGCGCTGGCGGCCGGGTCGCTCCCCGAGCCGGAGCGGTCAGAGCTCGTGGCCTGGGGGGCGCTGGCGGTGCTCCCCGTCGATCCCGGACTGGCGCAGACCTGGGCACGGGAGGCCGGGGAGGCGGCTGAGCGAGCCGGCCACGACCCCGCCGTATGCATCGCGCTCACCGCCCTGTCGGGAAGCGCCTTGCTGCGGGGCGACCTGGAGGAGGCAATCGGTCTGGCCGGCCGCTCCGCGCAGCGTGCGTCCAGCAGCGCCGATG
>DASYID010000112.1:0-12865 GCA_036252775.1 Solirubrobacteraceae bacterium
ACGCCGACCTGCAGGATCCGCCTGAGCGGATCCCCGACATGGTCTCCCTGTGGGCCGGGGGCGCCGATGTGGTCTACGCGGTACGCAAGGCCCGCGAGGGGGAGACACGCTTCAAGCTGGCCACCGCTGCCTGGTTCTACCGGCTCTTCGACAAGCTGGCCCAGGTCGACCTCGAGCCCAACTCAGGGGACTTTCGGCTACTGGACCGCAAGGCGCTGGACGCTCTGCTGTCGATGGGCGAGCGCAGCCGGTTTCTCCGGGGCATGACGGTGTGGATCGGCTTCACGCAGACGGCGCTGGAATACGAGCGAGACGCCCGCTACGCGGGCGAGACGAAGTACACGCTGCGCAAGATGCTGCGCTTCTCCCTCGACGCGATCGCGTCGTTCTCCCATCTGCCCCTTCAGCTGGCCACCTACCTCGGATTCCTGTTCTCCGGGCTGGCCTTCCTGGCCATTCCGGTGGTCATCGGGCTACGGATCGTCGGCTCCTACCTGCCCGGGTTCGGGTCGCTGACGATCGCCATCCTAGGCCTCGGCGGGATCCAGCTGATCGCCATCGGCGTGATCGGCGAGTACGTCGGCCGCATCTATGACGAGGTCAAGCACCGACCCCTCTACCTCGTCCGCGAGCTGCGCGAGGGATCCCCGGAGATGCACCCTGCCTCATCGGTGGTCCGGACTCCCGAACGCGTGCCCTAGCCGTCCGGGCCCGATCCAAGCCCCCTTGCGGCGCTACCCCGGCGCCCGCCGCGTGTTGGGCTCCCCAGAACGCAGTTGCTCGTGCTCGCCTTCCATCTTCTCGCGACGGTCCGCCGGGCCGCGGCCGGCCCCGGCGGCGGCTGGCCAGCCCTCGCCGGCCCCGGCGGCGGCTGGCCAGCCCTTCGCCCCGCTGCGGCGCGGCCTCGGGCCCGTCTGCTGAGCGCCGCGGGCGCCCTGGCCCTGATGCTGACCACCCCCGCGGCACCCGCCGTCGCGGCCACCTGCCCCGGCGCCAATCCGTGTCCCTACAGCACGGTCTCGATCCTCGGCCAGCGGGCCGAGGGGGTCTTTCGCTTCCCCCAGGCGGTTGCCGTCAGTCCGAACGGAGACGTGTACGTCGCCGATCAGTTCAGCTTCGTGGTGCAGCGCTTCAGCTCCACGGGGGCGTTCATCTCAGAGCTCGGCAGCGAGGGCTCGGGACGGGGCAGCTTCGGCGGAATCGGCGGCCTGGCCTTTGACGGCGCCGGCAACCTGTACGTCGTCGACTCGGCCCATGCCCGCATCGAGAAGTTCTCTCCCGCCGGCGAGCTGATCACCACCTGGGGCAGCGCGGGCTCGGCGGTGGGTCAGTTCGACTTCGGCGCCGGAGGTCGCACCAACGCCGACCCGGCCGGCGGCGGCATCGCGGTGTCGGGAGATTTCGTGTTTGTCGCCGACACGCGCAACGACCGTATCCAGCGCTTTGGCCTGGACGGCTCGGGCGCCATGGCCTGGGGATCCAGGGGCAGCGGTCCCGGCCAGCTCGCGCACCCCGAGGGGGTCGCCGTGGCGCACGGATCTGTCTACGTGGCCGACGACGACAACCACCGCATCGAGCGGTTCTCCACCGACGGCACCTTCCAGGCCCAGACCGGGTCCAAGGGCAGCGGCCCGGGCCAGCTCGCGTTCCCCTACGACGTCGCGGTCGACGGTGCCGGGAACATCTACGTGGCCGACAACAACAACCACCGTATCGAGCGCTTCGGAGCCGACCTGAGCTACCAGGGTCAGTGGGGCGGGTTCGGCCCACAGCCCGGCCAGCTGGAGTATCCGCGCGGCTTGACGGTGGACGGCTCGGGAAATGTCTACGTCGCCGACACGGCCAACAACCGCATCCAGCAGTTCGCGGGTGACGGTGGGCTGGTGCGCTACTGGGGGCAGTCGGGGCGATCGCCCGGGAACTTCACCGCTCCCCACGGCGTGGCCACCGATCCCAGCGGAAGCCTCTACGTGGCCGACAGCATCGACAACCGTCTGGAGATCTTCGACCCCGCCGGGCTGCTGCAGGGCACCCGCGGTCCGGGGGGCACGTCTGCCGGCGCGCTGTCCTATCCGCTGGGGCTGTCGATCGCGCCCGACTTCAGCCTGTACGTCACCGACCGCGACAACAGCCGCGTTCAGCACTTCGATCCCAATGGCGCCTTCCTGAACCGGCTGGGAGCGTCCAGAAACCTCGACGCCCCCGCCGGTGTGTCCACCGACGCCGCCGGCCGCGTGTGGGTGGCCGACACCGGCGACAACCGTGTTCTTCTCTTCGCGCCCGACGGGACACGGCTGGGGGCCTTCGGAGCCCGCGGGGCGGATGGCTCGGCGGGCTCCGGCCCGGGCCAGTTCAACCGCCCGGGCTCGGTGGCCACCGACCCGGCCGGCAATGCCTACGTGGCCGACACCGCCAACGATCGTGTCCAGGAACTGTCGCCGACCGGGGCCGTGCTGCGAAGCTGGGGGACCCGCGGCACCGCGGACGGCCGCTTTCACTCCCCCGAGGGGATCGCGCTGGATCGCAGCGGGGATGTCTATGTCGTCGACCGCGTCAACCACCGCGTACAGGTATTTGACTCCCAGGGACACTTCCTGTTCAAGTGGGGCGGGCGCGGGTCGGGAGACGGGCAGTTCGTCAACCCCACGGGTATCACCGCCGACTGCCGGGGAAGCGTGTACGTCTCCGACACGGCCAACAACCGGATCCAGCGCTTTAGCTTCGCCTCGCCTCCGCCCCCGGCCTGCGTGGCACCGCACACCAAGGCGCCGCCACCTCCTGCCCCCCGCGCGCCGACGGTGCGAATCTCGGTCGCACGCCGGGCGGGGATCCTCGCCCGCCGCGGCATCACGCTGGTGGTTACCTGCGACGAGCCCTGTCGGGTGCGCCTGGGGGCGAGGCTCACCGTGCCGGGATCGCGCACCATCCGGCTGGCGGCGGTGCGCCGCACGCTCCCCGCTGGGATCGCCGGCCACCTGCGGCTGCGCCTGCGCTTCTCGGGCCTGACCGCCCTGCGCCGCGCCCTCGGGTCGCGTCGGACGATCCCCGTCACCGTGCTCGGCCGGGCCGTCGGCCCCACGGGCGTGGCCCGCACGATCACCCGGCGCCTGACCCTGCGCCGCTAGCGCCCGGGGGCCAGCAGCGCCGAGAGCGTCACGAATCGGTAGCCCCGGGCGCGCAGGGCGGGGATGATCACGTGCATGGCCGCGGCGGTGGCCGGTGTGTTGGGTGCCCCGATGCAGTGGGCCACGACGATCGAGCCGGGGCGCACACCGCCGAGCACGGCTCGGACGATGACTCCGGGATCGTGTTGAAAGGCATCGCCCGAGACCACGTCCCACAGCACCGGCTGCTCGCCCTGGCTGTGGACGAGTGCGACGTCAGCCGATCGGGCGCATCCCCCCGGGAAGCGGAAGAACCGAGGATTGACGCCACTGGCCCGGGCGATCACCCGCCGGGCCTGCACGACCTCGGCGCGACGGCTGTGATCGCTGCTCACCCCCGGAAGCCCGAAGCAGGGTTGGGCGAAGGCAGAATGATCCATGGTGTGGTTGGCCAGCTCGATCCCCGGATCGGCGGCCAGCCGGCGAACCGCGGCCCGATGGCGCTCGGTCCACAGACCGGTCAGAAAGATCGTGGCCGGGGTGTGGGTGGCCCGCAGCTCATCGAAGAGCGCGCCGTCATACCAGCTGCCCGGTATGCGGCCGGCGCGTTCCTGGGCGAGCATCGCGCGGGTCATGTCGGCATCGAAGGTGAGCGCCACCCACCGCCGGGTGCGGGGCCCGTGCAGGATCTCCCCGGCGGGGATCGGCGACCCGGCCGACCCGGAGGAGATCGCCACGCCCGGACCGAGGGTGGGAAGCGTGGCGGGAGCCCCTCCGCGATCCGGCCTGGCGGGCGATCGCCCGCGGTCCGGCGTGGCGGGCGATCGCCCGCGGTCCGGCGGCGGCTGCGCCCTGCCCGGCATCGCCCCGGGCTGGGCCGCCGGGCCAGGCCTCGGCGTGCTTTCCGTGCCGGCGGGACCCACCGCCACGCCGGCGCTGCGCGGCGTCGAGCCGCATCCGCCCGTCGCCCCCGTCCCCGCCAGGGCCACCAGCGCCAGCGCGGCGCCCACCGCTCGGGGGACGGCTTCGGAGCGCACGGGGCGGAGCACCGGCAGATCCTAGGCGTCCCGGGGTCGCTACCGTCCAGGCAGAGCGCAATGGGCCACCCCCGTCCTCCACGACCGCGCAACCCCCGCCCCCCGGGCCGTCCCAGCGAGCGGGTCCGCCGCCAGCGCCTGACCGTGCTCGCCCTGCTCGTCGCCGGCGGACTGGCCGTCATCGTGGCGGTGGTCGCCGGCTCGGGCTCAAGCCACGGCCCATCCTCGTCCTCCCCGACGTCCTCCTCTTCCTCAGCGCCGGGCGCCCGCAGCCCCGGCGGTCAGCAGACCAGTGCCCGCGGCGGCTCACGTCGCGTTACGCCGGCCGTGGGCTCGGTCAGGGTCAAGACCGTCGCCCGCCTGCCCGCCCAGGTTCAGGACCCCGCGGCGGCGGCGCTGGCGTCCGGGGTGTTGCTGATCGGGGGCCTGAGCGCCTCGGACGTCTCGGTCGCCGGCATCGAGAGCGTGGAAGCCGGACCTCCCGCCCGCACGCGCACGGTGGGCTCGCTGCCGGCGCGTCTGCACGACGCGGCCGCGAGCACGGTGGGCTCCTCGGCCTACATGTTCGGCGGCGGAGACCTGGGCTCGAGCGCGGAGATCCTGCGGGTTTCCACCGACGGCACGACCGCCGTGGCCGGGCGCCTGCCCAAGGCCGCCTCCGACGTAGGGGCGGCAACCGTCGACGGCACGGCCTATGTGGTGGGCGGCTACACGGGCAAGGTCTCGCTGGCCACGATCGTCGCGTGGCGCCCGGGTGGCTCAGCCAAGGTGGTCGCCCGCCTGCCTCAGCCGCTTCGCTACGCGGCCGTGGCCGCCGTCGGCGGGCACGTCCTGATCGCCGGAGGGACCCAGCCGTCGGGCGCCGCCAGTCGCGTCGTGCTGAGCTTTGACCCGGGCACCGGGCAGGTCAGCCAGGTGGCGATGCTGCCCCACCCGATCACCCACGCCGCGGCTGGCTCCCTCGCCAACACGCTGTATGTGATCGGTGGGCGCGCCAGCGCACTGGGCACCCAGACGAGGCAGATCCTGGCCGTGCCCGCAGCGGGGGGCCGCGTCAGGTCGGCCGGCCGCCTGCCCTACGCGCTGTCTGATGCCGGGGCGGCCAGCCTGCCCGACCAGATCCTGGTGGCCGGTGGGCGGGATCCGAGCGGCCACGTTCACGACCAGGTCCTGGCCCTGCGGGCGCGGGTCTGACTCCAGCACGTCCAGCCCCGAGGTCGCGCCGCCGGGTCCGGGGCGCCCTGGCGCTAGCAGCGACGGCCGCGGGGTTGGTCGGCTCGCTGCCGCTGATCGCCACCGGCGACGCCCGGACGCGGGCGGAGCTGCGGGCGCCGAGCGGCGGGCCCACCCCGGCCCTGCTCACGGTTGACCTGGGACGCACCCTGAACCGGATTCGCCCGGACCGAGCGCTGGGGGCGGGCGTCGACGGTCAGGGACAGGGCGACATCAGCCGCATCTACACCGCGCGCAACCTGCGCGCGATGGCCTCGGCCGGCCTGGCTCCCCTGACCTACCGCCTGCGCACCGAGCTCGGGGTCGAAGCGTGGCACTGGAACCCGCGCGGTCGCTTCAGCGACCAGGCCCACCATCGTGGCTACTGGACCTCGAGCCTGGCGGGCGCCCCGATATTGGTCTCCCACGGCTACCGGCTGCCGCGCCGGGGCAACACCATCGACCAGGCAGCCGACAAGGGCTACTCGCGCCTGGACGACGGCGACCCGCGCAGCTTCTGGAAGAGCAACCCCTACCTGGACCCGCACTTCACGCTCGAGCCGGAGCGGGCGCACCCGCAATGGGTGCTGATCGACCTTCACCGCGCGCAGCCGGTCGATGGGCTGCGCATCGCCTGGGGAGCCCCCTACGCCCGCGCACTGCGCGTGCAGCGGTGGATCGGCCCCAGCGCGATCGCGCTATCGGGTCACCCACCGGGTCACTGGGCCGACTTCCCGCGGTCCGCCTTCCGGGGCACCGGAGCCACCCAAACGCTGCGGCTGTCCGGGCGGCCCACCCCGGCGCGCTTCGTGCGGGTGCTTCTGTCCTCGAGCTCGCACACGGCCCGACGCGGCTCGCACGACATCCGCGACCGGCTCGGGTTCGCGGTTCGGGAGCTGGCGCTCGGGCGCCTCGACCGTGGCGGCCTGCACGACCTAGTGCGCCACCGCCCCACCAGCGGCCAGACGGTGACCATGGCCTCCTCCACCGACCCCTGGCACCGGGCCGCTGACCTGGACCGCGCGACCGAGCAGCCCGGGTTTGACCGCGTGGCGCGCAGCGGCCTGCTCCGAGGCCAGCCCATGCTCGTGCCTGTGTCACTGCTTTACGGGGTTCCGGCCGACGCTGCCGCCGAGCTGCGCTATCTCCGCCGCCGGCACATCCCGGTCCGCCAGGTCGAGATGGGAGAGGAACCCGACGGACAGCTGGTCAGCCCCGAGGACTACACGGCGCTCTACCTTCAGTTCGCCCGGGCCCTTCACCGCGTCGACCGCGGCCTCGCCCTCGGCGGCCCGGGCTATCAGACCTCGATCCCCGATTGGCTGGCCTGGCCAGACGAGCGCGGCAACCGTTCGTGGACGAGCCGTTTCGTCTCCGCCCTGCGGGCGCACCGGGCTTTGGGGCTGCTCAGCTTCTTCTCGTTTGAGTGGTACCCGTTCGACAACACCTGCGGGGCCACCGGACCGCAGCTGGCGCGAGCCTCGGCCACGCTGAGCGCGGTGCTCGAGCGCCAGCGCCAGGACGGCCTGCCGGCGGGGATCCCGATGCTGATCACCGAGTACGGCTACTCCGCGTTCGCGGGACAGGCCGAGGTCGACCGGCCCGGAGCACTGCTGAACGCCGACGTGGTCGGACGGTTCTTCACCGAGGGGGGCAGCGCCGCCTACCTGTACGGCTATGAGCCCAACGAGCTGATCCGCGAGCTCACCCAGTGTCCGGCCTGGGGCAACCTGGCGCTGCTGCAGTCCGACGCCAACCGCCACATCACCCACCGCCTGGCCACCTACTGGGCCGCCCGGATGCTCAGCCAGGACTGGCTGGTTCCCGGCGACGGCATTCACACGGTGCACCCGGTCGACGTAGGCCCGCCGGGAGCCGGGACCGGGGCGGGAGCCGGGACCGGGGCGGGAGCCGGAGGCACCGCCAGAGCCGCCCCCGGCACCGGAACGACGATTCGGGCCTACGCCGTCAGACGGCCGGACGGCCGCGTGGCGGTGCTCGTCCTCAACCTCGATCCGGTTCGCACCGCCACGGTCCGTTTGGCCCTGCGAGAGAACGGCAGCGCCCGCGACGCCGGGTCACTGCAGGTGCGCCAGCTGTCCGGCGCCCAGTATGTGTGGCACCCCCGGGGCGCCCGCGGCTACCCCCGCCCCGACCGGCCGCCCGGCGACAGCGTCGCACCCGCCGGCGCCGCGGTCACACTGCCTCCCTACTCGCTGACCGTGCTGCGCACCGGCCCAAGCCCTCGGTGAAAGCGTCCAGCCGTCGGCACCGGACCTCATGCCCGGCGGGCCGACGGCCGATCTAGGATCCCACCGACAAAGGCGGCAATGTGGAGCAGCGACAGGAAAGGCTACGGCTCGAAACCGAGCGCTACCGGATCACCGGGGAGGTAACTCTGCCGCGCGACGGCTACCGCAGCCGGGTGTCTGATCTGCTCAACGCCTCCGAGCGCGACTTCATCTCGCTGACCGGTGCCACCCTGGTCCCCCACGACGGCGGCCCGGCGCAGCACAGCGACTTCGTGGCCGTGGCGAGGCGGCACATCGTCTTTGCCATCCCTGACGAGTCGGCCCGCGGCGACGGCTGACGGGCCGGCCGCCTAGCGCGCCTGGTAGCGCGCGCCGTAGGCGGCGTGCACGGCGGCGACCATACGGTCGTCCACACCACAGTTGATGCAGAACCCGCGCTGGGTCCAGGTGATGGCCCGCGCCAGCACCTGGTCGGCGTAGGCGACCCCCGTCGCATCATGGCCGTAGTAGTCATAGGCGGCTGCCCAGGCGCCGGCGTCCAGCGCCACCTTGGCCCCGTCGGTGGCAAGCAAGCGGGCCGCCGCCATGATCGAGTCGAAGTCGTCATACAGCGACGGGTGCGATGCGCTGACGTGGGGGTAGACCGCGGGCCGGATCGCGTAGCGGTAGGAGTCGGCCACCCGACTCCATGTGCTGACTGGGCCGTTGGTCACGTTGAACTGCATTGGCCCTCCGCAGCAATGCGCGTAGTTGAGCCCGTGGTAGGTGGTGGGATCGGTCGAGAACGCCGTCTCCTGTCGATGGATCGAGGCGATCAGCATCCAGTTGACACCGAACGTGCGTCCGGCCAGGTCATACAGCGGATAGAAGCCGCCCATCCAGCGCGCCGGTATGTGGGCGCGCCCGTTACGCGCGAAGCGGCGCGGGTCGGCGCGCTGCGCGGCGCGACTGGGAGCGGCGACGATCGGACGCGCCCCGCCCAGCGCCGCACGAGCGGCGGGCGTGGGTGCAGCCAAGGTGACCGCCGGCGGGCGACCGGTGGGCGACGTGGACCCCGATGGGCCGAGGAGCGCGAGCGCGAGCGCCCCAGCAATCAGCAGGATCACGCCGGCGAGCACCAGATCCCCGGTCTCCAGACGAGCGGGAGCGGGCAGGTTGGCGCTCACGGGGGCGCCACTTGGCGAGGTCGGCACAGCGGCGGGGGTCAGCTCGGCGGGGGACACCTTGCCTCAAACGTAGCGGTCCCAGAACCAACAGCAGCAGCGGAGAGGGAGGGATTCGAACCCTCGAACGAGGTTGACCCCCGTTACGCGATTTCCAGTCGCGCCCGTTCAACCGCTCCGGCACCTCTCCAGGCCCGACTCGAGCGACGCGCACAGGCTAGCGTCCGTCCGGGTGTGCGTCGCGACGCCCACCGGCCGGGCGTAATACCCTCTGGGCCGGGCGCCCGCTCCGGCTCAGCCCCTCATCACCATGACCCTCCTCGCCAGCGCCGCCTCCTCCAAGACCATCGGCCTGATCATCACCTTCGGGGGGATTGGGGTGGTCGTCAACGCCCTGATCGTCTACATCATGGTCCAGGTCAGGGGCGAGAAGCGCCAGAACGCCGAGTACCGCTCGCCCTCGGGCGAGCAGCCTCCCGGCTGAGCCCGGCCGATCCCCGGGGCTAAGCCGCTGGGCCCTCGCCGCGCGTCTGGATCCGCAGCCGTCCGACGAGCTCGGACGCAGGCTCGGCGACGTACGACACGCCGGCGTGGGAGCGCACGGCGCCGGGGAGCAGCCGGAGCACCAGACGCGACCAGCGGTCCAGGCCCACCACTCCGTCCAAGGCGCCAAGCTGGCGTTCGGAGTCCAGCGCACGCATCAGGCTCGCCGGCGCCCGGCGCGAGATCGCGTGATACCTGAGCCCCGCGCTGGGCGACGGTGGCTGCGGGGCGATCACCGTGACCCACGCACCCGCCCCCTGCGCGTCGGCCAGCCACCCGCGCACCGGCTCGCGGGCCAGCGTGCGCCGGCCGCCCACCGCCGCCAGCCGAATGGGGCCCACGCGGGGGCGGCGCCGGCCGAAGTGCCCCGCTGGGGGCCCGTCCGCCCGTCCAGACTCCGGCCGCCCCGGCCCGGGTCCGTCCCGGGCGAGGTAGCGCACCCACACCACCACGTCGGCCGCGCACTCCAACGCCACCTTCAGCGCTCCGCGCCAGCCGTCGCGCCAGCCTCCGAGCAGCAGCAGCTGGTAGAAGAGCTTGGCCAGCGGCCGGGCGGTCAGGCCGGCGAGCACGACCTTGGCCGGGGCGTGGTCGAGCTGGCGAGCCTCCAGCCGCGCATAGGCCCAGGCATCCACGAGCGCCTCGCGCCAGCTGCCGGCCAGCTCATGGTGCATGTCGCCGGTGAACACCCAGGGCCGCGTGTGCGCGCTGAGTCCCTCGTGCACCGCACGATTCTCGTTGTGGCGGTACTCGCCGCGGCGAAACATCCGCAGGCGGTAGAAGGGGTAGTGCGCCGACGGGCCCAGCTCCCCGCCGAGGAAGTGCTGTCGCATGGGCATCAGGGCGCTCGAGTACTCGCGGGGGTCATCGGCCACGAACGCCTCGATCTCCGCGGCGAGCTCCTCGCTGAGCCACTCGTCGGCGTCGACCTCGATGACCCAATCGCCGTGAGCGTGGTCCATGGCGACGTTGCGTTGGGCGCCGAAGCCCGGCCACGGGTTCTCGATCACCCGAGCCCCCGCTCGGTGCGCCACCTCGACGGTGCCGTCGCGCGAGCCCGAGTCGACCACCACCACCTCGTCGCACCAGCCGAGACTGCTCAGGCATCGAGGCAGCCGCTGCTCCTCGTCGCGGACGATCACGCAGGCGCTGACGGTGGGACGGGGCACGGCCCGAGTATCACAGCGTTGGCGGGTGCCACCGCCGGCGCGGATAGCCTCCAAGCGGTGCGGGCGCTGATCATCGACTCCGGGTTGGATCGGGGCTCGCTGGCTGCTGTGCGCGCCCTGGCCGCCGCTGGCTGGACGGTGGGGACCGGCTCACCCGAGCCCGGCCTGGCCGCGTGGTCACGTCATTGCCGGGCCCATCACCACGTGCCCAGCCCGTCGGAGGGAACCGAGCGCATGGTCGAGGCCACCGCTCGGGCGGTGGCCGAGGGGGGCTACGAGGTCGTCTTCAGCTCCGACGACGAGGGTGTGCTGGCGCTGTCTGAGCACCGGGAGGCGGTCGGTGCCGCGGTCGGCTACGCCGATCACCCCAGCGTCCTGCGGGCCTTCGACAAGCTCGAGCTCAGCCGCGCGGCCGAGGCCAGCGGCCTCGCCGTGCCTCGCTGGAAGCCCGCCAGCGAGACGGCGCTGTCGGACTGGCCGGGGCCGGTGGTGCTCAAGCCACGGCTGACCTTCGCCCCCGGCTCGACGCAGCGCCTGAACACCCGCGTGCTCGACGATTCCGCCGCGGCCCGCGAGCCTCTGGCCGAGATAGAGGCCGCCGGCGGCCAGGCGTTGCTGCAGGAGGTCATCCGGGGCGGCCTGCTGGCCCAGACCGTGCTCGCCGACCGCGACGCCCGGGTGATCGCCCGAGTCCAGCAGCGCGCGGTCATGACCTGGCCTCCGGACGTCGGGGTGTCGGCGCGGGCGGTGACGGTGACGCCGGAGGCCGAGCTCAGCTCGGCCGTGGACCGGCTGATCGAGGAACTGGGCTGGTTCGGCCTGGCCCAGCTGCAGTTGCTGCGTGGCGAGGACGGCCGACCCCGGCTGCTGGACTTCAACGGCCGCTTCTACGGCTCGCTGGCCCTGGCGCTCGCCGCCGGTCTCAACCTGCCCGCGGCGTGGGCCCAGCTGGCCACCGGGCGTCCGCTGGCGCCCCTGGCGCGCGCCGCCGCGGGATGTCGCTATCAGTGGTTCAGTCGTGACCTGCGTGCCTCACGCGCGGCCAGCGGCAGCTGGGCGGGCGCCCTGACCGATTCGCTGCCGGCGGCGCTGGGGGCCTCACACAGCGTGTGGCGCGCCGATGACCCGTGGCCGGCCCTGCGCCACTATGGCGGCGGCGTGATGGAGGAGGCCTGGGAATGGATCCGGCGCAGCTCGTCGACTCGCTGATATCCGAGCCGGTGCTCGTGTTCGGCTCGCTGCCGCCGGGCGGGCGCGACCTCGACCTGCTGGTCAGACCGGGGGCCCGGACCGAGCTCGAGGCCGCCCTGCCCGATCACGGGTTTCGAGGCCGACGGTCGGAATGGGTGCGCTTCGCGGGCTGCGACGCGCAGGCCATCGACGTGGTGGCCAGCGAGAGCTGGCAGCTGCCTGAGCGCGAGCAGGCGGACCTGTTTGCGGGCGCCCGGCCGATCCCCGGCCACCAGCGGCTGATGCGCCCGGGGCCGGCCCACGTGCTGCTGATCCTGGCCCGGCGCTGGGCGCGCGAGGGGACACTGGGCGCCAAGCATCACGCCCGCGTGCTCAGCGCCCTGGAGGAGGAGCCCGGGGCCTGGGAGCAGGCGCAGCGCCGGGCGCCGGCCTGGGGCGTGCCCAAGGAGCTCGCGGACCTGCGCCGGGACACCGAGGCGGGCGGCCCGCCAGCCGCCGGCCGCCGCCCGCTGCGCCACCGGCTGGCCGGCCGCCGTCGCGGGCTGCTGGTGACGCTGTCGGGGTTGGACGGGTCGGGCAAGAGCACCCAGGCCGAGGCTCTGCACGCCACCCTGTCGCGACTGGGTTACCCGTCGGTGGTCGTCTGGACCTCGGTCACCGCCCACGGATCGCTGCCGGTGGTGGCCGCCCCGGCCAAGGCCCTCCTGCGCCTGCTCGCCCGCCTGCGTCCCGCGGTGGCCGACCGGCCGCCGGCCACGCAGCCAGCGGCTCCTCATGAGCCCGAGGGGGATCGCGCCCGCGCCCTGCGCCAGCGCAGCCGCGTTCTGACCTTCGGGTGGACGACCTTCGTCGCCGTGACCAACGCCTGGTGGCAGTCGCGCGCCACCCGACCGCACCTGCTGCGCGGACGCGTGGTGATCTGCGACCGCTACACGCTGGACTCCAAGGTGCACATGCGCTTCGCCTACGGGGCAGAGCATGCCTACCGCCTGCAGATGCTGATCGTCAGAGGGCTGTCCCCCCGGCCCGCGCTGGCCTACCTGCTCGACGTTCCCCCCGAGGTCGTACATCGCCGCAACCAGGAGTACACGCCCCAGCAGATCGCTGAGCGGGCCGGCTACTACCGCGAGGAGCACGCCGGCCTCGGCGTCCGGCGTCTGGACGGTCAGCGCCCCCGCGAGGAGCTGTGCAGCG
>DASYID010000113.1:0-19529 GCA_036252775.1 Solirubrobacteraceae bacterium
CGGCGTGATCGCCTACGTCCGCGTGGTCGACGGCGAGTTCAACCGGGGCGACGCGATCCTCGCGATGCAGACCGGCACCGAGGCGGAGATCGACCAGCTCGGCTTCTTCGGCCCCGAGATGACGCCCGTCGAGACCCTCAACGCCGGCGAGGTCGGCTACGTGATCTCGGGCATCAAGGACGTCGCGCACCTGCGCGTGGGCGACACCCTCACCACGCAGGCGGGGGGCGCGAAGGACCCGCTGCCCGGCTACCGCGAGGTCAAGCCGATGGTCTTCTGCGGCCTGTTCCCGGTCGAGTCGGACCGCTACCCGGAGCTGCGCGACGCCCTCGAGAAGCTGTCGCTGAACGACGCGGCGCTCACCTGGGAGCCGGAGACGTCGCAGGCGCTCGGGTTCGGCTTCCGCTGCGGCTTCCTGGGGCTGCTGCACATGGACATCGTGCGCGAGCGGCTGGAGCGCGAGTACGACCTGGATCTGCTGGCGACGATTCCCTCGGTGCAGTTCGAGGTCACCCTGACCAGCGGCGAGCAGGCGATCGTGCACAACCCGTCCGACATGCCCGATCCGGGCCGCATCGAGGAGATCCGCGAGCCCTTCATCCGCGCCTCGATCCTGACGCCGAAGGAGCACATCGGGCCGATCATGGAGCTCTGCCAGGAGCGCCGGGGCACCCACGCCGGGATGCACTACCTGTCCCCCGAACGGGTGCAGCTGACCTACGACCTGCCGTTGGCGGAGATCGTGCTGGACTTCTTTGACCAGCTGAAGTCACGCACCCGCGGCTACGCATCCCTGGACTACGAGCTGACGGGCATGCGCGCATCGGATCTGGTCAAGCTCGATGTCCTGCTGGCCAGCGACCCCGTCGATGCCCTGTCGATGGTGGTGCATCGCGACAAGGCCTATGAGGTGGGGCGCATGCTGACCGAGAAGCTGCGTGCCAAGATCCCGCGCCAGCAGTACGACGTTCCCATCCAGGCGGCGATCGGAGCGCACGTGGTCGCCCGCGAGACGGTCAAGGCCTACCGCAAGGACGTGATCGCCAAGTGCTATGGGGGCGACATCTCGCGCAAGCGCAAGCTGCTGGAGAAACAGAAGGAGGGCAAGCGGCGCATGAAGCAGGTCGGGCGCATTGAGGTTCCCCAAGAGGCCTTCCTGGCGGTGCTCGAGCTGGGCGACTCGCGCTAGTGCCGCCTCCACGAGCCCACCGCCGCCTGGATCGGCTCGCGCCGACCATCGCCCGCTTGACGGTGGGCGACTCCCCCGCGGCGTGGACGCGGTTGGGCTTCAAGGTCCGCGGCGACCTGTGTCAGGTGGGCACCGTCGCGTTGGAGTTGGTGGGGGACGCGGCGTCGGGGGGGATAGTGCGCTGGGCCTTGCGCGACAGCCCGACGGCCGAGCTCGACGGCCTGCCGACCGATCTGATCGACGCCGGCCCCGGCGCGGCCGAGCGGCACCCCAACGGGGCGCTGGCCATCGACCACATCGTCGTGATGTCCCCGAGCCTGGATCGGACGGCGGCAGCGCTGGACGACGCGGGGGTGCGGTTGCGGCGGGTACGCGACGCCGGCCCGCCCGACGCTCCGATTCGCCAGGGATTCTTCCGGCTGGGCGAGGTGATCCTCGAGGTCGTGGCCCCGCGGGAGACCGACGACCGCGACACCGGCACGTCTCAGAGTCGTGCTCAGGCCGACGCGTCCGCCACGTGGCCGCCGCGGCCCGGCCCCTCCGACCCGGCCAGCTTCTGGGGGCTGGTGTTCGTCGTCGCTGATCTCCAGCGGTGCGCCGATCTGCTGGGTGAGCATCTGGGGCAGGCGCGAGACGCTGTGCAGCCGGGACGGCGCATCGCCACCCTGCGCCGCTCGGCGGGGGTGAGCGTGCCCGTGGCCTTCATCACGCCTGCGCCCGCCCGGGTGCCAACCCCCAGCTGACCTTCCACCGACCACCAGGCCAAGGCGCTACTCGCCGATCACCTTGATGACCAGGCGCTTCGGCCGGCGGCCGTCGAACTCGGCGTAGAAGACCTGCTGCCAGGGACCGAGGTCCAACCTGCCGTCGGTGATGGGCAGCACCACCTGGTGGTGGACGAGCAGGTTCTTGAGATGGGCATCGCCGTTGTCCTCTCCGCCGCGATGGTGGCGATAGTCCCCGGGCTCCGGCGACAGGGCGGCCGCGACCTCGTTGGCCGGCTCAGCCCAGCTCGGTGGCGCCAGCTTGTCCAGCCACTCCAGCGCGTCCTCGAGGATCCCGGGCTCGTCATCGTTGACCCACACGCCGGCGGTGATGTGCATGGCCGACACAAGCACCATGCCCTCGCGGACGCCCGAGTCGGCCACCGCCCGCTGGACGTCGTCGGTCAGGCGCACGAACTGCCGGCGACGCTCGGTGGTGATGGTCTGGTGGACGGTGTGCGACCTCATCGGACTCCTGTTCTGATCGGGTTCACGACATCATGGCGAGCATGGACCTCGGCCTGACCGGACGCCGCTGCCTGGTGACGGGCGCCAGCCGTGGCATCGGCCTGGCCACTGCCGCCCTTCTGTACGCGGAGGGCGCGCGGGTGCTGATGGTCGCTCGCGACGAGGGGGCGCTGGTCCACGCGCAGCAGCACTGCGAGCGGGCCAGTCCCGGCAGTGTCGGCAGCGTCGACTATCTGGCCATGGACATCACCGACCCCGATGGCGCCGAGCGCGCCGTCTGTTGCTGCGAGGAGCAGTTGGGTGGCCTGGAGGTCCTGGTCAACAACGCCGGTACCAGCTTCGCTTGCTCTCTCGAGGAGCTCACCGACGCGGACTGGCAGGGGCAGTGGGAGCTGCATGTGATGGCCCCGATGCGCCTGATGCGCGCCGCGGTCCCACCAATGGCGCGCGCCGGCTACGGACGGATAGTCAACGTGTCCTCCTCCTCGGGCAAGCGCCCCTCGATGACCAACATCGCCTACTCGGTCACCAAGTCCGCCCAGCTCGCCCTCTCGCGCGCCTACGCCGATGCCCTGGCGGGTCAGGGGATCCTGGTAAACGCGGTGGCGCCGGGACCCGTGGCCACCGAGCTGTGGACGGCGAACGGGGGACTGGCCGACCAGGTGGCGCGGGCGCGGGGGATCTCGCGCGCCGAGGCGCTCGCCGCCCAGCAGGAGAAGGTACCGCTCGGACGCTTTGCCGAGCCTGAGGAGATCGCGGCGGTGGTGCTGTTCCTGTGCTCGGCGGCGGCGAGCACCGTCACCGGGGCGGCCTGGTCGGCCGACGGCGGGACGGTCCCGGTGATCATCTGAGCGCCCCGGCCAGCGTGGCGATCGCTAGGTCGTCGAGGACAGGATCCACAACCCCAGGCTGGTGAAGCCGACCATCACCGCGAGCATCCAGTACTGCGAGCGGGTGGCCTGACTGGCGCGGCGATAGACCACCAGCGCCCGGTCGTGAGCGAGGAGCAGCCCGGCTACGTGCCCGAGCACAAGCGCTCCGACCTGCACGTACCAGACCGCATTGGAGGCCACGGCGTTGTAGTCGATCTGCCAGCCCCCGGTGCCGAAGATGTTCGAGCCGTCGCCCAGCGGGTCGGAGATCAGGTAGCCCATCGCCTGGCCCTGGAACACCAGCAGCGAGAAATAGTGGGCCACCACATAGGCCAGCGCGATCGGCACCAGCGAGTGGGCAAAGCGCGCGGCCAGCTCAGAGGCGCGGTGCCCGCCGCCGACCGAACGCATGCCGGCCACGCCGAGGGCAAACAGCCCGCCCACCACCACAATCATGCCCACCAGGCCGACGGTGTAGGCGAGCTCCAGCGCTGCCTCCCGCCCCGCGCCCAGGTCTGAGAAGACGCTCTGCACGTGGGGTTCGAGTGAGGTCCAGGCCGAGCCCACCGAGAACCCGTCAAAGCTCGTCGAGCCGATCATCACCGCCAGCAGCGCCGCTGTGCCCGGTAGCGGGTCCAGTGTCGCCGCCCCGACCACCGGGGCCCGGCGGTACAGGCAGCCCTCGGCCCAGCGCCACGGTGCGAGGCGGGCGAACAGTCCGAAGTAGACGCCGAAGCCGTCGGCCCGGGTGCTCCAGGTCTCGATCCCGTAGACGCTCATTCCGATCAGCTGAATCGCGGCGTAGGCCAGGGCGAGCGCCGACAGCGTGCTCGGGTCGTCCTTGTTGGCGTAGACCAGCTCGAGCCAGGCGTAGGCGGCGATCATCACCACCGCCGGCCAGCGCCCCCATCGGGGCGGGTAGGGCATCGGCGCGGGCAGGCCCGTGCGGCTGATGCGCCCGGCTATCCACGCCGTCCCCCGCGCCAAGGCGCGCCACGGGTTCAACGCACGGAAGATGTCGCCCGTGAACAGGCTCAGTACGGCGAGCCCGACCCAGAAGATGACGAAGACGAAGGTGGGGGCGATGTTGGACGTGGCCTGCGGGCGGCCGGCGAAGCCTGCGTAGACCACGACCACGAACAGCGCCAGGCCGATCGCCCCGCTCAGCGGGTCGAGAATGCGCGGAAAGCGGCCCACGAGCCGCTCGCGGGCCTGCTCGAGCCGCGGCGTTGGCCACAGCGTGGCCAGCGCCACGAACGACACGACCAGCACCACCGCCGCCGCCCAGGCGAACAGCCAGCGGGGGATGGGTAGGTCGGTCTTGCCCACGATGCCGTGGGCCGGCGCGGCCTCGGGCAACAGCAATGCCCCCGCCAGCACGGCCAGACCCACGGTGGCCATGACCCGCCCCGCGGACCGGCGCAGCTCGGGGCGTTTGCTCACGGCTGTACCGTCAGCTCGGCGATCTGTCGGCCGGTGCGCTCGAGCTCGACCACGAAACGCCCCTCGGTCTTGGCCGCAAAGCGGAAGTGGACGCTGGCGCCACCGGCCACGGACCGGTGCAGGTCATACCCGTGGATGTGAATCTCCTCGGGGGCGTCTGAGGTGACCGTCAGATCAACGGTCTGGCCGTGGCGGTAGGTGAGCTTGGCTATCGCGCCCTGAGCCTGACCGTGGACCACGGTCACGGTCTGGGGGCCACCGACCCGGCCAGATGGTCCGCCTCCGCTGGACAGGGCGATCACGAAGCCCACAACGATGACGGCGGCTGTCAGTGCGAGCAGCCCGAGACGCCGATGGCGAGACACAGGTCACCTCTTGGAGTTGGCTATGTGGGGAGCGACGGCGGGCGGTGCTCGCGGTCAGCCCGCTCAGGTCAACCGACCGCCGCCCCCCGGGGTGGTCGGCGTCGATTCTAGGCCCCGGACTACCCTCGTGGGTCATCGCCGCTCGACCGCTCACTCCGCTTCCCCTGCTGTCGCTGACGCTGTGCGCACTGGTCGGCTGCGGCGCCCCGGCCGCCGCCCCCCGCGCGTCGTCCAGCCCGCGCTTTGACGCCGCCGATCAGCCTCGCACGGTGGGGCGCGGCGCGCGCTTCTGGCCCGCCGCGACGGGGCCATCGGTGGCGGCTGCCCGGCCCGTGCGCCTGTCCGCCGGGCGCCTGGCACGCTGCCGCGTATCCGGGCCGGTGCCCTACGGGGCCCACCTCGAGCTGTTCGCCTCCGACCACGTCGTGGTCATCCCGGCGGGAATCGGCGTGGCGCCGCCCTGGCGAGCGGACGGCGCCTACGTGCGGGGCGGGCGCTGCCTTTATCCCCTGCGCACGCGCGAGCCGACGGGTGTGATCGAGGTCTCGGTCCGGGCCGGTCCCGCGCCTACCCTCGGCGATCTGTTCGCCGTCTGGGGCCAACCGCTGTCCAGGCACGCGATGGCCGGCTTTCGGGGGACCGTTCGCGCCTACGTCAACGGTGTGCGCTGGCGACCGGACCCAAGGGAGATCGCGCTGGCGCACCATGCGCAGGTGGTGCTGGAGGTCGGGCCCCCCGTGCTTGCCCATGCCCGCTACCGCTTTGCGCCCGGGCTCTAGCTCGGCGCGCGCGGCGCCCCGCCCACCCAATACGCTGAGTCGGCGATGCGAGTTTCACTGAGACGCTCGCTGGCGCTCGCGGCGGCCAGCCTGACGATGGCGGTCGCGCTCATGGTGGGGCTCGGCCGCGATCTCGCTCCGGCAGGCGCCGATGCCGACCCGGCCAGCGACGTGCTGCTGGTCCAAAACGTGTTCTTTCCCTACTCCCCGCCACCGTCGTCGGGGCTGCGCAGCGCGCTTACCACGCTGACTGCCGATGCGGCCAAGGCGGGCTTTCCGATCAAGGTGGCGATCATCGGGTCCGCCGCCGACATGGGAGCGGTCAGCGATCAGTTCGGCCAGGCCCAGCACTACGCGGACTTCCTCAACAGCGAGATCTCCTTCAACCACAAGCAGCCGCTGCTCGTCGTGATGCCGGCGGGCTTCGGCGTGAGCAACGTGTCCTCCCCGAGCGCTCTGAAGGGCCTGAGCGTGGACGCCCAGGGCGCCACCGACGGGCTGACCCGTGCCGCGATCGCGGCCGTGGGCCGCCTGGCCGCGGCCGCCGGTCATCCCCTCAAGGTGCCAGCGGCCGGGACGGGCCCCGGCAGCTCCTCGGGTGGCACCTCCCCGGTGGTGATCGTCGGGGCGATAGTGGCGCTGCTGGCGCTGGCGGGCGCCGTCACGCTGGTGAGCAGCCGCGCCAAGGCGCGCGAGGAGGCCCAGGAGGATGCGGGCGGCGAGGACGCGCAGGAGGATGGGGGTGGCGAGGAGGGGCAAGTGGATGGGGGTGGCGCGGCGCTGGAGAAAGCGGGCGCCGACGCGGCGCACCGAGGATCGGGACCATGAGGTGGCTGGCCCGGGCGCTGGTGGCGTTGGCGCTGGTGGCTGCTGGCGGTTGCGGCTCGGGCAGCTCGGGCGGCGCGGGCAATTCCGGCCATCGGGAGACGGGGCCCGGGGGCGGGGCCAGCGCCGGGGCGCCCAGCGCGCACGGTGGCCGAGCTCTCGCGGGGAACAGGACGCCGCGTCGGGTGCGGACCCTCAGCCTTCCCCCCAGCGCCGCCCCCCGCAGCGTGCGGGTTCCCATCCTCACCTATCACCGGGTGCACCTGTTTGCCACCGAGCTGACCAAGTCGATCCCCGACGAGACGGTGGAGCCCGGCGTGTTTGCCGCCGAGATGAACGCGCTGGCCCGCGGGCACTACCACTCCATAACCCAGGCCCAGCTCTACGACGCGCTCTTCCGCGGGGCCTCGCTGCCCTCGCGACCGGTGTTGATCACCGTCGACGACGGCTACGTCGACGACATCAAGGAGATCCTTCCCGTCCTGCGTCGCGACCACCTGGTCGCCACCTTCTACATCATCACCGGCCGCTACCACGAGCCGGGATTCCTCAATCCCACCGAGGTTCGGCGACTGGACGCCGCCGGAATGGACATCGGCGCGCACACGCGGACGCATGCCGACCTCCCCGCCCTGCCGCTGGCCCGCCTGCGCGAGGAGATCAGCGGCTCGCGGCGTGACCTGCAGCGGGTGCTGGGCCACTTCGTCTACTTCTTCGCCTATCCCTACGGGGCACAGACCCCGGCCGTCGTCGAGGAGGTTCGCCGCGCCGGCTTCGTGCTGGCGGTGACCACCAAAGGCGGCACCCACGAGTCCTCCCAGGCGCCCCTGACCATGCCCCGCATTCACGTCGGGCGCAACTCGTCGGCGGCCAGCATCCTCGCCTGTATGGCGGCCGCGAGCGGATCGGGGTGCGGGGGCGGAACGTGACGCCGGGCGCGTGCCCTACGGTTAAGGCGCCGTGACCCAAAAGCTGCTGCACCTCTCCGCGGTGCTCAAGAGTCCGTTGGTCGACCGCTCGGGTGACCGGTTGGGCCGGGTCGAGGATCTGATCGTGCGCCTGGCCGACGGTGGGTTTCCGCCGGTGACGGGAATCAAGGCCCGCATCGGTGGCCGCGACCTGTTCGTGCCGGCCGACCGGGTGGCCTCCTTGGCCGCCGACCGTGTCGCGCTGTCGGGGGAGCGCCTGGACCTCCGCCGCTTCGAGCGCCGAGAGGGTGAGGTGCTGCTACGCGAGGACGTCCTCGGCCACACGCTCATAGACGTCGAGAGCGCCCGTCTGGTGACCGCCCAGGAGATCGAGCTGACCTGCGTGGACGGCTGGTGGCGGGTGGTGGCCATCAATCCCAGCGGACGCGTGCGCCTGCGGCGCATGCTCCCGGGTTGGCAGGAAGGACAGGGGGGGGAGGGGCTGTTGGACTGGACCCGGCTCGAGCCGTTCGTCGGGCACGTGCCGAGCTCCCGTCTGCGCATCGGGCACCGCAAGCTGGCCCGTCTGCACCCGGCCCAGATCGCCGACCTGGTGGAGGCGGCCTCCCACGACGAGGGAGAGGAGATCATCGAGGCCGTAGGCCACGACCGCGAGCTCGAGGCGGATGTGTTCGAGGAGCTCGACGATGAGCATCAGCTGGAGTTCATCCGCGAGCGCTCCGATGCACAGGCAGCGATGCTGCTCGGTCGCATGGCCACCGACGACGCCGCCGACCTCGTCGCCGAGCTCGATCAGGAGCGCCGCGAGCCGATCCTCGCCCTGCTGCCCGTGGCCCAGCAGCGGCGAATCCGGACCCTGCTGGGCTACAACCCCTCTACGGCCGGGGGGCTCATGAGCCCGGACTTCGTCTCCCTGCCGGAGAAGACCACGGTGCGCGAGGCGATCGCCCGTGTGCGCGACTGTGAGATCGCCCCCGAAGCGGCCGCCACCGTGTTTGTGTTCGACGAGGCCCGGCGCCTGTCAGGGTCGCTGCCGGTGGCGGCGCTGTTGCGCAGCGACGACGACCAGCCGCTGTCTGCGGCCGCCGAGCACGAGCCCCAGCGGGTATTCGCCGACGCCGACCTGCCGTACGTGGCCAACCTGATGAGCGACTTCAACCTGGCCGTGCTGCCGGTCATCGACGAGAACGAGACCCTGGTCGGCGTGGTCACCGTCGACGACGTGCTCGACCAGGTCCTGCCTGCCGCCTGGCGACGTCGCCACCGGGTCGTCCACGGCTAGGGCCGGCGCCGGGGACCGGCGCCACGGGTGCGATGCTAACCTCGATCGCGCTCTCCGCGGGGCGGGGAGCGCCCCCACAGATCGCCGTTGAACGTCCCTTGAGCGAGCGAGGCGCCCGAACCGTGGAATCAGACCAACCCCGAAGTAAGAGGCTGCTCGCGCACCGCCCCTGGCCCGCCCCCGTGCGGTAGGCCGGCCGGCCGCGCGCGAGCCATGCTCGCGCGCCTCCTGCGATCCGACGCGTCGGTCGCCCGGGGCTCGCCCGGAGTGATCGATGCCGTCAGGAAAGGAGGTGACCGACATGGCTGAGGAGATCGAGACGCCGACGCCGTCTTGCGCTGTGCCGGCCCTCTCCGCTGGCGCTGGGGTGCTCGCCTCCGCGGCGGCGCCGCCCGTCCTGGACGAGGAGCGCATCGGCGACATTCGGGGGGCGCTGGGCTCGATCTCGATGCACGACACCGACGCCCGCCGCGGGGTGCGAGCCCGGCTGCTGGCCCTGCTGGCGATCATGGGTCCCGGGCTGATCGTCATGGTCGCCGACAACGACGCGGGAGGCGTATCCACCTACGCCCAGGCCGGACAGGACTACGGCACCAGCCTGCTGTGGACGCTACTGCTGCTGATCCCGGTGCTGATCGTCAACCAGGAGATGGTCATCCGCCTGGGCGCGGTCACGGGGGTCGGCTATGCCCGGCTGATCTCCGAGCGCTTTGGCCGGGCCTGGGGCTGGTTCTCGGTGGGGGCCCTGCTGATCCTGAACTTCTGCACGATCGTCACCGAGTTCATCGGCGTGAGCCTCGCCCTGGGCTACTTCGGGGTCAGCGACACGCTGGCGGTACCGCTGGCCGCTGTCGCCCTGCTGGCCATCACGGCCTCTGGGAGCTTTCGCAGCTGGGAGCGCTTCATGTACGTCTTCGTGGTCGCCAACTTCCTGGTCATCCCGCTGTTGATCCTCAGCCATCCCGGTGTGGGCCAGATCGTCCACCACACTCTCATCCCGGGGATCCAGGGCGGGGCCAGCTCGCGCTCGGTCCTGCTGATCATCGCGATTGTCGGTACCACCGTGGCCCCCTGGCAGCTGTTCTTTCAGCAGTCCAACATCGTCGACAAGCGCATAACTCCGCGCTGGATCAACTACGAGCGAGCCGACACGGTGATCGGCGCATTCGTCGTCGTGCTGGGAGCGGGCGCACTGATCTCGGTGACCGCCTTCGGACTGGGCAGCACCGTCGCCGCCGGGCACTTCAAAGACGCGGGCGCCACCGCGCGCGCCCTGGGGGACAGCCTGGGATCAACGGCCGGGTCGTTCTTTGCCGTCGTGCTGCTCAATGCCTCGCTGATCGGTGCCGCCGCGGTGACGCTGGCCACCTCCTACGCGGTCGGCGACATCCTGGGGGGCCGCCAGTCGCTGGATCGCGGCTTTCGCGAGGCGCGGAGCTTCTATGCCGGGTTCGGGGCGCTGGTGGCCCTGGCGGCGGCAATCGTGCTGCTGCCAGGGGCGCCGCTGGGCCTGATCACGGTCGCCGTGCAGGCCTTGGCCGGCCTGCTTCTGCCCAGCTCGATCGTCTTCCTGTTGTTGTTGTGCAACGACCGAGCG
Source organism: Solirubrobacteraceae bacterium (assembly GCA_036252775.1). Classification (GTDB taxonomy): domain Bacteria; phylum Actinomycetota; class Thermoleophilia; order Solirubrobacterales; family Solirubrobacteraceae; genus DASYID01. The sequence goes on from DASYID010000113.1 coordinate 10,514, forward strand.
GTGCTCGGGCCCTGGGTCAATCGCCCCTGGCTGAACGCGCTGGCCACCGTAATCATCGCCGTCCTGCTCGTCCTGTCGATCGTCCTGATCACCACGACGGTCTTCCCGTCGGTCAACGTGCCCCAGCTCGCGGGCTACCTGGCGGTGGGCATGGGGCTCGCGCTGGCCTTCGGCGGCGCCTACGCCTGGCGTACTGGCTCGCTGAGGCGCGAGGCCACTGACGAAGGAGTTGACCGCATGTCCTGGACGATGCCGCCCCTGGCCCTGCTCGAGCGCCCGCACTGGTCGTTCGGACGCCGGCTGGCCATGCGCGGCCTGACCGCCTACCTGGCGGTCGCTGTGGCCATGCTCGTGGTCAAGGCGATCCAGCTGGGCGGCGCGTAGGAGCGCGCGCCAATCGACGCTCGTCGGAGGAGGCGAGGCGGGGGCCGGCCTTCACGTAGGCACCCACGCAGGCCAGAGCGACGGTTCCGATCACCAGAACCATCGGGCCCGAGTCGTTGACCAGTGAGCCCAGGACCGCGCCGAACGCACCCCCGGCAAAGCAGGCCCGCCAGGCCGGCGCACCGCTCACCGGGCCCAGGAATCGCCCACGGGTCCGCACCGTGTAGGCGATGGCCAGCAGACAGACCGCGGTCTCCACCGGGTACAGGCCGTGGCCCAGCACCCCCCAGGCCAGCCCGAGCTTGCGCTCGGCGGTGCGCAGCACGTCGCTGAGGCTGCCGGCATGCAACACGCTGTCGCTGAAGTGCCCGCCCGAGCCCGCGACCAGATCCACGAGCGCCAGCAGGAGCAGGCCGGCCAGGGGGGCGGCCACCGAAAGCGCCACCGCTCGCCGTGAGGGGCCGCCCGGAAGCAGCATGACCGCACCAACCGCCGTCGCCCCACCGATGGTGAACACCGCGCCCACGTCCGCTCCGAGGCCACCGGCACTGGCGATCGCCGTCAGCGCCAGTCCCACCGCGACAAAGGCGCCCAGCGAGCGGCGGTCTGGCGCCCGCCCTCCGAGCAGGGCGGCCAGGCCGGCGAACGCCACGATGCCCAGCGAGGCTTCGAGCTCGTTGCCCACGCCGTAGAAGCGAGCCCCGAAGATCGGGTTCGGGCCCAGCAGTGAGCGGGCGATCAGGGGCGAGCCCCGGGCCAGGTCGACGCTGTAGGCGAGCAGCATCACCGCCGCCGGGGCGATCGGGGCCCGGGGCCAGGCCAGCAGGCGGTCACTCAGGGCCCCCAGCACCATCGCGCCGCCAACCACGATGGCGATCTCAGCACCCTGGGAGGGATCCACCGCTGAGCTGAGCAGCACGGTCACCGGTGCCCACAGAGCGGCCAGTCCGCCGATGCGCAGGCCGGCCCGGGCGCCCCGTCGCCCGGCGAGCGCGCCCTGCCGCTCGGCGAGGGCGCCCTGCCGTTCGGCGAGCGCGCCCTGCCGCTCGGCGAGGGCGCCCTGCCGCCCGGTAACCGCGCCCCGGCGGTCGGCCACCGCGGTGACCGCGCCCAGGGTCAGGATCACCCCGAGCCACACCAACAGGAAGGCCAGGATGGTGGGGGAGCGACGGTCGCCGATCACCCGCAGCCGGTGGGCCAGTGACTCCAGGCTTGCCGCCGTAGTGGTGGCGTCTGCTTCGCGCAGGGGATGTCCGGTCACGCCCGCGGGCACCGGCCGTCCGAGGTGGGTCAGGACGGTGGGCAGAACGTCGTTGCTATCGACCAGGCCGTCGCGACGGGTGCTGTCAGAGGTCAGAGCGACAGGACGAGCACCCATCGGGGTCGCCGCCACGGCGGGCCCGCCGCGGGCGGAGGGCCCGCCGTGCGCACCGGCGGGTCCCGCCTTCCCGGAGGTCCCGCCGGGGGCCGAGGGCAGGCCCGCCGCGGCGATGGCTAGGAGGTCGGGGCGCAGCTGCTCGGTCGGGCCGGTGTACGGGGGCTGCTTGACCACCAGGACAAGCTCGCCCGTCGGCCGGTCGGCCAGCACTCGGTCCACCAGGACCAGCCCGTCGGGGCCACGGGGCGCGTCGAGCACGACGAGCCGGTGGCGGCCCAGCTGAGCCCGCGTGCGGCTGAGCAGCGTGCCCGGCGGGCCGCTCGACAGCTCGGCGATACGACCCGCGCGATCGGCAGCGAGCACGGCGTCGGGTCCAGGTCTCGCGTCCGAGGTGACAAACGCCGCCCCGCCGGGCAGCGATCCCGCGAGCAGCCCCGGATGCAGGTCGCTGGGCGCACGCCGGGCCCGGGCGAGCACCGCAGCCCAGGCGGGCACGCGGGCGCCGACGCCGGTGGGCACCGGGTTGAGCGCCGGCGGCTCCTCGGGGACGTAGCTGGCGCGCGACACCCGGTTGCCTTGGGTCAGGTCAAGCAGGGCCTGCGGCTGGGAGTAGCCACCCTCGGTGGGTCCCAGCAGGCCCAGGGCGGGCAGGGCAGGGTCGCGGGCGAAGAGCTGCAGAAGCGAAGGTCCGGGCGCGGCCCGAGGCGGGTAGCGCGGGGGCCCGACCAGCGCGATCAGGACCGGTCCGGCCAGCCGCGGCAGAGGTGCCGCGGTAGCCGGATCGCCTCCGGTGACCAGGAAGGCGGCGAGGGTGGCGAGCAGGGCCAGCGTCGCGGTCGGCCGCGCGCTCGCGAGCAGGGCCAGCGTCCCGGTCGGCGGGCCGCTCGCGAGCGGGGCCAGCGTCCCGCTCGGCGGCCCGCTCGCGGCTAGTCCCACGGCACCAGGGAGTAGTCGGGAGGGGGCAGGGGGCCGCTTCGGTATGAGGGGCGCGTGTTGAGTGTGCGCAGCGCGCGTACCGCACGCTCGGCCCGTCGGGCTGTGGTGGCAAAGATGTCGATCGCCACGCGGCCGGTGTAGAGCTCGATCGAGCGGCCATGATCGAAGATCACCGCGGGCACGCCTCGCCGGTGAGTCGCGTGGTGCACGCCCAGAGGCTGGTTGGAGTGGACCTTGAGCAGCACCGAGGTGATCTCCAGCGGCAGCGTGCAGCCGCCGGAGCCCAGGGGCGAGCGGTGACGCAGGCAGTCCCCGTAGTACACGCGCATCCCCAGCGAGGGGTCGTAGTCGGCGGGCCGGTCGGCGGCGGTGAGCGGTACGCCGTCGAAGCGCATGCCCACCCAGTAGACGGGCAGCACCTTGAAGTGGCGGGTCGCCGTCAGAGCGCTGGGCGCCAGCATCGGTGGACTCACGCGGCGGCAGGCGCCGAGCAGGACCACCGCCAACGCCAGCAGGCCCACCGCGGCACGCCGAATCATCCGGGCCTCACGCGTAGGTCGTGTCGGCTCGGCGCTCGCCCCGCAGATCCAGCGGACGAGGAGCCGGCCAGGGGTCCGCCCGAGCGTCCGCGCGCAGCCCGAGGAACGACCACACCGCTACGGCGAGCAGCGCGCCGATCACCGCCAGCAGGCCGAGCAGTCCCAGCACGGCGACGATCGTCAGGATCGGGTTGGGAGCGCGGGTGGCCGGGCGTGAGGGGCGATACAGCGCCGCGTGAGCGAACAGCTGTTGAGCCGTGTACCAGGCGGGCTTGGGGACGCCGGCATAGCTGAGCAGCCCCTTGTGATGAATGGAGTCGTGCGGAGAGTCCGGGCGGCGGGCTCCTCCGTCCCAGTGGGGCTTGACCGCGAACTCCCGCAGCGTCCAGTACAGCGCTCCGTTCATGAACGGCAGCGCGTCGACGAGGGCGAGCGTGCGGCGCAGGTAGTCCTGCTGGAACGCGTAGGTCTGCTTGTCTCGGGCGGGACCGGTCAGCGTGGCCTCGGCTCCGAACTCGGTCATGACCATGGCCTGGGCGGGATAGCGGGCATGGGTCTGGCGCAGGAAGGGAGCGAGGTCAGCCGGGTTGGCGGTCGAGTGATCGGCGTGGCCGGGGTACCAGCCGAAGTAGTTGTTTATGCCCAGCAGATCGAACTTCGCGTAGGTGCGCTCACGGGGGAAGCCGGGGTAGCTGAGCAGGTCCAGCGAGACCGGCAGCGTGGGGTCCAGGCCGCGGGCCAGGTCGGCCGCCGCCAGCAGGAACGTCCGGGTGGACGGGACGCGGTCGGGCTCCGGGGACAGTTCGTTGGCCACCGAGTGGGTGATCACCGACGGGTGGCTGCGAGCCTCCAGCACTGTGCCCCGCACGGTGGCCAGCGCCTCGGCGCGCTGGGCGGGCGTGGTCAACAGCGCGTCGCGATGGTAGATCGGCGCCTGGGACCAGACCAGGATGCCCGCTCGATCCAGGCGATCGAGCAGCCCGGCGCTGAGCAGGTACTGCGCGCGCGTGGCGGTGGCATGAACGGCTCGCAGCTCGGAGACGATCGTGTCCAGGTCGGCCGGTCTGAGCGCCGGGCCGCGCCCGGGCAGGTCCTCCTGAATCGACGCGCCCTGGACCTCGATGCGCCGGCCGTTGAGGTACAGCATCCCGTTGTGGACGGCGACCGAGCGCAGCCCGACGGCACGCCGGTCGCTCTGGGCCACTGTCGACCCGACGGTGGTACGCACCACCGCGTCATACAGGCGAGGGTGACTCGGTGTCCACAGCTCGCGTGGCCCGCGCACGGGCACGCTGAAGTGCACGTGCGCCGTGGCCCCCGGGGCCAGGCGGGAGAGCGTCGTGCTGCCGGTGGCGCTCGAACTCGAGTGCGGGCGGCTCAGCCCAATGGCTACCTGTGGGGTGACCGGCGCGGACGAGCGGTTGGTGACCCAGCCGTCGACCGTCACCGCGGCCGGGCCGCAAGGGCCCCCGGGCGGGCAGCGCAGCGTGCTCAGCAGCCCCAGATCGGACAGCACCACGGGCCCGCGCGCCAGGAGCGTGACCGGCCGGGTGATCCCGCCCCAGTTCCACCAGCCCTCCCGTGGGTCGGCGCCCTTGCGGTTGTCGACCCGCACCACCAGCGAGTTGGCGCCGGGACGAAGGCCGCTGAGCGCCAGGTCAAACGGGGTGTAGGGATCGCGGTGGACACCCAGGAGGCGACCGTTCAGCCACACCGACGCGACCCGTCGGACCTGCTCGAAGCGCACCGCCCAGCCGAACCCCGCCGGCGCCGGGGGGACCACGAGGCTGCGGGCATACCAGCCCACGGTGCCCCGGAACAGCTGGGGCAGGGGGCGGTGATCGAACACGTGGGGCAAGGAAACCGCCTTCCAGCCGGCGTCGGTGGCCCCATGCCACCATCCGGCGCGCTGACCGGCGTCATGGGGATCGAGCCGGAAGCGCCAGCCGCCGCCGAGGAGCCGGGCCGGCGGGGGCGTGATAGCCAGGGTGCGCCCAGGGGCCGCCGCCGTGGCCACCCGGTCGGGCACGGCCAGCAGCCCGACCATCAGGCACAAGACGACCGTAGCGAGGCGCAAGGGGCTCATTCTGGCGCACCGGCCTGGCCTCAGGGCGCGTTGTCGGCCTCGGTCAGTCGTCATCCTTGCAGTCTCACGTGCCCGCGCTCCTCGCCTCCATCGGTGACACCTTCCGCGCCTTCACCCAGGCGGCGGGTGAATTCTTTGACAGCCTGGCCAATCTGGACTGGGGTTCGCTGGGCATCGCGCTGGCCTGCTTCGGGGTCTACCTGCTGTTTCGTTCGCGGGCGTCGTTCAACGCCCTGCGCAGTGCCTATCCCGACGAGCGCTTCACCTGGCGGCGGATCTGGGGGGCCTACGTGGCGGCCTACGGACTCAACGGCGTCGTGCCCGCCGGCAGCGGGAGCGTGGTGCAGCTGGTGCTCACGCGGGCCTCGATTCCCAACTCGACCTATCCGACCGTCACCGCGGCGCTGTTCGTGGGGGGAATCTTCGATGGCGTCATGTGCCTGCTGATCATGGGCTACGCCTTCGCCCAGGGGGTGTTTCCCAAGCCCCAGGACTTCGGTGGCCTGTCCTCCTTTGACCTGGCCTTCTTCGGCAACCACCCGGCCTTCACGCTGTTTGCCATCACCACCCTGGTGGAGATCTCCCTCATCACGGTGGCCATCATGTCGCGCCGAATCGCCGAGTTCTGGAGCAACACGCGCCAGGGCTTCGCCATCCTGAGCGAGCCACGCCGCTACATCATCGGCATGTGCGTGCCCCAGTTCGCCGGCTGGCTGTTCCGGGCGGCCTCCTACATGTTCCTGCTGCAGGCCTTCGGCATCGGGGCGACGGTCACCAACGCGATCCTGGTGCTGGCCGCCCAGGTGCTGGCCGCCGTGGTCCCCTTCACCCCCGGCGGGGTGGGGGTCCAGCAGGCGCTGCTGGTGGTCATCTTCTCGACGTCGGCGCCAACGGACACCGTTGCCGCCTTCTCGGTGGGTCAGCAGATCGCCATCACCGTGTTCACGCTGGCCCTGGGCTTCGCGGCCCTGGTGGTCATCTTCCGCTACCGGAGCTTTCGCCAGGTGATTCGCGAGGCACGCCGCAAGCGAGCGGCGGAGGCCGCGGCATGACAGCGGTCGAGTCGGCCACCCTCCTATCGGCATGAGCGCGGCGGCCAGGATCCTGGCGCGCGGGCCCCTGGTGGCCCGCCTCGGTGCGCTCATGCGCGCCGAGGGGCCGACCGTGCTCGCCGCGGCGCTGTCCGCGGGTTGGCTGCTGACCGAGCTTCGCACCCCCGACCTGGCGGCCCAGGTCTACCGCGCCACCCTGTTTAACCGCGACGGCCTCAGCCTGTGGGACAACAACTGGTACGGCGGTCACCACGTGCCGGGCTACAGCCTGCTGTTCCCCCAGCTGGGCGCGCTGCTCGGCCTGCGCGTGCTGGGAGCCTTTTCCGCGATCGCCTCCACATGGCTGTTCTCGCGCCTGGCCCTGGCGCACTTCGGGCCCCGGGCCCGGCTGGGCACGTGGTGCTTTGCCCTGACCACCCTCACCGACCTGCTGATTGGCCGACTGACCTTTGCGCTGGGCGTCACCCTCGGCCTGGCGGCCCTGTTGGCCTACCAGCGCGGGCGGCTGGCCGCCGCGGCGCTGGGCTCGTTTCTGTGCGCGGCCGCCAGTCCGGTGGCGGGCCTGTTTCTGGCGCTCGCCGGGGCCGCCCACCTGATCACCCGCGTACTCGGCCTGCGCGAGGAGGTCGTCGAGGCCACACCCGAGGCGCAGACCCTGCCCGGGGGACGCTGGCCGGCGCTGGCGCTGATGGTGCCGGCGCTGGCGCTCACCGGTGCGCTGTCGGTGGCCTTCCCCGAGGGGGGCCGCCAGCCCTTCGGCAACGACGCCTTCGTCGGCGCGGTGCTGCTCACGCTGGCCGCCGCGACGCTGTTGCCCCGCGAGGAATGGACCCTGCGGGTCGGCGCGGGCCTCTACGTGGTGGCCGTGTTCGCCTCCTTTGAGATGCGTACGCCGATGGGAGGCAACATAAGCCGGCTGTCGGCCATGTTCAGCTGGCCGGTGCTCGTGTGCGCCGTCGCCGGCCGCCCGCCCATGCCGATGTGGGTGGGACGACACGCCTCGAGGATCGGGCTCGCGGGCATGGCCGTCGGACTGGGCGCGTTGTTCGCCTACCAGTGGAACTCGCCCGTACGCGAGGTGGTCAAGACGCTGGGCGAGGCGTCGGTCAACGCCCCTTACTACCAGCCGGTAATCGACTATCTCAACCACCACCAGCAGCCACTCGGGCGCCTGGAGGTCCCGTTCACCAAGACCCACTGGGACGCGACCTTCCTGGGCAACCGCTTCATGCTGGCCCGGGGCTGGGAGCGCCAGCTCGACACGCGCTACAACCAGCTCTTCTACAACCGCAAGCTCACCCCCGACGCCTACCGCACCTGGCTGGAGCAGGTGGGCGTGCGCTATGTCGCGCTCCCCGATGCCGCCCCCGACACCTCCAGCGAGCAGGAGGTCGCGCTGGTGCGCTCCGGGCTTCCCTATCTGGTGCCGGTGTTCTCCAGCCCCCACTGGATCGTCTTCTCCTTCACCCATCCCCAGGCGCTCACCGACGGCCCGGGCCGCCTGCTCGCCCTGCACAACCAGTCCTTCGAGGTGGCGCTCGACCGTCCCGGACTCGTGCGCGTGCGCGTGCACTTCACCCCCTACTGGGAGGTCGTGGGCGGACGCGGCTGCGTCTCGCAGGGCAGCGAGGGCTGGACCCAGGTCCGCGCTTCGCGCCCCGGCACGATCCGAGTCGTGGCTCGGTTTGACCTCGGCCGCGTGCTCGATCACGGACCCCGGTGCCGTTGAGCGGCGTGGCGAGGGCGTTCGCCGGGCCGCGCCGCGGGTGCGCCGCGGGGCTGGCCCTCGCCCTGGCGGCGGCTGGCTGCGGTGCCGGCGCCGGCAGCGGCCACGGGGCTGGCGGTGCCAATCACGCGTCCCCTGGCCCCGGAGGGGCCCTTAGCTTCAATTTTCCCTCGGGCTCCACGCCGCCGTCGGTGGCTGCCGAGAACGCCCGGCCGGGGTCAAGCGCCTGGCGGCTGCCCCGCCGCGCGGAGGGCCGCCGCGACGTCGAGGGCTACGTGGCCGAGCAGGATGTGCGCCCCGGTGATCGTCAGCGCATCTATGTTCGCGCCGCCCGCTCGCCCAAGGTGACGGTGCGCATCTACCGGATGGGTTGGTACGGCGGTCGGGGCGCGAGGCTGGTGGCCAGCAGCCCGCCGCTGCCCGTCGCGGCTCAGCCACCCTGCCATCACCGATCCGACACCGGGCTGACCGAGTGTCACTGGAAGCCGACCCTGAGCTTCACCGTGCCGGTCAACATGCCGACGGGGGTCTACGTCGTCTCGCTGTCGGCCGGGCGTGGCGCGCGGCGCGACTGCCTGTTCATCGTCGAGGGGGCCCGGCCGGCGCCGCTCGTCGTTCAGATCTCCACCGCCACCTATGAGGCCTACAACGCCTGGGGAGGCGACAGCCTGTACCCGGGGGGCAGACCGGTGGCGGCCACCGGGAGCACCCAGGGAGTCGAGGTCTCCTATGACCGCCCCTACGACAGCATCGACGGCGCCGGACAGTTCCTGATCCGCGACGTGGCCATCGTGCGCTTCCTCGAGCGCTACGGCTACCCCGTCTCCTACACCACCAACCCGGCGGTCGACCGACGTCCGGCGGAGCTGCTGCGGGCCCGTGCCCTGCTCGACGCCGGGCACTCGGAGTACTGGT
>DASYID010000114.1:0-58251 GCA_036252775.1 Solirubrobacteraceae bacterium
GTGCCGCTGTGGGGGGCCATCGACCCATCGGCCGAGCTGCGCCCCGAGCTGTCCTCGCGGGAGCTCTCGCGTCGCCGGGCGGCCACCACCGATGAGCTGCTCGGGAGAGTGTTCGTTCCGGTGCTCAGGCGAATGCTTCGGGGGATGCGCGACGAGAACGCGGATCCCGGAGGCTACGGCGAGGTCGTGCATGACCTGTGGCGCTTCTTTCGCCGCTACGACTGGGCGACGGCGTGGAAGTCCCAACCGGCGTGGCAGGCGTTCGTCGAAGAGACCCGGCGCGAGCTCGACGAGAACCGACCGGGCGCCGGGGGCTCGGAGCCCAGCATGGCCGATCTCACGGGTGCGCTGCGCTGGATGTTCAACTACATGCTCCCCCTCAACGTCCAGGTGCCCCAGGTCGATCTCGTTCATTCCACGATCGCCGGGTTTGCCGGGCTGGCCGGAGTGGTGGCCAAGCTCGAGCACGGGACACCCTTCCTGCTCACCGAGCACGGCGTCTGGGTCAGGGAGCGCTACATAGCGATCTCGACCGACCCGTTCACCCCGTTCGCCAAGCAGTTCCTCATGCGCCTGTCCACCTTCGTGGCCAAGCTCAACTACTACTACGCCGACGTGGTCGCCCCGGTGGCCAACTTCAACCGGCGCTGGGAGCTCCCCTACGGAGTGCACGAGGACAAGATCCAGACCATCTACAACGGCATCGATCCCGGGCTGTTTCGACCGCGCCCCAAGCCGGCTGAACGCCTGGGGCGCCCCGTGGTCATCGCGGCGGCCCGCGTGTTTCCCCTCAAGGACGTCGAGACGATGATCAGGGCGGCGGCGGTCGTACGCGAGAGCCTTCCGGACGTGTTGTTCCTGCTCTACGGCTCGCTGGACGCCGACCTCCCCTACACCGCCCGCTGCCAGGCGTTGGTCACCGAGCTCGGGCTCGAGCAGACCTTCGAGTTCGGCGGCTTTCACAACCGTCCGTCGGAGGTCTACAGCGAGGGCGATCTCAGCGTGCTGTCGAGCATCTCGGAGGGCTTTCCCTACACGGTGCTCGAGTCCATGGCCTGCGAGAGGCCGGTGGTGGCCACCGACGTCGGGGGTGTGCGCGAGGCGCTCGAGGGCTTCGGCGTGGTGGTCGCCCCGCGCGATCCGGCGGGGCTCGCGGCCGGGCTCGTCCAGCTGCTCAGCGACGAGGACCTTCGCCTCACCGTTGGCCGCCAGGGACGCGAGCGCGTTCTGGCCCACTTTCGGGTGGCGCAGTCGATCGGTCAGTACCGGGCGGTCTATCAGCGCCTGGCGGGCGCCCAAGGCGAGCCCGGCCCGGGATGAGCCCGTCCGGTGCTTCGGCGGCGGGGGCCGGCTGGCCTCCGCAGGCCGACGCGAGCCCGCCGAGCCTCGTCCTCACCTATCACCTGGTCAGGCCCCTGGGCCCGGCCGGAGATGATGGTGGGGGGATGATCACCAGCCCCGACCGGCTGGCCTGGCACGTGGAGTTCCTGCGCGAGGCCGGTCACCGGTTTACCGGTGCGGCGGAGCTGGCCGACACCTGGACGGGCAACCAGCCCCCCGGGGGCCTGGCCGTGCTGACCTTCGACGACGGCTGGCTGGACGCGCTGACCGTGGCCGCCCCGCTGCTGGCTGACCGCGGAGTGCCGGGCACGTTCTTTCTCGCCCCGGGTCTGTTCGGCAATCGCGAGCCCCGCTTGGGGGAGGCGGGCCAGATCGTGAGCGGCGGTCAGGCGCGCGAGCTGCACGCCATGGGCATGGAGCTGGGCTGCCACTCCATGTATCACCCGGACCTGCGCACCTTGGGCGACCGCGATCTGGCCGAGGAGCTGGCCCGATCACGATTCGAGATCGAGGCGCTGAGCGGCGAGCGGTGCCGCAGCTTCGCCTACCCGTCAGGCTGGCATGACGAGCGTGTCCAGGCGGCCGTGCGGGCGGAGGGGTTTGACATCGCCTTTGCCTTTGGCCCCCAGCCGTGGTCGCGGTGGGCCGTCCCCCGACTCGGCGGCCCGCCGACGGCGGCACTTGAGTCCTTTCCGCTCTACCTGCGCAAAGGCCATGACTCGTGTCAATCGTTAGGTGACCGCCAGCCGCAGGCGTAGAGTGTGTAGGTGCTTGACCCATTCTGTCTGATCACACTGCGGGAGGTCCACTGATGGTTGATGTCTGCCTGGTGCTCGAGGGCACCTACCCGAAGCTCACCGGCGGCCTGTCGGAGTGGGTTCAGCAGCTGACCGAGGGGCTTGACGACGTCAGCTTTGCCGTCGCCCATCTCGCCCACGATCAGACTCCGCCACACGCCGATGCCTACCAGCCGCCGAGCAACGTGACCGAGGTACGCGAGATCGCCCTCGATCCCGATCACCCGGTGGACGCGCGCAACTTCGAGGACCGGATGCCGGACGCCCGCGTCTATCACGCCCTCTCCACCGGCGTAGCGGGCAGCGTGGCCGGACGGGTCGCGCAGGCCCTGCGCCGGCCGATGGTGTTGACCGAGCACGGTCTGTACTGGCGCGAGGTGCGCTTCTTGCCCGGAGTGCGCGGCGACTACCAGGGCCAGTGGCAGGGCAGCGCGCGGCGGGTGACAGATCCTCACGAGGTCCGCGAGGAGTGGGCCCAGGCGCTGGAGCAGATGGCCCACGCCACCTACCCGCTGGCGGGCGAGATCACCACTGTCTGTACCGCCAACGCCCGCCGGCAGCGTCAGGCCGGCGCCCCCGCGGTCAACGTGATCCCCAACGCCGTGTCCCTGCCCGGCCTGCGTGAGGCCGAGGCCGGCGCGCCGCGGAGCGGCGAGCGTCTCACCGTTGGAGTGGTGGCTCGCGTCAGCCCGATCAAGGACATCCTCGGGTTCGTTCGCGCCTGCCGGGTCGTAGCGGAGGAGCGGCCCGACACCGACTTCGTCGTCCTGGGGCCCCTGGACCACGACCCGGCCTATGCCGGTCGATGCCTGGAGCTGGCCGACGAGATCGGGCTGGGCGAGCGGCTGCGCTTCCTGGGGGAGGTGGACCCCGCGCCGTGGTATCCGCGGCTGGACGTGGTTGTGTCCCCCAGCGTCAGCGAGGGCCAGCCTCTGGCCTTGCTGGAGGCGATGGCGGCCGGTCTGCCCGTGGTGACCACCGATGTCGGCGGCTGCGCTGAGCTGGTGGCCGGCGGTCGCGGCCGAGCCGCCGCCGGCCTGGTCGTGGCGCCCGCCAGCCCCAGGGCGACGGGGCGGGCCATCCTGAGCCTGTGCTCTGACGCCGCGCTGAGACAGCGCATGGGCGCCGAGGGGCGCCGGCGTGTGGCTGCGAGGCACCGTCCCGAGCAGTTCCTGAGGGCCTACCGCGGGGTCTATGACCGGGCGCTGGCACGCGCGGCCTGAGCGATCCTCTGAGCACAACTGAGGAGGACGCTCAGCGGGCCGAGCTGGTCGAATGGATCCTCGACCGTGCTGGGTCGCCGATCGACCGGCTGGCGGTGGCGGCGCTGCTCGAGAGCCGCGGTCTGCGTGACGTCGATGCGCGGGAGAAGTTCGGACAGCCCAACATCTTTGCCCTGGCCGCCGAGCTGCTGCCGGCGTGCCGGCGCGGGGCCGAGCGGCGCGGCCTACCCGTCGCGGCGCTGGACAGCGGTCCGCCGGGAGACGAGGAGATCGTCATCACCCGGCCCCTGCGCGCGTACATCAGGGGAGGGTTCTTCTTCGTACCTCTCGGTCTGCAGCTCGCCTGCCTGCTGGTGTTCGGCGAGTCGCTGTGGGCCTCGCTGCACTTCACCACGGCTCAGGCATCGGTGGTCGCTGGCTCGGTGGGGCTCAGCTTCACGGTCACGGCGGGTTTCATCCAGGCGCTCGGCTACCTCGGTCCGATGTTCGCCGGCGCAGAGAAGTACATCCTGGAGCGCCGTATCACCTATCGGCTCACCGGCGTGGCGGTGCTTGCCGTGGTGGTGGTGGGCGCGCTGGTCTACGGCGGAAACGAGCTCTTCGGTGTCTTTCCGCGCAACCTGGTGCAGGTGGGCCTCGTCTACTACGCGCTGCAGTGTGGCCTGTTGCTCTCCAACGCGGTGCTTTACATGCTGCGACGCTACTCGCTGATCCTGCTCACGACCATCTGCGGCCTGGCCGCGGTTCAGCTCACCCGCACTCTGGCCGGCACCGGGCTGTACGTGTCGCACTGGCTTGGGGTGACGGTGGCGATCATCGTCTCGCTGGCCCTCAGTGACCTGGTCCTGCGCCGCCGGGCCAGGACCACCGAGGGTGACCTGCGCCTGGCCACCCTTCCCGAACGCAGCACGCTGGTTCGTTACAGCGCTCCGACCTTCATCTACGGGGTCCTGTACTTCTCGTTTCTGTTCGCTGACCGGCTGGTCGCGTGGTCAGCTGGACACCACCCCTTGGCGGTGTGGTTCTCGAGCAACTATGAGCTGGGGTTGGACTGGGCCCTGATCTCGGTGGTGGGCGCGATGGCCTATCTGGAGGTCATCGTCAACGCGATCTCCCTGCGGCTGCTGACGGCGCAGCGCGACTACCGGGGCGGGGAGACTCAGCGCCACAACACCGACCTGCGCAGCTTCTATATGCGCCAGATGGGCCGGATGCTGGTGCTCATCATCGTGCTCGGAGTGGTGGTCCATGTGGTCGTGGGCCTGATCACCGAGATCCCGGGCAGCGGCGACGTGACGCGCTACCTGTCACAGTCAGACACCCAGAGCGTGCACCTGTGGGCGGTCGTCGGCTACGGCCTGATTGCTCTCGCCTTGGCCAACATCGTGATCCTGACCTCGCTGGCCCTGCGCTGGCCGATCACCTATGCGCTCGGTGCAGCGATCGTCGTGGGCGTGCCGCTGTCCATCATCCTCAGCCGCACCGGCCCGTTCTGGTGGAGCGTCATCGGCATGGTCGCCGGGGCCCTGGTCATGTTCCTGGTCAGCACCGTCTACACCTGGCGCGCCCTCGAGCGAGCCGACTACCACAGCTTCGCCCGCTACTGACCATGCGGGGCTGGTGGGCCCAGCGTGCCGACCCTGACGGCAGAAACCTGATGACGGGCCCACACATTCCCTTCGGAACCTGGTAGCTTGCGCGCTGACTGGCCGGCATCTTGCCGGCGCAAACGAAGTGCCAGCGCTCGCAGGTCGAAGCTCTCAAAAGCATCCTCCTCGTCGCAGCACGAACACAAGTGGAGGATCGCACCATGCCAACCGGGACCGTCAAGTGGTTCAGCGACGACAAGGGTTTCGGCTTCATCACCCCCGACGACGGACAGAAGGATCTCTTCGTCCATCACACGGGGATCCTCGGCGAGGGCTACCGCTCTCTGGCCGAGGGCGCCAAGGTCTCCTATGACGCCGAGGCCGGCGACAAGGGACCCAAGGCCGTCAACGTCCAGGCTGTCTAGCGCGCATCGCTAGCGCCTGACCCGAAGGCCCGCCTCCTGGCGGGCCTTCTGCTTTTCTGCCGGTCCACGACGGCCAAGAACGCCCGCGTGCCCGGTATTCTCCCTGCTCCGCGGGGGCTCCCGTCGAGCCCGGGCCGCGTTCCTTTGAGGCAAAGCCTGACGGAGATGTCCACCGACGCAACACGTCTACCCCTTGGCTCGACCCTGGTGGTCAAGCGAAAGAGTGCTCTGCGCCGTGCCCGCCTCGCTCCCCTCCCAGCCAGCTGGGTAGCGGCGGCGGGAGGGACGGCGCTGGCGGGCATTCTCGTACTCAGCACGCTCATCGTGCTGATCGCCAACGACCGCGCCAGCTTCCTGAGCCCGCCGTCGCACGCCGGCTTCCCCGGATGGATGTCGGGCCCCCTGGGGCACCTGCTGCCCGGCGTGGACCCCAGCCGCACCGTTCTGCAGTGGGGCTTCAGCCTGGCCGTCGTGTTCATGTTCGTGCTCTACGTCGTGATGCTGATCTGTGCTCGGCGGATCAATACCCGCTGGGCGATCGTCGCGGTCGTGCTCCTGCACGTCGTGTTCTTCCTGTCGGCGCCGCTGCCGCTGACCGACGTCTTCAACTACATCAACTACGGCCGTATGGGCGTGGTGCACCACCTCAATCCCTACGCGACGATTCCCTCCGTCGAGCCCCACACGGATCCCGCGTTCATCTACAGCAACTGGCACCACCTCCTCAGTCCCTATGGCCCTCTGTTCACGCTGTTCACCTACGCCTTGGCCCCGCTCGGGGTGCCGGCCGGCTACTGGGTGCTCAAGGCCTCGCTGATGCTCGCCAGCCTGGGCGGGCTGGCGCTGGTGTGGCGCTGCGCGCGCCTGCTCGGCCGCGCTCCGCTGCCCGCCTTCCTCTTCGTGGGTGCCAACCCCCTGATGCTGGTCTGGGGGCTGGGCGGCGACCACAACGACTTCTTCATGGTCCTGTTCATGATGCTCGCGTTCTATCTGCTGCTGAGCAGTGACGGCCTGCGCCGCCGGATGGGGATCAGTGATGCCCCGGTCGAGCTGCCCGCGGGTGCCGCCGGCCCGCCCCAGACGGCCGGGTCGGGTGCCGCCGGCCCGCCCCAGGCGGCCCAGCGGGAGGACGCGGCGCCGGCGGCGACCAGCGAGGCCGCCCGGCCCGCGGGACGCGCGGGTTGGAGCGCGCGCTGGCGCGGGCCCGGCCTGTGGCGGGACCTGGGCGCCGGGGGCGCCCTGGCCTGCGTGGTGGCCATCAAGGCCTCGGGCGGGATCCTGCTGCCCGTCGTGTTGGCCGGCGCGGCGCGCCGCTGGCGGCTGCTGGCCGGGATGGTCATCGGCGGGATGGTGCTGGCCGTGGCCACCGCGGTGGCCTTCGGTGCCTACCTGCCCAACCTCGCCGAGCAGAGCAAGCTGGTAACGGGGGTGGGCCTGCCCAACCTGCTGGGCTACGCGCTGGGTCTGGGCGGGGAGGATGCGACGCTGAGCGCGATGCTGAACGTCATCCTGATCCTGGCCGTGGCTGGCGCATCGGTCTACGCATGGCGTAGCCGGGCGTGGCTACCGGCCGCGGCGATCGCCATGCTCGCGCTGTTGCTCACGCTCAGCTGGGAGCTGCCGTGGTATGTGTTCTGGCTGCTGCCGCTGGCCGCCCTGGCGAGAGCGCGTTGGCTGCGCGTCGCCGCCCTGATGGTCAGCCTCTACCTGATCCTGGCCTGGATCCCCATCGTCTCGGATCTGATCCATGGTCTGAACTTCCGGCCCACCGCCACTCCGCTGGGCGAGCAGCACAGCCGCCTGACCAAGACCCTCCTGCACTAATCCTCGCCGGACGGGCGCTGGCGTCCCCGCTTGCGCTCAGCCGCCTGGCGCTTGGCGGTCAGCCGGCGCTCACGCGCCGCCTGACCCGGACGGGTGGCGCGCCGCGGTCGCTGGACCGCCAGCGCGGCGGCCAAGCGATCACGCAGCCGCTCCAGGGCCAGCTCGCGGTTGCGGGCCTGGCTGCGGGCGTCCTGGGCCACCGCGGTCACCCGTGGCCCCAGCCGGGCCAGCAGGCGCCGACGCTGTTCGTCGCTCAGCGACGGGGATGCCGCCACGTCGAACACAGCCTCCACGCGCGACGCGGTCACGTTGGCGTGCTGGCCGCCGGGACCCGAGGAGCGGCTGGTGCGCAGCACGATCTCGCGCAGCGGAAGCCTCAGTCGGGCGGTGACGACGATCGGATCCTGCACGCACCCATCATCGCCCAGGCGGATGCCGGGGCGTCCTCAGGCGGTGCGGGGGAGAGGCAGGGCTGCCTCCAGCGCCCGCGCGAGCTGGCGCAGGGAGAACGGCTTGAGCAGGTAGGCGGCGGGCGTCATGGCCCGCACAGGCGGCGAGGGCGGATAGATGCTCGAGACCACGAGGCTGGCGCCGGGCAGCTCCTCGCGTGGGTCGCGCGGAGGGCGGGCCGGAGAGCCGGGCTCGTAGAGGATCACGTCCACGCCGCTTGCGCCGGGAGCTTCGACCACCTCATGTCCCAGACGGCGCACCAGGCAGCTCATCAGCTCCCGGGTATCGGCCGCAGGTTCGCTGATCAGTACACGCGCCATGGGGCAAGCCTGCGCCCGGATGGGGGGATGGGGGTACGGATCTGGTATGAGAGCGGTATGAAGGCCACGCGAGTAATGGTCGTCGACGACGACGCGGACGTCCGTGGCCTGGTCCGCGAGCTGCTGGAGCGAAGCGGCGCCACCGTGCGCGAGGCCGGTGACGGCCGCGAGGCGCTGCGCATCCTCTACGAGGCGCGCCCCGACGTGATCGTGCTGGACGTGGCCATGCCCGAGCTCGACGGCTGGCAGACGCTGGAGCGCATACGCGACATGACCGACGTCCCGGTCCTGATGCTCACCGCCCGCGACGGCGAGCTCGAGAAGGTCCGCGGCCTACGGGCTGGGGCCGACGACTACGTGACCAAGCCCTTCGGGCGCCAGGAGCTGCTGGCGCGCATCCAGGCACTGGTGCGCCGCGCCGGTCAGTCCCCCAGCGAGCCCACCGGCGTGCGCGAGACCTACGAGGACGCCTACCTGTCGATTGACGTCGGCAACGCCGAGGTTCAGGTCGGGGGCGACCCCGTCCCGCTGACCCCACTGGAGTTTCGCCTGCTGAACACGTTCGTGCGCAACCCCGACCAGGTGCTCAGCCGCGATCATCTGCTCGAGCTGGTGTGGGGGGACACCGCCGGTGTCGCCGCCGACCAGGTCAAGCTCTACGTCGGCTACCTACGGCGCAAGCTCGAATCGGCCCCGAAGGGCAACCCGACCCCGATCGAGACGGTGCGGGGGTTCGGCTATCGCTACCGGACGCACTAGCTGCCGCGGCCCAGCAGGGCATCGACCTCAGCCGTCAGCTGGCGGGGGCTGAACGGCTTGCGAATGTGCAGGTTGGCCCCCGCCTGCATGCTGAGCTCGTGGTCGCGCTCGCGAGCCGCGGCGGTGAGGATCACGATCGGCATGTCGCGGGTGGCCTCTTCGGCCCGCAGTCGTCGGGTGAGCTCGTGCCCGTCCAGGCCGGGCATGGCCACGTCGAGCACCGCGAGGTCGGGCGTCCGGCGCTGGGCCATCTCCAGGGCCTGGGAGCCGTCGGGCGCGGTCTGGACCTCATAGCCCGCGCGGGCCAGGCGATTGCCGACCAGGGCGAGGATGTCCGGGTCATCGTCGGCGATCAGGATCAGCGGCGCACGTTCGCTGGAGCTCATCCGATCGCCTCCGGGGTGGAGGCGGGGTCGGCGCTGGAGGAGCCAAGCTCGGGCGTGTAGGGCAGGCACACGCGAAACGTGGTCCCCGATCCCTCGCGGCTGCGCAGCTCGACGCTTCCCCCGTGGGCCTCGGCGATCGTCTTGACGATCGTCAGTCCGAGACCGACGCCGGGGACCGCGCGCTCCACTGCACCCGTCGCCCGGTAGAAGCGCTCGAACAGGCGCTCCTGCTCGCCCAGGGGAATGCCCATGCCGGTATCGGTGACCGCGACCTGGGCGTGATCGCCGGCGTCTGAGATCCGCACGCTGACGGTCCCTTGGGCGGGGGTGAACTTCAGGGCGTTGGAAACGAGGTTGTCGATCATCTGGCCGAAGCGGTCTCCGTCGCCGACGATACTGGGCAGCGGCTCGGTCACCAGCACCAGCTCCACCCCGGCGCGCTCGGCGCTGGGGCGGGCCGCCTCGACGCTCTCAGCCGCCACCTGGCCAAGGTCGATCGCGACGCGCTCCAGGGACAGGCGTCCGGCCTCCACCTGGGCCACGAACAGCATGTCACCCACCAGGCGCAGCAGACGCTTGGCGTTGCGCTCCACCACCTCCAGGAAGCGCCTTGATTCGGATGAGAGCTCCTCGGACTCGTCGAGAACGAGCTCGAGGTAGCCGATGATCGAAGTCAACGGCGTACGCAGCTCGTGGGAGACCAGGGCGAAGAACTCGTCCTTGAGCCGCTCCGATTCCCGTTCGGCGGTGACGTCGCGCAGCACCACGATGCGCCCCATCAGCGAACCGCGAGCGTCCAGCACGGGCGCGGCGTAGCGGGCGTAGGTGCGTTGGGCGAGCGCGAGCTCGTCGCGAACCTCGCGCTCGGGGCTGTCGCCGGGCGCGTCCACGTTGCTCAGGGCGCGTACGGCCGACATCGGCGCGTTCTCGACCACCAGCTCCCCCCCCAGCCCGAACAGGCCGATGGGATCGGGTGTGGCCTCCAGCACGGCGCGGTTGATCTGGGCCTGACGGACCGCCCGCCGGTAGGAGAGCACGTTGGCAAAGGCCACCGCCGCCTGGTCGGCCAGGCGCTCGACCGTCTCGACCTGCTCGTAGTCGAACGGCCGCTCGGCCAAGCGGGCCAACGAGATCACGCCCACCACGCGCTCGCCCAGGCGTAGCGGAGCGTGAAGCTCGTAGCGCACCGGGGTGGGCCGGCCGAAGGCCAGCACCTCGAGGTCGCCCTCCGGGCGCGAGGCGGCGATCGGTCGGCGTTCGCGGGCGGCCCTACCGGCCAGACCGTCGTGGGGGCCGAGGGTGCCCTGCAGGCGACTGGGGTCCAGGCCCCGGCTGGCCACCAGGGTCAGGCCCGCCTCGCGGCCCGCGTCGGTCGAGGGGTCCTCGGCGGTGGCCGCGTACAGCGCCCCGACCTCAGCGCCAGCCGCGTCGCACAGCTCCCGCAGGGCGATCTCGGCCAGAGTGTCGAGGTCGAGCTCGGCCGCGAAATGCTCGCCGGCCCGATGAAAGACCTCCACCCGACGCTTCTCGGACGCCAGCTCGCCGAGAGCCTGCTCTAGCTCGCCCTGCTGGGCGGCCAGCTCGGCGTTCTGGCTTTCGAGCTCATCGCGGCTGTGCTCCAGCGACGCGGCCATCGCGTTGAACGAGCGCGCCAGCTCAACGGGCTCGGCGTCGCCTTCCTCGACCACCCGGGTGCCGAGGTCCCCGGCGGCCAGGCGCCGCGCGGCGCGGCCCACCCGGCGCAGAGGCACGATGATGTACTGGGTCAGGTAGGTGGTCAGCAGGGCGATCAGCGCGGCCGAGCCGATCATGCCGCCGACGCCGAGGGCGACCGCTCGGCTCGCGGAGCTGTCGGCATCCGCGCGCCGTCGCTCGGTCGCGTTGCCAGCGGCCGTCACCAGGCTCGTGAGCTGCTGGCCTAGGGTGGCTGCCTGGGCGTCGCTGGTCGCCGTGTCGGCCACCGGGCCGCGCGGGCTCGGCCGGGCGGGCAGGACGCCGACCTGGCTGATGTAGGCATCGAGGGTCGGGCGCAGCGCGTCGAGCTGGCGCGAGGTGGCGGAGTCCTGGCGGGCCAGCGGGGTCAGCACCACCTCCTGGGCGCGTAGCTGGCTCTGGGCCTTTCGCACCACGACGAGGCCCGATGGGTCGTGTACGCGCAGGTAGGCGCGCCGGCCCAGCTGGGCCTCTCTCACCAGCGCTCGCAGCTCGGAGGCGGCGACCACGGCCCGCTCTGAGGACTGCGCGCGGTCGGTCGCGTTGCGCAGGTCTCGGACGGCGTTGACCAGCACCGCGAAGACGGTGGCGACCAGGGCGGCGACGACCCCGCTCGCCGTCCCCATTCGAGTGATGAGGTTCCTGTTCACCGCTGGTGGGCCGCCTGGGCTCGGCGACGAGCAGGGATGCTATCGGCCGCCCGGGCGGCCACCCGCCCAGACCGCCGGGTGTCTAGGCGGCCGGAACGCCCAGCAGGGCGTCGGAGGCGGTCTCGGTGACCACGGCGCCACCGGCTGCGGGCACGCTCTGCACGCTGCGTTTGCCCTCGCCCGGAGCCGCGTCGAGCACGGCCAGGGGGGTCATCAGCATGATCTTCAGGTCAAGCCACAGCGACCAGTTCTGGATGTAGAAGTTGTCCCACTCGACCCGCTCGGCCAGTGACGTCTGTCCGCGCAATCCGTGGACCTGGGCCCACCCGGTCATCCCTGACTTGACGCGGTGGCGATCGCCGTAGCGGCGCACGTTGGTGCCGAACAGGCGCACGAACTCCGGACGCTCGGGACGCGGGCCGACCAGGCTCATATGCCCGAACAGAACGTTGAGCAGCTGGGGTAGCTCGTCCAGCGACGTGCGGCGGATGAACGCTCCGATGGGAGTGCGTCGGTCGATGCCCTCGATACCTCCGGGGGCGCTACCGCTCTGCTGGACACCCTTGACGAAGCTGGCGCTCGGCCCATCGGAGTCGATGCGCATCGAGCGGAACTTGAGGATGTCGAACTCCTGGCCGTCGCGGCCGATGCGACGTTGGCGGAACAGCGCCGGGCCGGGCGACGACAGCTTGACCGCCGCCGCCAGCACCGCGAGCAGGGGAGCGGCGAGCACGACCAGCGCGGCAGCGACGGCGCGGTCCAGGGCGTGCTTGACGGTGAACTGCCAGCTCTTGGGGTCAACCCGGCGCAGACCGCACAGCGGCAGGCCGCCGATGTGCTCGACCCACTGTCGGTCGTTGACGTTCTCAAACAGGCGCGGCACTACCGCGACCTCGAGACCGAGCTGCTCGCAGCGCCGGATCAGGGGCAGGACCTCGGAGTCCGGGGCGTTGGAGAAGGCGATGATGACCTGCTCGGCGCCGGTCTGGGCCGCCACGCGCTCGAGCTCGTCGGGGCCACCGAGCACCGGCCCGCGGACAGACTCGAAGCGATCGGCGGGCGGAGGGTCGGAGTCCAGGAAGCCCACCGGGATCAGGCCGTGCTCGGGCTTGGCCAGCATGCGGCGCTCGAGCTGGGCACCCACGAAGCCGGCTCCCACGATCAGGGCGCGGCGCCCACTGCGGCCGCGCAGGCGGGCGTTTCGGCGCGCCAGGGCGAACAGCAGGCGGAAGGCCACGAGCCCGCCGGTGGCCAGGGCCCAGATCCACAAGATGGTGCCCGTGGCACCGGTGCCCAGTTCGGTCACGGTGCCAAGGGCCAGCATGGCCGCTGCCGCCCACGTGGTGGCCGCCGCCGTCTCGCGCAGGCTGTCCAGCAGCGGCGTGCGCTCCAGGCGGGTGCCGTAGAAGCCGCGCCGCCCGAGGCGCAGCATGGTGGCCGCGGCCAGTCCCACGGCCAGGGCCAGTAGGGACGGGGCCAGATGAGTGGCGCTGAGCTGGACGCCGCCGAGCACGGCCACGCACAGCATGAAGGCGTCGCTGGCGGCGCTGATCAGCGTCCAGCGGGCACCGCGGAAGCAGTCGCGCTGGACGGTGGGAGCGGCCGGGGCGGCCGGGACGGCGCGTAGGCGCTGGGTGCCGGCTACGTGGTCACTACGGCGCCGGCGCGGGGTGAGGACGGGAGCCGCGGCGGAGGCGCTTGGGCTGACGGTGAGCGCTTGGAGGACCGGCGACATGGGTGCAGCATCGGTGGCCTGGGGAGCGGGACAAGCGGAGCCCAGTAGGAATCAGGTAGGAGGGACCGCGGCTCGCTGCCGACACGTTTGGCTCCGGCGCCGGTGGGAACTCGCGCGCGCGCAAGGAGGGGAAAGGGCGCCTAGCCGGCGCCCGGAGGCCCGCCGCTCTGGCGCACGCGCGCGGTCTCACCTTCGGGGACCTGCCCGTCGCGGCCCACGTATCCGTCCTTGCCCCCTACGCACAGGTAGATGGCGTCCCCGTCGCCGACGTTTCTGACCTTACGGATCGTCGGCGCATCCACCCGGGCGAAGGCGCCCGCTTCGAGGCGGTGGCTGGTGCCGTCGCCGAACTCCATCTCGATCGTGCCCTGGTGGACGAAGTACAGCTCCTCCTGCTCGTCGTGGTAGTGCTGGCCGGACTCGATCCCGGCGGGCATGACGATCACGTTGACCCCGAACGCGCTGACCCCCAGCGTGGAGCGCACCTTGCGAAAGCCGGGGCCGTCGCCCATGGCGTCGAAATGGCCCACGGCGTAGCCGTCGCCGGTCACGATCTCGCTGGCTGTCTGCTCGGTCATCGGGTGCCTTCCTCGTTGGGGTCCAAGAGATCCTATGCACCCCGGCAGGCCGACGAAACTGCGGCCTCAGGCCCGTGCCAGCTTCTAGACTTGAGGCTATGCAGAGCACCTATGACCTGTTTCGCTCGGGTATGGCGCTGCTCGACGCGGGCGACCATCACGCCGCGGTGCTGCCGCTGTCGCGGGCGCGGGACCGGTCCCCTGAGCACACCTCGATTCGCGAGGCCCTCGGACGCGCCCTGTTTCACACGCAGCGCTTCTCCGAGGCGGCGACCGAGTTCGAGGCGGTGGTGGAGCGGGCCCCGACCAACGACTTCGCGCTCTTCTGCCTGGGACGGAGCCTGCAGATGCAGGGCCGCCACCGGGAGGCGTGCCGTCCGCTGGCGCTGGCCTGCTGCATGGCTCCGCGTCGCGGCGACTACCGGCTCTACCGCGACCGGGCGCGCGCCCGCGCCTGAGCGCGTGCCCATTCCGCCGCACGGACGACCAGGGCGAGCAACCGGTCCGTCTCGGAGGCGTTGATCGCCCCCGGCGCGAGCGAGCCGCGTACCCAGACCTCGCCCGACTCGGTCTGGGCGAAGGTGACCAGGTCAAGGTGCCGGTTGGCCCTCAGCAGAGTGTCGGCCTCGAGCTGGCCCGGGGAGAGGACCATCGCCTGCGCGCGCAGCAGCCCGTGGCGCACGTGCAGGCCGATGTCCAGAGCCCAGCCCTCCACGCTGACCCGCACGCCCCATTCGCCCGGGGCCAGCCGCCGCCCCTGATCGCCCAGCGACTGAACGTAGTCGTCGATCTCGGCGAGGTTCAACCACCCACCCCCCGTAGCGCCAGTTGGCTGCGTGGGTCCAGGGGGGCGTCGTTGTATTGGCGAAGCACCGCCTCGGCGAGCTTGCCCGCGGGGCGATAGGAGCCATCACCCACGGCAGCGTTGTGGCCGTCGGCCGACCAGTCCCACCAGTAGATGCCCGCGAACCCCGGCACCCCCCGCCACACTCGCAGTGCTGCCGCGTAGGCCCGCGCCTGAGCCAGGTCGTCGACTGATCCCGACCCCTCGTTGGCGGGCGCCTGGGCCGCCGTCGAGCGGCTGGCGTAACCGAGCTCGGTGAACAGCACCGGCCGGCCCCAGCGCTGGCGCAGGCGGACGACCCGATCGATCCATGGCTTCCAGGCGGCGGTCAGGGTGGCGACGGAGGGGTTGATCTGGCCCGGGGTCAGAGGCATGTACGCGTCGATTCCGATGGCGTCCAGAGCGTCCCAGAAGGCGATCTGCTCGGCGCCCTGCACCCAGTTGGCGGCATAGGTGAGCCGTCCGTGGAAGCGTGCCCGCGCGGAGGCGATCACCGCCCGGAAGTAGACCTGGTCGCGGGCCATGCTGGTGAGCTCGTCCCCGACGATCAGGGTGCGCGCGCCGGTCCTTGATGCCAGCGCCGCGTAGTGGTTGACCATCGAGGTGTAGGCGGCAAACCACCGGGGCGCCGAGCTGGGCTGGATGTCACCGCGGAAGGTGCCGTCGCGCACATCGACCTGGGGCTTGAGCGCTACCTCCAGGCCCAGCGAGCGGGCGGTGACCATGGCATGGACCAGGCTGGCGTCGGTGGGCGTCTGGTGGGGGTCCGGGGCAATCTGGGTGGAGTGACGGTCGGTCATGTACCAGAACACCACGATCGCCACGTGATCTGTGCCGGTGGCGCGTAGCGCGCCCAGTGCGGCGTCAGAGGTGGCGCTGCCATAGGCCTGGGCGCTATAGGCGGTGACGTTCATCCCGCGCTCAAACGAAGCCGGCAACTGGGGCGGGGGGCGGTCGGCCCGGCCGCTGAGCGCACCGCACCCGGCCAGCAGCAGGGCGAGCAGGATCGCGGCCGTGAGCCCACGGGCCGCGGTCAGGCGGTCAGTGGTCGGCGACGTGACCGCCGTCGGGCGACAGCGGGAGGCCCGCCTGGGCCCATGCCATCAGGCCACCCGCCATCGAATGGGCCTCGTAGCCCGACGCCCGGAAGGCTTGCGTGGCCATCGCCGAGCGCACCCCGAGCCGGCAGTGAAAGATCACCGGTCGCTCGCGATCGATGCTCGAAGCCTCGGAGGCGAGGCGCTCGAGCTCGATGTGGCGCGCCTGGGCGATATGGCCGGCCTCGTACTCGTAGGGTTCGCGCACGTCGATTATCTGCAGCTCAGGCTGCTCGGAGAGCAGCTCGGCCACACGCTGCGGGGAGACTTCGAGGTCGGGCTGGTCGAACACGCTCACCCAGACCAGGTTAGCCGCCTGCCCGGCCCGGCCCGGCCCACCGCGAGGGGGTTCGGCGCGGCGGCGATCGCCGATACTCCGCGTCATGGCTACCGAGGCCGAGCGCCAGCAGAAGGTTCGCGACCGGCGCTGGTATCACACCATCGAGCTCGGGCCGGGCCTGGTCACGCCGGGCTGCGTAGACCTGCGCCCGCATGTGGACCGCTACGGGCTGCCCGAGCGCCTCGACGGCCTACGCGTCTTGGACGTAGGGACCGCGGACGGGTTCTGGGCGTTTGAGCTCGAGCGCCGCGGAGCCGAGGTCGTCGCCCTCGACGTGGACGAGGACAGCGAGTGTGACTGGCCGCCCCGCCGCCGGCCGGCGAGCTTCTCAGCGGACTTTCGCGGAGCGGGCTTTGAGCTGGCCCGCGAGATTCTCGATTCACAGGCCAAGCGTGTTCACTGCAACGTCTACGACGCCAGCCCCGAGCGCCTCGGCCTCTTCGATCTCGTGTTCTGTGCGTCGGTCCTCGTCCACCTGCGCGACCAGCTGCTCGCTGCGGAGCGGCTGGCCAGCGTGTGCGCCGGTCGGCTCATCCTGGCCGAGCAGTACGACCGCCCGTCCAGCCTGCTGCCGTTCCCGATCTCGCGCTACCAGGCCGACGGCGATCAGGCCGTGGTCTTCTGGCTACCCGCTCGTCGCAGCTGGGGTCGCATGCTCTGGACCGCCGGGTTTGACGACGTGCACGAGCACGGCACCTTCCGTCTGAAGATCAGGGGGCGCAACGTCCCCCAGGTGGTTCTGCATGCCCGCCAGTCGGCGACTGGTGCTGGACGCGCGGCGGCGCGCTAGGTGGTAAGCGACACCGAGTTGGCGTTGGTGTTGCCGGCGCCGTCTCGGGCGGCCCCCGGTGCCACGCTGATCGTTGTCCCGGGCGGCGCCGAGACATGGAAGGTCCCGCCCCGGCCGGTTACCGTCACCGGGTGGCCACCGACCTGGACGGTCATCTGTCCGGTCGGGGCGCTCGTGGGCCGGTAGGTGAAGTCCTGCTCGAGGACCGCGGGCGGGTAGTCGAGCGTCAGGGTTGCGCCGTCGACGGTGGCGGCTGTCGTCCGGACGGTCAGGTTGGCGGCCGGAGAGACCTGGAAGGCCGGGGACTCCAGGCGATAGTGGTTGGCGCTGACCACGAGCTGATAGGCGCCGGCCGGGGCATCGCGGGGCACCTCCCACGTCGCCTGGTAGGCGCCCTGGTCGTCTACTGACCACAGAATCTGCAGACCCAGGTCATCTGCCACCGGTTGCCAGCTGGCTCCGACGCGACGGCGGATCGTGACGAATGCTCGCTCGACCTGGCGGTCAAACCCTCGTGGGCCGCCAGTCCACTTCATCACCGCATGCCCCAGGCGGGGGGTGTCTGACGGCGTGCTGAGGATCGTGGCGGTCGAGGCGCCTTCGCTGAACGGTTCCGCGTCCGCAGCCACCCCGTTGGTGGGGTCAAACGGGGCGGGAGTCGGAGCGGACTGGCCGGCCACCAGCCGACGGGCGAGCTCGGTCGAAGTGGCCTGCAGCAGGTTGGAGCTGTAGCGACCGTAGAGCGTCGAGCCCCCCTCGTAGTGTTGGCGCTGGTACTCCTCCGGGGTGGTGAAGTAGGACAGGTACTCGTTGGCCAGGCCCGCGATGACCGCCCGTGTGATGCCCTGGGGGGCGGTGGCCTTGACCACCGCGTCTCGCACCCGCTCTCCCATTCCGACCGTCATCTCGCCCGGCACCGAGACGATCAGCCGGTCGCCGATGCGCAGGGTCATGACCGGCACCGCCGTCGGCACGTTCAGCGCCGGCGGCTGGGCCTCCTGGATCTTGTTGCCCTGGACGGGGTCGTCGGTGGCGCTGCGGCGATCCTCGAAGTTGACGTGGGTGACGTCATAGAGCGGGCCGCGACCCTCCTCGGACCCGGTCAGCTGGGGCAGGCCGAAGATCGCCTTGGAGTCCACCATGCCCCCGGCCGTCGGCTGCCCGCAGAAGCACAGTCGCGTCCAACGCCGGTCGACGGACAGACGGTCTGACAGGTGCCGGCCGGCCTCGGTCCACGCGGTCATGAACGCGTCGGCTTCGCGCCGGCCGACCCATTCGGCGTCGGCGGGCCCGCTGCGCACCAGGCCCGCGCTCATGTCGCCCTCATCGCTGTTCCCGTAGGCGTTGACGACATCCTGTCCCGCCGGCACCTGCCCCTGGCGGCGCATCGCCTCCTCGGTCAGGCGGATCGCCGCGCCATGGTGGTCGGCGTTGTAGTAGGTGAAGGTGACCTTGTTGACGGTCCCGTGGTCGGCGAACTCAGACCACATCGCCACCGGCGCGTAGCGGTAGGTGGTCCGCGTCGCCGGGTGGCGGGGCTGGCGGGCACGGGCGCGACGCCGGTGGGCGGGGCGCCGAGAGCTCGTGTGCGGCCGAGAGCTCGTGAGCCGCGGAGAGCTCGTGTGCGGCCGAGAGCTCGTGTGCCGCCGAGAGCTCGTGAGCCGCCGAGCTGTGCGTGCTGGCGTCGCCGTTTGGGCCCTCCGGCGCCTTCGGTTCTGCCGGTCGAAGCGGTGCGCGCCTCGCTTGTTGTGACAGCGGCGCTTTCTCCGGGGCCCGCGGCTGGGCCGGCGTCGGCACCTGGGCGCGAGGACCGAGCGGCGTGAGGAGATGCGCTTGTCCACGCGCAACACGTCGACGTTGGGGTCGATCGTGTGCACCGGGCCCCTGGGATCCTGGCTGGGCGAGCCGGCACCGTAGGGCTCGAGGATGCCGTAGTTGGCCAGGTGGGCCTCGAGGCTGCGGTTCTGGGTGACGTCGGTGAGCTGGGTCGAGCCCCAGCCCGCGCGGGCCGGTCCGAGATCCTGGTCGGCGCGCCGAATCGCCGTCGCCAGCTGATTGACCTCAAAGGCGTAGAGCTGGGGGTCCAGAGCGCCCGACACGTTCTGCTGCGAGGGCGTGCCCAGAGTCATGAAGACCGTGTCGTAGCTGCCGAAGTTGTAGAACTGCGAGGGGCCGGCGTGGGTATGGGAGGCAGAATCGAGCACGTTCTGCTCGGAGAACCCGTAGGCCTTGTCGCGGTCGGCGGCGGCCTTGAGCACGCCGCCCGGGATGCCGTTCAGATCCTCGGCTACCAGGGCCACCTTGCGCCCGTCCTTTTCCAGCACGATCGCGCGCGCATACAGGCGGGTGTGCTGGCCGCGCACGAGCCCATCCGAGCGCACCCAGCCCATCATGTAGTAGCCGGTCGGCGGCGTGATGTCGGCGCGCCCGACACCGGCCCTCAGCGTGTCGGCAGCGGCCGCCGGCGCCAGGCCGGCCAGTCCCGCGGTGACCGAGGCCAGCAATCCCAGGCGCTTGAGCGCAGACACCGGCCTCACCCTAGTCCGCGCCTCGCGTCACGGGCGCAGTCCGCGGGCGCGCGGACCGGCGTACAGGTCGTGGCGGATCAGCTCGTGGGCGCGCTGCGCCCAGTCACACAGCAGCGGGCGGGTATCGCGCGGGTCGATGATCTCCTCGATGCCAAAGCGCTCCGCGGTGCGAAACGGGGAGCGCACAGCGTTCAGGCGCCCCTCGATCTCGGCCCGCAGGGCCACCGGATCCTCGGCTGCCTCGAGCTCGCGGCGGTAGGCGGCCTCCAGCCCGCCCTCGATCGGCAGCGATCCCCAGTCTCCCGAGGGCCAGGCGTAGCGCAGGTTCAGGCGCGAGCCGTCACCGTGAGCGGCCCCGGCAATGCCGTAGACCTTGCGCAGCAGGACCGACACCCACGGCACCGTCGCCTGGTGCACCGCGGCCAGCGCCCGGGCGCCGCGGCGCATCGTGTTGGCGCGCTCGGCCTCGGTGCCGATCACGAACCCCGGCTGGTCGACGAAGTTGGCCACGGGCAGGTGAAACTGGTCGCACATGTCGACGAAGCGCACGAGCTTGTCGGCAGCGTCGCCGGTCATGCCACCTCCGTAGTGCACGGGATCAGAGGCCATGATCCCCACCGGCCGGCCGTCCAGGCGTCCCAAGAAGATCCCCAGCGATCGCCCGTAGCGGGCGCCGAGCTCGAACAGGGATCCGCGATCGAAGACCGCGGCCAGGAGGTCCCTGGTCCGGTAGGGCTTGCGGCGGTCGCGCGGGACGATCTCCGACAGCATTTCCTCGCGTCGGTCCCGGGGGTCGTCCTGGGGTCCGCACGGCGGGGCCTCCCACACGTTGTCGGGCAGATAGCTCAGAAAGCGGCGAATCTGGGCCAGGGCGTCGTCCTCATCGGCCGCCTCGTTGTCCACGGCACCGGCGCGCGACTGCGCGCGGGCGCCACCCAGCTGCTCCTTGTCTGGTGATTCGCCCATGGCGGCGGCGACCACCGGCGGCCCGGCCACGAACAGCTGCGCGCTGCCGCGCACGATCACCGAGAAGTGCGAGAGCACCACCCGCGCGGCGCCCAGCCCGGCGACCGGGCCCAGCGCCGCACCGACCACCGGGACCCGCGACAGGTTGGCCACCGCCACCTCAAAGCCGGGCAGCATCGGCACGTAGGAGAAGCCCATCTGCTCCAGGGACTTGACGCTGCCGCCCCCGCCGGTGCCGTCTACCAGGCGCACCAGCGGTAGGCGCAGGTCGTGGGCCATGCGCTCGGCGTAGACCATCTTCTGCCAGATGGCCGCGTCCGCCGCGCCGCCCCGGACGGTGAAGTCGTCGGCCTGCACGACGGTGGCGCGGCCGCCCAGTCGCCCCCGGCCGATCACCATGTTGGCCGGTATGAACCCCGACAGCTGACCGTGTTCGTCGTAGCTGCCGACCCCGGCGATCGCCCCGGTCTCGTGAAAGCTTCCGTCGTCGAGCAGCCGGCTGATGCGTTCCCGCACGGTCAGGCGCCCGCTGGCGTGCTGGCGGGCGACCCGCTCCTCGCCGCCCATCCGCTGCGCGAGCTGCTCGCGGCGCCGCAGTTCCTCGAGCTCGGGCTCCCAGGTCATCGAGCGGGTCAGGATACGGCCCGGGGCTCGCTGGCCCGCGGATGGCCTGGGCCGCGCTGCGAGCTCGGGCCCGGCTAGGACCGAGCGGACGCCCTGCCCAAGCCTGGCCGCGGGGAACCTAGGCGATGCGGTCGCGCAGGGTCCCGGCGCGGCGACGAAGCCTAGACCACGCGGTCGCGCTCGATCACGCGCTCGCGCGGATAGGGCTCGGCGACCACGTCAGCGCGGTGCCGGCCCGACCAGAGGCTGTTGTAGAGCAGGGAGAGCAACAGGCCGAGAACGCCGGCGACCATCAGGATCACTCCCACGGTCTGCAGCGAGATGCCGGACACCGTGGTGGTCACTGCCCACTTGAGGATCGCGCCGATGGCGATCAGGGTTATCGACGAGCCAATTCCCATTGTGTGCCTTTCCCTGGGGGACAGGCCAGTGCTACCCCGGGGAGCGGCTGCTCTAAACGGATACGATCACCCCGATGCAGACCATCCGCGACGTCTACGCGCTGCCGCCCGAGCACGTCGACTTCCGCAACATGATTCGCCAGATGGTCAGCGAGAAGGTCGCGCCGCGAGCGGCGGAGATCGATGACAAGGCCGAGTATCCCTGGGACGTGCGCGCTCTGCTGGCCGAGCACGACATCCTCGGCCTTCCGTTCCCAGAGGAGCATGGGGGCACGGGAACGGGGGTACTGATGCTCAACATCGCGATCGAGGAGATCGCTCGCGCCTGCGCGTCCTCCGCGCTGATCCTGATGGTCCAAGAGCTCGGCACGCTCCCCATCCAGCTGTTTGGGACCGACGAGCAAAAGGAGCGATTCCTGCCCCGCTGCGCCAGCGGCGAGTGGTCCCCGGCGTTCGCGCTGTCTGAGCCCGAGGCCGGCTCGGACCCCGGCGGGATGATCACCCGCGCCGAGCCCGACGGGCAGGAGTGGGTCATCAACGGGACCAAGAACTGGATCACCAACCTCGGAATCGCCGACTTCTACGTCGTCTTCGCGGTGACCGATCGCGAGAGCCGCCGCATCACGGCCTTCATCGTCGAGGCCGACCGGCCCGGCTTCAGCGTGGGCAAGCTCGAGCACAAGCTTGGGATTCGCGGATCGCCCACGGGCCAGCCGATCTTCGAGGACGTCAGGGTGCCGGCCGAGAATGTGCTGGGCGAGGTCGGGCGCGGCCTGCGCGTCGCCCTGACGACGCTGGAGCGCACACGCCTGGGCGCGGCCGCCCAGGCCATTGGGATCGCCCAGGGCGCCACCGACTACGCCGTCGCTTATGCCAAGGAGCGCCGCCAGTTCGGTCAGCCGATCTACGACTTCCAGGCCATCCAGTTCAAGCTGGCCGACATGGAGCTGCGCACCGCGGCCGGGCGCGAGCTGCTCTACAAGGCCTGCGCGATGAGCGATCGAGGAGATCCCGAGCGGGGCAAGTACGCCTCGATGGCCAAGGTGTTCTGCTCAGACACGGCCATGGCCGTCACGCTGGAGGCCATCCAGGTGCTCGGAGGCTACGGCTATGTCAAGGAGTACCCGGTCGAGCGGTTCATGCGCGACGCCAAGATCACCCAGATCTATGAGGGCACCAACGAGATCCAGCGCCTCGTGATCGCCCGCAGCCTGCGGTAGAGGTCGGCGGCGTGCACTCAGGATCCGCGCCCCCGGTTCGCCGGATACTGCTGGCGGCCGGCGTGGCTCTGTGCGCCGGGATGGCGCTCATCGTGCTCCTCGACGGGCTCGCCGCGTCGGGGATGCTGAGGGCGCTCGAGCTGATCGCCGCCGCGCTGTTCGTGGTGGGCGTGCTCAGCGGTCTGGTGGTGATGGTGGCGCTGCGCTTGGCCGGCTGGCGCGACCCGGAGTCCGAGTCTGACTTCGAAGCGATCGTGGTGCGCTCTGAGCGTCTGGCGCGCGATGGTCTGGCGGCCGAGCCGACCGAGGGTGAGTTCATGGAGCTCGACCCCCTCGACGACGACGACTTCGCCGAGCTCGTGCGTGATGCCCTGGACGACCTGCCCGACCTGTTGCGCAACGCGCTGGCCCACGTCGCCGTGGTTATCCGCGACGACGGCCGTCGTCGCGGCGCCTACGGTCTCTACCACGGCGACGGCGTGCATCGGGACAACCTGCCCGATCGGATCGTCATCTACCGCGACACCTTGCGCCGCGACTTCGGTTACGACGCGGAGCTGCTGCGCGAGCAGGTGACACGCACCGTGCGCCACGAGCTGGCCCATCACGTCGGATTTGACGAGATGGGAGTCAGGGGCCTGGGACTGTGACCGGTTCGGTGCCGTCTGGGGCCGGCCCGGGGCCGCGGCGGACACGGTGGGGCTGTCGATGATGGTGGTGATGACACCCGGGGCCCCCGAGGCCGACGTCCAGGCGGTGGTGGCTCGCCTGGAGACCACCGGCGTGCACGTGCTCGTCATGCCCGGGGAGCTGACGACGGCGATAGGCGCGATCGGCGATCCCGAGGGTGTGCGCGAGCTGGGGCTGGAGGGCATGTCCGGAGTCGATCGCGTCGTGCCGATCTCCCGCCCCTACAAGCTGGCCTCCTCCGAGCTGGCCCACCACGAGCCCACCCGTCTGTCGATCTCCGGCCGCGAGGTGGGGGGAGGGGAGACCTTCTGCCTGATCGCCGGGCCGTGCACCGTGGAGTCACGCGAGGGCACCCTGGCGGTGGCCCAGGCCGTGGCCCAGGGTGGGGCCTCCATGTTGCGCGGGGGTGCCTTCAAGCCGCGGACGTCGCCGTTTGCCTTCAAGGGCCTCGGTCCCGAGGCGCTGTCCCTGCTGGCCGAGGCCCGAGAGCAAACCGGTCTTCCGGTGGTCACCGAACTGCTCGACGGCCAGCACGCCGACGCGATCGCCGCCCACGCCGACGTGATCCAGATCGGCGCTCGCAACATGCAGAACTACGCTCTGCTGGAGGTAGCTGGTCGGTTGGGTAAGCCGGTGCTGCTCAAGCGAGGCCTCTCCTCGAGCCTGGACGAGCTGCTGATGGCCGCCGATTACATCCTCAAGGAGGGAAACGAGGCGGTGATCCTGTGCGAGCGGGGCATCCGCACGTTCGAAACCGCGACCCGCTTCACCCTCGACCTGGGCGCCGTCCCGTGGCTGAAGCTGCACACCCACCTGCCGGTCGTGGTGGACCCCAGCCACGCCGCCGGCGACCGCCGCTTGGTCGAGCCGTTGGCCCGCGCGGCGGCCGCGGTGGGCGCGGACGGCATCATGGTCGAGGTCCACGAGGATCCCGAGGTGGCCCTGTGCGACGGGCCCCAGGCACTGGTGGCGTCCCAGTTCGCGGCCTTCGCGGCCTCGGTGTCCGCGCACGCCGAGCTCACCGGCAAGCGCCTGGCCTGAGTCCCCTAGGATGGGGTGCCCGCGCCGGCCGCCCCGGGCACCGCAGTGCCGGGCCCGCCGACCCCTCGATCCAAGGAGCCATCCCACATGCCTGAAGCTGTGATCGTCGACGCCATTCGCACGCCCATCGGGCGGGCGATGAAGGGTTCGCTCAAGGACGTGCGCGCCGACGAGCTCGCCGCCACCCCGCTGCGCGCCCTGCAGGAGCGCAACCCCGAGGTCAACTTCTCCGAGACGGTCGACGTGATGATGGGGGCCGCCTCGAGCGTGGGCGAGCAGGCCTACAACATCGGACGCAACGCCTCCCTGCTGTCGGGTCTGGACCATCACATCCCCGCCTGCACGGTCAATCGCTTCTGCGCGTCCTCGCTGCAGACCCTGCGCATGGCCTTTCACGCCGTCAAGGCCGGTGAGGGAGACCAGTACATCGCCGCCGGGGTGGAGGCGGTCTCGCGCGCCGGGCTGGGGGCGGGCATTCCCGACGACGCCAAGCACTCCCAGCTCGACGGCTCGGAGGGCTCGGCCTACGACGTGTACATCCCGATGGGGCTCACGGCCGAGAACGTCGCCGAGCGCTGCCACGTGAGCCGCGAGCAGCAGGACCAGTGGGCGGTCACCTCCCAGACCCGGGCCGTCGACGCGCAGGCCTCTGGGCATTTCGACAAGGAGATCGTCGGCGTCGCCACTCCGGACGGGGAGGTGACCAAGGACGACGGACCGCGTCCGGGCACCACCATGGAGAAGCTGGGGGCGCTCAAGCCCGCCTTTCGTGAGGACGGCACGGTGACCGCCGGCAACGCCTGCCCGCTTAACGACGGCGCGGCCGCGGTGCTGGTCATGTCCGAGGAGAAGGCGAAGTCGCTCGGTCTCAAGCCCCGCGCCCGGATCGTGGCCTCCAGCGTGGCTGCCATCCGCCCGGAGCTCATGGGGCTCGGGCCCATCCCCGCCATTCAGGGGCTGCTCCAGCAGGTCGGCATGACGATGGACGACATCGACGTGGTCGAGATCAACGAGGCCTTTGCCGCCCAGATCGTGCCCTGCATGGAGGACCTGAAGATCGACGAGGAGAAGCTCAACCCGTTCGGCGGGGCGATCGCGCTCGGTCACCCCTTCGGGATGACGGGCGCGCGCATCATGACCACCCTGCTCAACGATCTCGAGACGCTCGACAAGACCTTTGGCATCGAGTCGATGTGCGTCGCCGGGGGCATGGGTCAGGCGATGCTCGTCGAGCGTCTCAACTAGGCGACGAGCTCCTCGATCGCCTCCGTCAGCGCCTGGGCCGCCGCCGCCAGCGGCGGGTCCAGGTCACGGTCGGCCAGCAGCCCGAAGCGCACCGCGCCGTCGTAGCTGAGCATCCCCACGCTCAGTCCTTGGTTGGACGGGTTCAAGGGTACGACGGGATAGGCCTCGAGCAGCCGGGCACCGTTGAGATAGAACGGCTGTTGCGGGCCAGGGACATTCGAGACGACCAGGTTGAACGCACGCACTCCGCTGAGCGTGCGGGCCAGCATCGAGGAGACCAGCGGGGGGGCCCAGCCGGTGGCCCCCACCAGCAGCGCCCCAGCGCGCACCGCCGCGGAATCCTTCAACGCCCGCATCGTCGCGTTGACCGCCTCGAGACGCTCGATTGGATCTGAGACCCCGAGCGGCAGGTCGACCAGCACGGTCGAGATGTGGTTGCCGCCCTGCTCTCCGGGCTGGCGCACACTGACGGGCACGAGCGCCACCGCGGGATGATCGGGTACCTGCCCGGCGGCCTGGAGATAGCGGTCCAGGGCGCCGGCCACGATGGCCAGCAGGGCGTCGTTGACGGTCGCCCCCCGGGGCTTGGCTGCACGCTTGATCGCCTCCAGCGAGAGCTCGGCGGTGGCGTAGCGACGGTTGGGACCGATCGGACGATTGAGAGGGGTCATCGGCGCCTGGGGCCGGGCGCGGGCCAGCTCGGCGAGCAGGTCGGTGGCTCGGCGCAGGTCATCGGCGGCGCGCCGCGGGTCCGGGCTCAGCGCCCGCTGGACGCTGTCACCCAGCAGCCGCTGGGCCTGGACCATCGGCGTCCTGACCAGCCGGGCCAGGTGCTCGCGGCGCTCGTAGGGCTGGGCCGCCCAGGGCTGGTCGGGCGCCTCGATGACCAGTGGCTCGGGCCCGGGATCGAGCAACACCGTGCCCACGTCGATGGCACCCACTCCGTCCACCAGGGCGTGGTGCATCTTGGGCACCAGGGCCACGCCGCCGTCGCGTAGACCGTCCACCACGGTGAGCTCCCACAGCGGTCGGCTGCGGTCCAGGCGCCGCGAGAACTCCTGGCCCACGAGCTCGGCCAGCTGGTCGGGGTCTCCGGGTGGCGCCAGTGAGGCCCGGCGCACGTGCCAGCCGAGGTCAAAGCCCGGGTCGTCGACCCACACCGGGTTGGCCAGCCCGAGCGCCGGCGCCTCGATGCGCTGGCGGTAGCGCGGAATCAGATGCAGGCGCTGGTCCAGGCGCTCGATCAGCGCTGCGTGCCCGAGCCCCGCAGCGCCCTCGAACACCAGCACGCCGCCCACCGACATGTGGACCGGGCCCTGCTCGGCCGCCAGTGACGAGCGATCGGCGGGCGAGAGGGGCTCGGAGGCCATCGCTCGCGGCCCGCGCGTTGCTAGCGGGGCGCCATCCGCAGGGCGCCGTCGAGCCGGATGACCTCGCCGTTGAGCATCGTGTTGGTGACGATCGAGCAGGCCAGGGCACCGAACTCCTCGGGCCGGCCCAGACGGGCCGGGAAGGGCACCTGGGCGCCGAGCTGTTCGCGCGCCTCCTGGGGCAGCGCGCCCAGCAGCGGGGTGTCGAACAGGCCGGGGGCGATCGTGCACACGCGGATGCCCGAGGAGGCGAGGTCGCGCGCCGCCGGCAGCGTCATCCCGACCACGCCGCCCTTGGAGGCCGAGTAGGCGATCTGCCCGATCTGGCCGTCGTAGGCGGCGATCGAGGCGGTGTTCACGCACACGCCGCGTTCGCCCTCACCGTCTGGCTCGTTGCCCAGCATCGCCGCCGCCGCCAGGCGCAGGGCGTTGAACGTGCCGATCAGGTTGATGGCGATCACCTTCTCGAAGAACTCGAGCTGATGGGGGCCCCGCTTGCCCGCCACTTTCTCCGCCCAGCCCACGCCCGCGCAGTGCACGCTGATCCGCAGGCCGCCCTCGAGCTCGGCCGCGATGTCGACGGCGGTCTGGACCTGCTCGGGCTTGGTCACGTCGGCTCGGATAAAGCGCGCCCGGTCACCGAGCTCCCGGGCGAGCGCCTCGCCCTTGTCCTCGTTGACGTCGGCGAGGACCACGTGGGCACCGCGGCCGTGCAGGGCGCGCGCGGTGGCCTCCCCCAGGCCCGAGGCTCCGCCGACTATGAGCGCCGAGGCGTTGTCGATCTCCATTGGCTGCGGACTCTATCCGGGCGCCGCCCGCCCCGCTCAGCGCACCCGCACTCGCATTCGCATTCGATCCGCCCCGCTCAGCGCACCCGCACTCGCATTCGATCCGCCCCGCTCAGCACTCGCACCCCATCCGCCCCGCTCAGCGCACCAGCACCCGCACCACATCGGCGCGGCGCCCGCCCGGCTCGCTCAGGCCGTGGGTGTCGGTGGCCCGGATGATGGCGGTGTAGCGCCCGCGGGGCAGGTGCGCCCGCAGGCGCAGCGACCAGTGCTCGCGACCATGGGCCAGAAGCTGGATCCCGGGCTGGCGGCAGGGTTGCCAGCGGGTCAGGCGCCCGGCGGGGGTCATGAAGCGGCAGCGGTCGAGGCGTCGGTTGCGCTGCAGGAGGCTGACCGTCACCCGGGCGATGTGGCCGGGTCGGCGCGCGCAGCCGTGGGCCAGGGCCCGGCCGGTCAGGCGCAGGCGTTCGCCCCGGACCCGGATTGGGTGTCGCGAGCTGCGGCTGTGGGGCGGGATGCGCGCAGCGCAGGCGATCGGGCCGCGGTAGCGGAAGCCCTGCAGCCCGGCCATATTCGTGCTCCCCGGGCCCTTGCCGGTGGTGCCCGGGCTGCCGGGGGGGACGGGCAGGCCCGCCCGTTCAGCGGCGGTGATCTGCACGCCCGGAACGCCTTGGCGATTGGTCCCCCCGCCCGAGCCCGACCCGGAGCCGCCCGAGCCCGACCCGGAGCCGCCCGAGTCCGATCCCGCGGACGCGCAGAAGCCTGCGGGCAGCACCGCGGGCTGGCTGGCCTGACCACCGAGCTTCTTGGCCGTGTCCAGGGGCGGATACTCGTCCATGTAGTAGCGCGCGCTCACGCAGCCGTTTGAGTCGAGCACGATCATGCCTCGCGTCGTCACGTCGGCGGCGCCCTGGGGCTGGCCGTCGTAGTCCATGAACAGCGCCGTAGCGTTCACCGCCCGTCCGCCGAAGCCCGCCGTCGTGGGCGAGCCGAGCAGCAGCCCGGCCGCCGGATCCATCGGCTGGCCGTCGCCGGGCACGAGGATCCCGGTGGCCCCCGTCGGCCAGCGGGTGTAGCTGCCGTCGGGCAGCACGTAGCGGCCCTGGACGATGTGGGCAGACGGGTCCTTCTGGGCGTCGAGCAGGCTCGCCAGGCCGTTGGCCACGATGTTGCCGCCGGTGGGACCCACCGACTCGGACTCGAGCTTGTGGCGGTGGCCGTTCATGTCGGCGTAGCAGGTGTCGTTGTTGAACAGGCCGGGGGTCCCGGCGGCAAAGCCCCAGGCGGGGATCAGGTAGCCGATCAGGTCATCGGCCAGGCCGACCTGGAAGCGGTACAGGCCGTGGCTGTGCCAGGTGGGGACAGCCGGGTTGGGGCGATCGCAGCTGGCCTGCTCCTTGCCGAAGGGGCTGCCGAGCATCAGTGCCGGGAAGGACTCGCCTGGGTTGTCGATCAGCTGCAGGTCGGGCCCGATGTCCGCGTAGCTGAGGAAGGTGCGGAACTGGGTCGAGACCGTGGGCGCGACAAAGCCGTTGGGCACCGCCTGCACGGGGTTGCCGCTGGGATCGCACACGTAGCCCTGGCGCTGGCCGAACAGCCCGGCGGCGGCGAGGGCGAGGAAGCCGTTGTTCTCCAGGGGAACGCAGACCTCCTTGCGCGTGAGCTTGACCGCCCCAGGGCTGAGCGCCGATCCGGCCTGGGCGGCGGCGTCGACGATCTCCG
Organism: Solirubrobacteraceae bacterium; assembly: GCA_036252775.1. GTDB lineage: Bacteria > Actinomycetota > Thermoleophilia > Solirubrobacterales > Solirubrobacteraceae > DASYID01. The sequence continues at coordinate 29,457 of DASYID010000114.1, forward strand.
CGAAGCGCTGCCCGGTGGCCAGGGCCTGCTTGTACTGGGTGGGAACGCTGCTGTGGTTCTCCGACCCGCCGTCAATCACCGGGGGGCTGGTCGAGGGGTCCTCGATCGATCCGTTGTCTCCCACCAGGAACATGGCAATCCCGGGGTGGGTGCTGTCAAAGGTGCTCTGGAACGCGCCGGGCCAGTCGCCGCTGATCTGCACGCCCGAGTTGCCCATCTCCTGGTTGTGAGCGGCCAGGCTCATCAGCGTGAAGATCGGCGTGCCGTTCGGCGCCCGCGCTTGGAGCACTCCCAGCTTGGTGTCCACGGCGGCTGGCCGGTTGTCCTCGGGGGCATAGGAGGGGCGGGCCACCGAGGTGGGAAACTGGTCGGAGATCCGCTGCGACATGCCGGTCAGCAGGGGATAGGAGTCGGTGTTGAGGTCTGCGGGGATCGACCCCTGCACCTGGTTGGCGAACAGCTTCGCGGGAGCTAGGGCATGCACCGCGTCCGCGGCGGCATGGGCGATCCGGTCGGCCAAAAAGCTGAGGTAGTACTCGTTGATGCCCGAGCGCAACCCGACGCTGACCGGGGTCTGCAGAGCGCCGTACAGGCCGATCGTGTCGGGGGAGCTCTCGTTGTGGTTGGCGCTGACGATCAGGTCGGCGTCGACCTTGTAGGTGTTCTTCAGCATCGCTCGGGCCTGCTCGGTGTAGGCGTCGAACAGGCCGATCGACGCAACGGAGGCATAGACGACGGGTCTGGAGTGTCCGTCGGAGATTGCCACCGCCCGCGCCTCCAGCGGATCGTGGACGCCGTCGGCCGGGCCCTTGCCGTTGGGAGCGTAGATGCCGTCCCAGTGGCCGTTGCCGTTGGCATCGCAGAACGGCTCAGGTGGAGCGCTGACGCTGGGCGGAGCCTTGCTCGAGCTGATGTTCGCGTTGGAGTCCCATTTCTGGTTTGAGTTGACGTCGTTGAACGGCTCCTGGAGGGCAAAGAGCCCCTGGGTGGGAAACGGCGGGCTCTTACACAACAACGCGGTGGAGGCGAACTGGGTGTTGGCGGCGTCGCCGGCCGCCGTGCCGGCCTGCGGGGGAGTGCTGTCGGCCCTGCCGGCCCCGGCCAGGAAGCCGGCAGCGTGGGCGCCCGGCGCGCCCGCGGCGAGCCCGGTCGCGGCCAGGACCACGGCGAGCGCCGACGCTCTCAGGCGACGGGGGACGAAGGGAGGCAAGTGCGGCGAGCGACCGGAGATCGCCAAGTTCTACCGCCACCCGGCCGGCCATGCGACGGTCGCCACGCGGCCCGCGATGCGACGGTCGCCAGCCGGCCCGCGATGCCACGGTCGGCCAGCCGGCCCGGCGGGAGCCGGCGCGCCACGCTAGCCGGTGGCCCCCGCCGGGGTGGTCTCGTTCCAGCGCCAGATGACGGGGGTCTCGCGCTCGAGCCCCAGCTGGCCCAGCGACCCGGTCGACAACCCCAGCAGGGCGCCCGCCTCGGGACCCAGCCCGATCCAGCGTGCCGCCAGCACGCGCAGCACGTGGCCGTGGGCGAACACAACCGTGGTGGCCTTCAGCGCTCGCAGGTCGGAGATCAGGACATCGACGCGGGCGCCCACTGCCGCCGCGTCCTCGCCGTCGGGGCAGCCGTCGCGCCACAGCGACCAGCCCGGGCGCTGCTCGCGGATCTCCGGGGTGGTCAGGCCCTCGTAGGCACCGTAGTCCCACTCCATCAGCTCGGGGCGCTCCTGGCAGCGCGCCCCGAGGCCGCACAGCTCGCACGTCTCGCGCGCCCGCGACAGGGGACTGCTCCAGACCCGCTCGACGGCTTTGAAGCGCTGGTCTAGCAGTGGGCCGAGGCGGCGAGCCGAGTCGCGGCCAGCGTCGGTCAGCGGGATGTCGGTGCGCCCGGTGTGGCGGCCCGTGGCGCTCCACTGCGTCTGGGCGTGGCGCACCAGGGCCACCGATGGCGCCTCCCCACTCACGGCGGTGGCGCCGTTCTCACGGCGATCGCCCGGTCACCGAGCGGGGGGCGCCGGGGAGGCGGCGTCGTCGACGATCAGCTCCAGGCGTCCGCGTCGCAGCAGGCTGGCGGGCACGTGCGGGTCGGGGCCGGCACAGACGGCGCCCACGGCGTCGGCCTTGCCGGCGCCGGGGGCCAGCAGCACGTAGTGGTGGGCGGCGTTGATGGTGTCGAGGGTCAGCGTGACCCGTTCGGGCGGGGGCTTGGGGGCGTCGTGGACGCCGACGCAGATCTGCCCGTGGGCCTCCAGCGCCCGACGGCCGGGAAACAGCGATGCCGTATGTCCGTCCTCGCCGAGGCCGAGCAACACGACGTCGAGCACCGGGATCCCGTGCTCGTTGGTGGGCACATGGCTGCACAGCTCCTCGGTGTACACGCGCGCGGCGGTGTCGGGTCCCAGCTCTCCCGGCATACGATGGATCTGCTCGGAAGGGACCTCGGCGTGGGCGAGCAGCGACTCGGCCACCATCCGGTAGTTGGAGTCCGGGTGCTCGGGCTCCACGCAGCGCTCGTCGCCGAACCACAGCTCGATCTCGCTCCAGTCCTTGACCCGGGGGCCGAGCAGCTCGTAGGCGCGCCGCGGGGAGCTCCCGCCCGACAGGGCCAGGTGGGCGTGTCCGCGTGCCCGCAGCGCCTCCGCCAGCAGGCGGTCGAGCACCTCGGCGGCCCGGCTCGCCGCCGCGGCGGCGTCGGCCACCGTGGTCAGGCGCATCAGGCGTCGTGCTCGCGGTCAGATGGATCGGTGGACGTGTCCTGCACCTCGTGCCGAGGGGAGCCCTCGCGCGCGGAGTGCGGGGCGCCCTCGCGATCACCTGGGGCGCCACCGCCATCACCCGGATCGCCGTGCCCGGGCCCCTCGCGTCGGCGGGCGTCCAGCGTCGACTGCGAGGCGGCAAGCTCGTGGTCGGCGTGGATCACGTGCATAACGGCATTGATCAAGGCCAGGTGGGTGAACGCCTGGGGAAAGTTGCCCAGGTGCCGGCCGCTGCGAGAGTCGAGCTCCTCGGCGTAGAGGTACAGCGGGCTGGCGTAGCCCAGCATCCGCTCGCACAGCGACCGCGCCCGGCGGGTCTCGCCGATCTCCGCCAGGGCGCTGACCAGCCAGAACGAGCAGATGGCGAAGGTGCCCTCCTCGCCCTCCATCCCGTCGTCGGTCTCGGAGGTCCGGTAGCGCAGGACCAGGCCGTTGGAGGTCAGCTCGTCGGCGATGGCCAGCACGGTGGCACGAATGCGCTCGTCGTCGGGGGGCAGGAAGCGCACCAGCGGAGCCAGCAGCAGCGAGGCGTCCAGGGCGTCGGTCTCGTAGTGCTGACGGAACACGCCGCGGTCGTCGACGCCGTTGCGACAGATGTCGGCGTGCATCTCGTCGGCCGCCTCCTGCCAGTTCTCGGCGCGCTTTTCGTCCTCGCGCAGGCGGGCCAGGCGGGCGCCGCGGTCGGCTGCCACCCAGCACATCATCTTCGAGGAGGTGAAGTGCTTGGGCTCCCCGCGCACCTCCCAGATGCCACGGTCGGGCTCGCGCCAGTGCTCGACGGCACGCTCGACCTGCTTGATGAGGATCGGCCACACGCGCTCGGGCATCTGGTCGCGTGACTTGGTGTGCAGGTAGACCGAGTCGAGCATCGTGCCCCACACGTCGTGCTGCTTCTGGTTGTAGGCGCCGTTGCCCACGCGCACCGGCTGCGCGCCCTCATAGCCCGACAGGTGGTCCAGGGTGTGCTCGTCGAGCTCGCGCTCGCCCCCGATGCCGTACATGACCTGCAGCTCCTCGTCGCCCTCGGCCACGTCGGCGATGAAGTAGAAGAAGTCGTTGGCCTCCCAGTCGAAGCCCAGCGTGTACAGGCCCCACAGCGCGAAGGTCGAGTCGCGCACCCAGCTGTAGCGGTAGTCCCAGTTGCGTGCCCCCCCCGGCGTCTCGGGCAGCGAGGTCGTGGCGGCGGCCAGCAGCGCGCCGGTGGGGGCGTAGCTGAGCCCCTTGAGGGTCAGCGCGCTCCGCTGCAGGTAGGTGCGCCACGGGTGGTCGGGGAAGTCGCCGCGGCCCAGCCATTCGTGCCAGAAGTCGGCTGTCTTGACCACGCGCTCGTAGGCCTCGTCCCAGCTGGTGGGCGGGTCGTGATCGCTCCAGGACAGGGCCACGAACGCCGTCTCCCCGTCGTGCATGGTGGTGCGGGCGCGCGCGCAGCCGCCCTCGAAGCCCAGCCGCAGGTCGGTGGTCAGGCGCAGCTTGAGCTCTGAATGTGGGCTGACGCCCACCGCCGAGTGATAGCCGTCGGTGTCGTAGTCCCAGCTCACGCGATGGCGGCCGTAGTCGAGCACCGGCTCGCAGGCCATGTTCATCTCGACGGTGCCGTTGACGCAGCGCAGCGTGCGCAGCAGGACGTGGTCGGCGTCATAGTCGGTGGGCGAGCGCCGGTGGGTGTGGGAGCGCTCGCCCTCGTGGTGCCAGGGGCCGATCAGCAGGACGTCACGCACGATGATCCACCCCGAGCGCGTCCCCCAGGTGGTCTCCATGACCATCGTGCCCGGGACGTAGCGCCGGCCGGCGGGGACGGTCACGTCGGCGGGCTGAAGGATGAAGCCGCCCGCGTCGCGATCCAGCATGGCCCCGAAGATCGACGGTCCGTCCATCCGTGGCAGGCACATCCACTCGATGTTGCCGGCGGGCGACACCAGCGCGCACACCTCGCAATCAGACAGGAAGGCGTAGTCGGCGATCGGAGGAAAGGGGCTTCCGCCCAGGGGCACGTCGCCGATGATCTGCCTCACGCGGGTGCCCCTGAGTGCTCGAGCATGGTCTGGCACGCCTCCAGCGCCGGGGCGTAGGTGGGGTCGCGCAGCAGGGCCTGGCGGATGCCCTCGCCCAGGATCCCCGGCTCACCGCGCGACGCGCCCAGCACCGTCCACTCGCGCTCGGCGCCCTTGGCCTTGTTGCGGTAGCGGGCCTGCAGGCCGCCCGGCCCGCGCTCCAGCGACAGCCAGCGGCCTGAGGAGGTCTCGAGCGTGAGTCCGGCCAGCCCCCGGACCTGCTGGTCGGGCTCGGGCTCCAGGCAGATCTTGACGCGGTGGCGCCGGGCCTCAGCGCTGCCGCGACGCATGTTGCCCTCGGCGATCAGGGGCTCGCAGCGCCAGTCCAGCCGCGAGGCCAGCCAGCCGATCAGCAGCATCGCGGCCACCGTGGAGTCGGCGTGATGGCGGACGGTGATGGCGCTGATCCGCCGCAGGTCGGGGCGCAGCGCGGCGGGGTCGAAGGTGGCGGCGATCCGTTCGCGCCACGGGGTCGAGCGCAACCAGGCCAAATCGACCACGTAGACGCTGTCTGACAGCCGGCGGGCACGCCGCACGGCATCGGCGGGGTTGGGCTCGTCGATGGAGTCCAGCAGCACCACCTGGCTGAGGCGCAGCAGCGCCTCCAGCGCCTGCTCGTGGCCGTGGGGCGACCACACGACGGTGGCCAGGTCGGTGACCACCAGCGGGTCGACGATCGTGTCGAGGTGCTCGAGGTGCTGGGGGCCCACGTCGACGATCACCGTTTCACGGGTCAGCGCCAGATGGTCGTCGGAGGGCTCGGAGTCGGCAGCGATGCTGGCGGTGGCGTCGATCGTCGTGCGCTTGGGGTCCACCGCGCAGACCACCGTGCGCGAGGCGTGAAAGCGGCCCACGCCCCGCAGGCGGTTGGCGATCTCGCCACTCCACTCGCGGTCGACGACGCAGACCAGGTTCAGCACCCGCGCCGGGACGTAGCTGGCGTTCTCGGCGTGGCGCTCCTTGAGCAGCTGACGCAGGGCGGCCTCGATTGCCCCCGGGGTGGTGTCCTGCTCGCGCCAGACGCTGTCAGAGACCCCGGGCATCAGTCCGCGGTCACCCTAGATGGCCCGCCAGCGATGACCATCTTGCAGCAGCTGGTCAGCCTCCTCGGGGCCCTGCGTGCCCGCCTCGTACTGGGGCAACGGGCCGGGCTGCTGAGCCCAGGTGCTCACGATCGGGTCGCAGATGCGCCACTGGGCCTCGACCTCGTCGTTGCGCGTGAACAGCGTCGCGTCCCCGCGCATGGCGTCCATGATCAGGCGCTCGTAGGCCTCGGGGGACTGGGACATGAACGCCGTCCCGTAGAGGAACTCCATGTTCACCGGGCGGATCGACATGCGCGTGCCCGGGATCTTGGCGCCCAGGGAGATCGACACGCCCTCGTTGGGCTGCATGGTCAGGATCAGCTGGTTGGGCTTGACGCCGACCGAGCCCTCGGACTGAAAGGCCAGGTGGGGGACCGGCTTGAGGGTGACGGCGATCTCGGTGACCTTGCGCGCCAGGCGCTTGCCCGTGCGCAGGTAGAACGGGACGCCCGCCCAGCGCCAGTTCTGCACCGACAGGCGCAGGGCGGCGTAGGTCTCGGTGTTGGAGTCCGCCGGCACGTCTGACTCCTGCAGGTAGCCGGGAGCGTCCTCGCCGGCCGACACGCCCTCCGCGTACTGGGCCCGCACCGCCATCTGCGATACCGCCTCGGCTGTGGGGGCGGGGATGGCGTGCAGGACCTTGACCTTCTCGTCGCGGACCTCGTCGGCGGAGAAGTCCACCGGCGGCTCCATGCACAGCAGCGTGAGCAGCTGGAGCATGTGGTTCTGGACCAGGTCGCGCAGGGCGCCGGCGCTGTCGTAGTAGCCGGCGCGGGAACCGATGCCGATGTCCTCGGCCGCGGTGATCTGGACGTTGTCGATGTAGTTTCGGTTCCACACCGGCTCAAACAGGCCGTTGGCGAACCGGAAGGCCAGCATGTTCTGGACGGTCTCCTTGCCCAGGTAGTGATCGATGCGAAAGACCTGGCGCTCCTCGAAGACGCCGAGCACCTCCGCGTTGAGCTCCTGGGCCTCGGCCAGCGTGGTCCCGAAGGGCTTCTCGATGATCACCCGCACCTCGCTGTCGGGGTGGCGGTGCAGGCCCTCTCGGCCCAGTGCGCCGACGATCACCGGGAAGAAGCTCGGGGCCGTCGACAGATAGAAGGCCCGGTTCAGCGGGCCCCCGGCGGCCTGGTCGAACTCCTCGAGCGTCTTGGTCAGCTCGCCGTAGATCGACTCGTCGTCAAACGAGCCGGGGATGTAGCGCGCCTCGTTGAGCAGCTCCTCGAGCACCTTGGCGTCGGGCTCGCGGCGGGAGAACTCGCGGATGGCGTCCTGGGCCATCTCGCGAAAGTCGCCGTGGGGCATGTCCGAGCGCGAGACGCCGATCAGGTGAAAGCGCTCGGGCAAGGCCCCTTCGTGGGCCAGGTTGTAGAGGGCGGGCAGCAGCTTTCGCTTGGATAAGTCGCCGGTGGCGCCGAAGATGACCAGCGTGGTGTTGTGCACCGGGAGGCGCTCAAGTCCCTCGGTGAGCGGGTTGTCGTGCTCGGGTGCCTCGGCGTCGGGGGTGGTCACGATGGCTTGGCCTCTTGGGCGCGCGTCTTCATGGTGTGGCCGCCGAACTGGTTACGCAGCGCGGCCAGGACGCGGTGGGTGAAGTCGCCGTTGCCGCGCGAGTAGAAGCGGGCATGCAGCGACGCGGTGATCACCGGCGTGGGCACGTCCTTGGCCATCGCGTCCTCGATCGTCCAGCGCCCCTCGCCGGAGTCCGCGGTGAAGCCGTCGATGTCCTCGAGCTGGTTGCCATCCTGCTCGAAGGCGCGCGCGGCCAGCTCGCACAGCCAGGAGCGAACCACCGAGCCCTGCCCCCATAGGTGGGCGATCTTGGCGTTGTCGAGCTCGAATTCGGACTTGTCGAACAGATCAAAGCCCTCGGCGTAGGCCTGCATGAGCCCGTATTCGACCCCGTTGTGGACCATCTTCACGTAGTGCCCCGCGCCGGAGGGGCCGAAGTGACCCCAGCCGCGCGGGCCGATGGCCTCGCGGCTGAGCTCGTTGGTCTCGGGGGCGAGCACGTCGAGGATCGGCGACAGCCGCTTGACCGCCTTGTTGGAGCCCCCGACCATCATGCAGTAGCCGACCTCCAGCCCCCACACCCCGCCGCTGGTGCCGACGTCGACGTAGTGGATCCCCTCCTTGCGCAGCTCCGCTGAGCGCGCCTTGTCGTCGGTCCACTTGGAGTTGCCCCCGTCGACGATCGTGTCATCGCGGTCCAGCAGCTTGGCCAGCTTGTCGACGGTCTCTTGCGTGGGGTCCCCGGCGGGGACCATGATCCAGACGGTGCGCGGCGCGTCGAGCTTGGAGACCAGGTCACGCAGCGACTTGGCCCCGACTGCCCCCGCCTTGACCGCCTTGGCCACCGCCTTCTCGTCGAAGTCAAAGGCGACGACGTCGTGCTCGGAGTCGCGCTTGATGCGCGCGACCATGTTGCCGCCCATGCGGCCCAGGCCTACGAAGCCGATCTGCATGCCGATCCTCTCGCTGGGGGTGTTCTCACAGCAGCTTCCGGATGCGCTCGGTCAGCGCGCGCAGGGCTGCCGCCGGGTCATCGCCGTCCAGGCGCACGCGCTCGGCCGGCAGGCCGTGCTCGCGCAGGGTCTGCAGGTCACCGGTGGCCTGGGCGTTCTTCAGCGTGGCGAAGGTAAACGGCTGGCCCGGAATCTCGAGATCCTCGGCCCCGTCGTGGACCAGCTGCAGGAAGCGCCCCACCTTCGGGCCGCCCTTGTGAAACTGACCGGTGGAGTGCAGGAAGCGCGGTCCGTAGCCGAACGTCGTCGTCGCCTTGGTGGCCTCGCGAAGGGCCAGGCGCAGCTCGCCGATCGCCTCGTCAAACGCCTCCGAGGGCGCAACGTAGCCCATGATCGCCACGTAGTCGGGCGGCCGGGCGTCGGCCAGCAGCCGCCGCAGGGCCTCGTCGTCGGCCTCTGAGACCTCGGGCAGGCGGCCCTCGCTGTGAAACTGGTCGAGCACGCGGCTGGTGTTGTCCTTGGCCTCCTGGACGTTGGGCTGGTCAAACGGGTTGATCTCCAGCACCCACCCCGCCACCGCGGTGGCGAACTCGGCGAAGAAGAAGATGCGCCCGAGATCGCCCGGCCCGTGCGCCGGCAGGGTGATGGTGGGGTGCCCGGCCTTGATCAGCTCCTTGACCGCCGCCTCCTGCTCGGGGTCGGGGTCCTGCTCGTTGCGCAGGTAGGCAAACACCCGATCAGACCCGAAGCTGTCGGGCTCACCGAGCGGCTCGTCGGCCACCGGCAGGATGCCCTTGCCCTCCTTGCCCGTGCTCTCGGCCACGAGCTGCTCGGCCCACAGGCCAAAGCTGGCGATCGGCTCGGAGACCACGAAGGTCAGCTTGTCGCGGCCGTGCCGGGCCAGCTCGCCCAGGGTTAGGCCCAGCCACAGCCCCGAGTTGTTGGCGGTCGAGTCAAACGAGACGCTCGCCTGCTCGGCCACGCCCGCGCCGTCCAGCAGCGCGCTCAGGTCGACGCCCATCAGCGCGGCAGGCACCAGGCCGAACAGCGACAGCGCCGAGTAGCGCCCGCCGATGTCGGGGTCGTTTACGAACGTACGCCGGAACTCGTGGCGCTGGGCGAGGTCTATGAGCGAGCTGCCCGGGTCGGTGATGGCCACGAAGTGCGAGCCGGCGCGCTCGGCGCCGACCGCCTGGGTGACCTGCTGATGGAAGTGGCCGAAGAGCGAGAGGGTCTCGATCGTCCCGCCCGACTTGGTGGAGACCAGGAACAGGGCCTTCTCCAGGTCCACGCGCTCCTGCACGGCGCGGATGGCGCCCGGGTCGGTCGAGTCGAGCACGTGCAGCGTCAGCGCCCCTGACGGCGCCGCCGAGCGGCCGTTGGGCGACGGCCCGGAGCCCGCCTGCTCAAAGCTCTGGCGCAGCACCTCGGGCGCCAGGCTCGAGCCGCCCATGCCCAGCAGCACGGCGTCGGTCAAGCCCTCCTGCGAGCAGTTGCGAGCGAAGGCCTCGAGGTCGCCGACTCGCTCGGCCATCGCCTCGGCGATCGTCAGCCAGCCCAGGCGATTGCCCACCTCGGGCACGCCGGGACCGCCCCAGAGGCTCTCGTCCTTGCGCCACAGGCGGCGCGCGACATCCTCGGTGGTCGCCTGCTCGATGCGCTTGACGATCGCCGGCTCGAGCTCCTCGGGCAACCAGGACTCGATCGTCGCCGGGCGGCGGGTGACGATCGCTTCGCGCTTGGACTCAAGCGCGGTCAGCAGCTTCTCCATCGGCGTGACGAAGGCGTCGATTCCGTCGTCGAGCAGCTTGAGGGTGACCTCCTCCATGTCGATGCCCGCCTGCGCCAGCGCGTCGAGCTCGGCGGAGGGGTCGCGATCGGCGGTGGCCTCACCGCTGATCTCGCCGCGCTCGGCGACCGCGTGCAGCGTGGCCATGGGCATCGTGTTGACGGTGTCGGGGGCCACCAGCTGATCGACGTACATGGTCTCTGAGTACTGGGGGTTCTTGACGCCGGTGGACGCCCACAGGGGACGCTGCACGGCCGCGCCGGCCTCCTTCAGGGCCGCGAAGCGGTCCCCATAAAAGATCTCCTTGAAGCGCTGGTAGGCGGCGCGGGCGTTAGCCAGCGCGGCGGTCCCGGCGAGGTCATCGCGGCCGAGCTCCTCCAGGCGCTTGTCGACCTCTGAGTCAACCCGCGAGACAAAGAAGCTGGCCACCGAGTGGATGTCCAGCGACTTGCCCTCCTGGTGGCGGCGCTCGAGGCCGCGGATGAACGCCTCGGCCACGTTGGAGTAGGACTCGACCGAGAACAGCAGCGTGACGTTGACGTGTATGCCCTCGTAGATGGCCTGCTCGATGGCGGGCACACCCTCGGTGGTGCCGGGGATCTTGATCATCACGTTGGGGCGCCCCACCCGCCGGGAGTAGTCGCGCGCCTGCTCGAGCGTCACGTCGGTGTCGTGGGCGGCGCTGGGGCCGACCTCCAGCGAGACGTAGCCGTCGACCCCACCGGAGGACTCCCACACCGGCCGCAGCACGTCGGCCGCGAGCTGCACGTCGAGCACGGCCATGCGCAGGTACAGCTCCTCGCCGCTGACGCCCTCCTCGACGAGCTCGCGCAGCTGGTCGTCGTAGTCCTCAGAGCCCAGGATCGCCTTCTCGAAGATGGCCGGGTTGGAGGTCACGCCGCGCAGCGAGTCCTGCTCGACCAGGCGCTGGAGCTCACCGCCCTCGATCAGCGTGCGGCGGATCTGGTCCAGCCACACGCTGGTGCCCGCCGCCGTCAGCGCCGCGAGCCGCTCGTTTACCTGTGCCGTTGCGCCCATGGTGTTCTCCTGACTCGAAGTGCGTTGGTCGTGGCTAAGCGCCGGCCCGGCCGCCCGCGCGCTCCAGCGCGGCTCGTCCCAGCTCGGCTAGGTGCTCAGAGGTGATGCCGAAGTGCTCATAGACCTCCTCGGCGGGGCCCGACTCGCCGAAGGTCTCCATGCCCAAGAACGTGCCCGCCGGCCCGATCCAGCGGTCCCAGCCCATCGGCGAGGCCGCCTCGACGGCAACCCGCGCGCCGCACTCGGGCGGCAGCACCTGGTCGCGGTAGGCCTGCTCGCCGGCGGCGAAGGTGTCCATGCACGGCATGCTCACCACGCGCACCGCGACGCCCTCCTCGGCCAGGCGCTCGGCGGCCTCCACGCACAGCGAGACCTCTGAGCCGGTGCCGATCAGGATCAGCTCCGGCGGGCGTCCGTCGGCGTCACGCAGCACGTAGGCCCCCCGCTCGATCGCGTCGTCGGGGATCGCGTCGGGGTCAAGGACGGGCAGGTTCTGGCGCGACAGGGCAAAGGCGCTCGGCGCCTCGCTCTGACGCAGCGCGAAGCGCCAGGCCAGCGCCGTCTCGTTGGCGTCGGCGGGACGCAGCACGTTCAGGCGCGGGATCGCGCGCAGCGCGGCCAGGTGCTCGACCGGCTGATGGGTCGGGCCATCCTCGCCCAGGCCGATCGAGTCGTGGGTGTAGACCCAGATCGAAGGGAGCTTCATCAGCGCCGACAGGCGCACCGCTCCCCGCATGTAGTCAGAGAAGGTCAGGAACGTCGCTCCCAGAGCGCGGAACCCGTGCAGGGCCAGGCCGTTGACCGTCGCTCCCATTCCGTGCTCGCGCACGCCGAAGTGGATGTTTCGCCCCGAGTACTCCCCCGCGCTCACCGCCCCGGCATCCTCGATGTCGGTCAGCGTCGAGGAGGCCAGGTCAGCCGAGCCCCCGACCAGGAACGGGACGCCCTTGGCCACCCACTGGATGACCTGCCCGGACGCCTTGCGGGTAGCCATCCCCTTGGGGTCTGCGTCAAAGCGCGGCAGGTCTGAGTCCCAGCCGTCGGGCAGCTCGCCGGCGTCGATGGTCTGCAGCAGGCGGGCCTGGTCGGGGTGCTCCTGGCGGTAGGACTGCAGGCGCTCGTTCCACTGGGCCTCGGCTTGCGCCCCGCGCTCACAGCACTCGCGGAAGTGCTCAAGGGCCTCGTCGGGGATCAGAAACTGCGCGTCGGGGTCCCAGCCGTAGGCCTGCTTGGTCAGCCTGACCTCCTCCTCGCCCAGCGGCGAGCCGTGGGCCTTTGAGCTGTCTTGCTTGTTGGGGCTGCCGTAGCCGATGTGGGTGCGCACGAGGATCAGCGAGGGCCGGTCCTCCACGTCCATGGCGGCCCGGGTGGCCTGCTCGATTTGGTCGGGCGAGATCTCCTCGCCCAGGTTCTGCACGTGCCAGCCGTAGGCCTCATAGCGCGCGGCGACGTCCTCGGAGAAGGAGTCAGAGGTGGGGCCGGCGAGCTGGATCTTGTTGTCGTCGTAGAAGGCGATCAGGCGGCCCAGGCCAAGATGGCCGGCCAGCGAGCTGGCCTCGGAGGCCACGCCCTCCTGCATGTCCCCGTCGGAGGCGATCGTGAACGTGTGGTGGTCGATGATGTCCTGCTCGCCGACGTTGAAGCGTGCTGCGAGCATGCGCTCGCCCAGGGCCAGGCCCACCGACATGGCCAGCCCCTGGCCCAACGGGCCGGTGGTGGCCTCGATGCCCGGTGAGTACTTGCGCTCGGGGTGCCCGGCGGTGGGCGAGCCGACCTGGCGGAAGTTCTTGATGTCCTCCAGGCTCATGGGGTACCCCGTGAGGTGCAGGATCGAGTAGAGCAGCATCGAGGCGTGCCCGGCCGAGAGCACGAAGCGGTCGCGGTCCAGCCAGTCGGGGTTGGCCGGGTTGTGACGCATGACGCGCGTGTAAAGCGTGTAGACCACGGGGGCCAGGGCCATCGGCGCGCCCGGATGCCCGGAGTTGGCCTTCTGCACGGCGTCCATCGACAGCGTGCGGATGGTGTTGATGCACAGCTCCTCGAGGGCCGCGCGGTCCGTCGTGGACGCTGCGTTCATCGCTTCCTCCCTGGCTGAAGGTGGGACGAGGGGATCATCATGCACGGGCGGCGTTGAGGGCAAACGGTCACTGGGCGCTCAGCTGACCTCCAGGTGGGCATCGAGGCCGTCGCGCTCCATCGCTGCGACCTTGGCCAGGCGTCGGACATGGCGCTCCTCGCCGCTGAAGCTCGCCCCGGCGAAGGCGGTGGCCAGGCCGGCCGCGATCTCCGGTCCGATCACCCGCGCCCCCAGGCACAGGACGTTGACGTCGTCGTGGGAGACCGACTGGGCGGCGGTGTAGGTGTCGTGAGCCACCGTGGCCCTGATACCCGGAAGCTTGCTGGCCGCCACCGCCACCCCGGCGCCGGAGCCGCAGACGACGATGCCGCGCTCGGCGCGGCCGTCCAGCACCGCCCGACCGACCGACATGGCTACGTCGGGGTAGTCGTCGGCGTTGCCCAGGTCCAGCGGCTCATGGCCGGCCTCGGTGAGGGCCTGTACCAGGCGTTCGCGCAGCGATATCCCGGCGTGGTCGAAGCCCAGGGCGATCCTCACGCGCGCGCCCCCTCGGGCCGGTGGGCGGGCCGGTGGGCGGGCCGGTGGGCGGCCAGCTCCTCGCGGGCCAGCAGCGCCGCGCCGCGCACGCCGGCCTGGGGGCCGGAGCGCGCCAGGCGGATGTCGGTGGTGGTGCCGACTCCGGGCAGGACGAAGCGGCGCGCGGTCTCTCGCACCGGCTCCAGCAGCAGCTCGCCGGCGGCCGACACCCCGCCGCCGATGGCCACTACGTCGGGGTCGAAGGTGTTGATCGCGTTGGCCACCCCCACACCCAGGCGCCGACCGAGCAGGGCGATCGCCTCACGGGCCCGGTCATCGCCGCCCTGGGCGGCGCTGACCGCGTCGTGGCCGTCCACCGAGCCGTCACGGGCCAGAAGCCGGCCCAGGGCGGAGTCGGGATGCGCGGCGGCGCTATCGGCCACCAGGTGATCGAGGGCGCGCCCGGCGGCCAGGGCCTCGAGCGAGCCCGCTTGCGGGAAGTGCGCCAGGGGTTCGGGGACCCCGTCGTGGAGGTCGAGGCCGATCAGCGTGTGGCCGAGCTCGGCCGCCGCTCCGGTGGCGCCGCGGTACACCCGCCCGTCGAGCACCAGGCCGCCCCCCACGCCGGTGCCGACGGTGAACATGACCAGGTTGTGCACGTCGAGCTCGCCGTCCTCGTCATGGGCCTCGGCCAACGCCGCGCAGGTGGCGTCGTTGTCTACGAACACCGGTACGCCGAGGCGATCCTGCAGAACCTCACGCAGGGGGATGTCGGCCAGCGGGACGTTGACGCTCGAGCGCGCCCGTCCGCTGGCGAAGTCGACCACCGAGGGGATCCCGATGCCCACCGCGGCCACCTCGGCGCCCTCCATCTCGCGCTGGCTCTGTACCTGCTCGGCGATCTGGTCCACCAGTGCGTCCCCGCTGGAGGCCTGGGTGGGCTGCAGCCGCGGCTCGGACAGGGTCCCCCCGTCCAGGGAGGCCACCGAGACCTTCGTGCCGCCCACGTCGACTCCGATCAGGTGCTGGGCGCAGGGTGGCTGATCGGGGGCGGGCATGCGATGGCTCTCAGCGCGCCAGCGAGCCGATCATCCGGGCCAGGTCCTCGGGCGCGGTGATCGGGGTGAGCACCAGTGTCCGGATGCCCCCGGCGGCATATTGCTCCAGGCGTTCGCGCTGCTCCTCGGGAGAGCCGAAGATGAAGATCTCGCGGATCAGCTCCTCGGGCGCGAGCTCAAGGGCGCGGGCGCGGTCGCCCTCACGCCAGGCCGCCACCATCGGATCCAGCTGCTCGCCCCACCCCAGCCAGCGGAAGAACTCGGCGTAGACCGGGACGGTGCCGTAGGCGGCGAACATGAAGCGAGCCAGGCCCATCCCCTCCTCGGCGCTCTGGGGCACGCAGAAGAAGCGGCACACCACGTCCACGCTGCCCGGCGCCTTGCCCGCCCGCGCCTCGCCCTCGCGGATGTGCTCGGTCACGGTGGGCAGGCCCGACAGGGGCAGGAAGTTCACGAACGCGCCGTCGCCGATCTCGCCCGCCAGGGCGAGCATCTTCTCCCTCAGCGCGGCCACGTAGATCGGCACGGGTGAGGCGGGAGCCTGCTCGAGCTTGAAGCCGCCGGGACCGCGCTCACCGGCCAGGATCGGGCGCAGCGCCGCGACGGTGTCGCGGACCTTCGACAGCGGCTTGTCGAAGGGGATCTGGTTCCAGCGCTCGACGATCACGTTCGAGGAGGCACCCAGCCCCAGGACGAACCGTCCCCGGCTGGCGTCGGCCAGCGCCGCGGCCTGCTGGGCCAGCACCGCGGGTCCGCGCGTGAAGGTGCTGACGATCCCGGTGCCCAGTCGCACCCGCTCGGTCCACGCCGCGGCGAGCGCCAGGGGGGTGAAGCCGTCGGGGCCCGTGGTGTCGCCGGTCCACAGGTCGTCGTAGCCCTGGTCCTCGGCCTGGCGGATGAGCGCCTCGGAATCCGCCAGCGACACGCCGGGGAACGGAAGCGTCAGGCCCCAGCGCGTCTGGGGTGAGGGGTCGCCCGCCAAGACGCAGCAAGCTATCACCGCGCGAGCAGCGTAAGTCGGTATACGCTGCGCCCATGGAAGGGTCCCGCCTGAGCCGCGGCGAGCTGATCGCGATCGTCGGTGGCGTGCTGCTAGGCGCCGGCCTGTTCCTGGACTGGTATCACTCCAGCTCGTCTCTGGCCAAGCTCAATGGTCAGGTCGGGGTGCACACCTTTTCGGGCTGGCAGCTGCACACCACGATGCGCTATCTGCTGCTGGCCGCGGCGCTGGCGCCGTTTATCCTCGCCTACATCATCGCCCGCGGTCACGCGCTGTCCTGGCCGCGGGGCGAGCTGACCGCGGTGGTGGCGATCGCCGCCTTCGGCCTGATTGCCTACAACGGGTTCGTGACCAAGCCGGGTGAGCCGCGCGGGGAGATCGCGCTGCAGTACGGGTTCTTCGTGTCGCTGGCGGGCACGCTGCTGATGCTGTTCGGGGCGGCCAGTCGCTCCTCGAAGACCGAGCGCAAGCGCAAGCCCCCCGGCACGCTCTGATGCCCGCGGGCTCCCCGTCGGACCGGCCGGACCGCAACCTGGCCCTTGAGCTCGTGCGCGTCACCGAGTACGCCGCGCTGGCCGCGGCGCGGCTGGTGGGCATGGGCGACAAGGAGGCGGCCGACCAGGCCGCAGTGGACGCCATGCGTCTGATGCTCGAGACAGTGCGCATGGACGGCACGGTGGTCATCGGGGAGGGGGAGAAGGACGAGGCGCCGATGCTCTACAACGGCGAGCGCATCGGCGACGGGACCCCGCCCGAGGTCGACATCGCCGTCGACCCGCTGGAGGGCACCACGCTGACGGCGCGCGGGATGCCCAATGCCCTGTCGGTGATCGCCCTGGCCGAACGCGGGTCGATGTTCGACCCCGGGCCATGCGTGTACATGGAGAAGATCGCCGGCGCGCAGGACATTGCCGACCTGCTCGACCTCGACCGCCCGCTGGCCCAGACGCTGTCGCTGGTGGCGCAGCGGCGGGGCGTTGCGGTCTCAGACGTGACGGTGGTGATGCTCGACCGCGAGCGCCACCAGGAGGCGGTCGCTGCCATCCGCGCGGCGGGCGCGCGCGTGCGCTTCATCGCCGACGGCGATGTCGCCGGGGCGCTGCTGGCCGTCACCGATGACACCCCGGTCGATCTGTTGTGGGGGATCGGGGGGACCCCGGAGGGGGTCATCTCCGCCGCTGCGGTCAAGTGCATCGGTGGCCAGCTGCTCGGACGCCTATGGCCGCGCAACGACCAGGAGCGCCAGGCGGCGCTGGACGCCGGCTATGACCTCGACCGAGTCCTGTCGGTCGATGACCTGATCGCCTCGGACAACTGCTTCTTCTCGGCCACCGGCGTGACCGACGGTGACGTCCTGCACGGGGTCCGCTACCAAGGCTCGGGGGCGGCCCACACCGAGTCGCTGGTGATGCGCTCGCGCTCGGGCACGGTGCGCCGCGTGCGGGCTCGCCACGACCGCGCCAAGCTGCGCGCGATCACCGGCGGGCGAACGGGCTGATCAGGCCGCCCGGCGGCGGGGGGCGGCCTGCGCGCCCTCGCGGGCGGGACGGCCCGTGGGTGGCGGGTCGGGCACCTCGGAGGCGTCCTCGGGCTCGGCGTAGCGCCCCACCCGTGACGGGGCGAGGTCCAGGCGCGCCAGCGAGCGCAGGAAGCCGTGGGTGACGATCACGTGCAGGCGAGACTGGGTTTCCTTGTAAACCCACCGGCCGATCCCCGCGGCGATCGCCGGGTAGAAGTTGGCCACCTCGACCTCGACGTGGACCCGCGCCTGCCCGCTGGCGGGATCGGGGCGGCGCTGGACGTCGATCTGCAGGTAGCCGTCGCGGTCGCGGCCCGCCCGGGAGACCAGCACCCCGCTCTCGATGCGCCAGCGCACGATGCCGCGGTCGGCGTTCATCTCGTACTCGGGCGCGTGAAAGGACAGCAGCACGAAGGGGCGGCGCAGGAAGACCACGAAGCGCTCGCGCTCGCTGTAGTCGACGCGGATCAGACCCAGCGTGCAGCGCGACAGAAAGCGCCAGTAGGTGCGGGCCAGACGCTCCAGGTGCATCGGTGTCCAGATCGCCTGCAGGGCCTCGGCGGGCAGCGTCAGCTCGGCCGCCTGCACCGAGCGCACGGCGCCGTTGTCGTCCACCACGGTGGACTCCGCCGGATCGCGGATGACGGCCTCGGCCACGGTGCGCGAACGGTTCAGCAGCCGGCGCGAGAAGCCCAGCAGCGCGGCCGCGGCAGCGGCCAGTACCCCGATCAGGGCGATGCTCGGCATGGGCCAGAGCCTAGTGACTGGGATCGGTTGAGAGGGCGCGCCGGACCGCGTCGGTGAACTCCAACGGGGTGCCGTTGAAGCCCGGCGGAGGCGCCTAGATCCAGACCAGCTCCACCTCGGCACCCTCGGCCACCGACCCCTCGCCCGCTTCGATCAGCGCCAGGGCCTGTGCCCCCAGCATCGAGCTCAGCCGGTGTGAGCCCTGGGCGCCGGTGGGCGTGGCCAGAAGCTCCGTGCCGCGCTGGGCCAGGACGACCCGCACCGCCTCGGTGCGACGCGGATGACGGGCGAGGGCCTGGGTCAGCCGGGCGCGGCGGCGCGGCGCCTCGGGGGGCGCCCCCTGCAGCGCGGCCAGGGCGGGAGCGGCGAACAGCGTGAACGTCACCATCGCCGAAGCGGGGTTGCCCGGCAGGCCGAAGACCAGCGTGCGCCCCCGGGTCCCAAACCAGGTCGGCCCGCCCGGCCGCAGCGCGACTCGCCAGAAGGCCTCCGCCACGCCCAGCCCGAGCAGCGCCCCCTTGACGTGGTCGTGAGAGCCGACCGAGACGCCGCCGGAGACGATGACCATGTCGGCCTCCTGGAGGGCCCGGGCCAGCGCGGCGCGCGTGGCCGCCGCCTCGTCGGGGGCCGCGGTCGCCGCCACCACGGTGGCGCCCGCCTGGCGGGCCAGGGCCGCCAGGGTGACGGCGTTTGAGTTGGGGATCTGGCCCGGCCCCGGGGTCAGGCCGGGGGCGACGAGCTCATCGCCGGTGGCGACGATCGCCACCCGCGGCACCCGCGTGCAGCTCAGCCGCCCCGCCCCGGCCGCCACGGCTACTCCGAGCTCGGCCGGCCCCAGTCGCGCCCCTCGCGCCAGCGCCCGCTGGCCGGCGCGCATGTCCTCACCGGCGCGGCGCAGGTGCTGTCCCGCCCGCGGCGACTCGTGCAGGCGCAGCCGCCCGCCGTGCTCGGAGGTCTGCTCGACGGGCACCACGGCATCGGCCCCCTCCGGCATGGGGGCACCGGTGGAGATGCGCATCGCGGTCCCGGGGGCCAGCGGACTCAGGGCCGGCGCGCCGGCCCGTGACTCGCCAGCGATCGCGCGCTCCCCCGGTCCGTCGCCGGTGCACACGGCGAAGCCGTCCATCGCGCTGTTGTCGAAGGGCGGGACCTCGGTGGCGACGAGAATGTCCTCGCCGAGCACGCGCCCGAGGGCGTCGCCCACCGGGACTGCCTCGAGCTCCAGCGGGCGGACGGCGGCCAGCACCCGCTCCCGGGCCTGGGTGATGGACTGTGGCTCGCTCACCGCCGACATGTTGGCGCTAGCGAGCGCCGAGGCGGGTCGCGACGTCCTGGGCGGCTGGTATTCACCCCTGTCATGCGCGGTGCCCCGAGTCCCCGATGCCCGCGCCCGGTGGCCGACGCGCCGGTGGCCGAGCTCGTGGCCGACGCCCAGCAGCTGGCCCGTGACTGGCTGATCGAGATGCTGAGCGCCATCCCGTTGGACCAGGCGGCCTCGGTGCCCGTGGCCCGACTGGCCGCCGAGGGTCCGGCGCTGTGCGCGGCGATCGTGCGCGCGCTGGCTGACGACCGCGAGCTCGGCCGTCTCGGTTCCCAGGGCGATCTGGGCCCGCGCGCCGCCCAGGCCGGCTCGCTGGCCGGCGCCAGCGAGCCTCCCGCCGTCGCCGCGGCCGTCGAGACGCTGCGCCGCGTGCTGTGGGCGGCTACCGATGAGCAGCTTCGGCGGCCCTCCCCCCAGCAGGTATCCGACCTCGCCAACCGCCTTGCTCACGTTTGTGCCGTCGTCCTGGCGGCGAGCCTCACCCCGGCCGGCGCCCCGCCCCCCCGGGCCACGATGCCCAGCGAGCGCCGCTCCGAGGAGGGTGGGACGCGCCGCGACGGCGAAGAGGACCCCGACCGGGGGCCGGGCGGATCGTCGGCGCCCGCCGAACGGCCCCCGCCGAGCCCCTTCGTCGAGCCCGAGATCGACGGGCCGATGTCGCTGGTCGACCAACGCCTGGCCTCCGCCGACGGTGGACGGCCCTGGCTTGAGGCCCTGGAGCGCCGCCTGGCGCGGCAGGCCCGGGGCGGGTCGGTCTTTGCCACGCTTCTGATCGAGCTCGATGGCGTCGAGCGGCTGCTGGCCTCAGAGACCGGACATGAGGTGGCGACCGCGATCGACGCGGTCGAGCGGGCCATCTGCCAGCAGCTCCGCCCGGCCGACGCCCTGATGCGCGAGAGCCTCGGGCGCTACTGGCTGATCACCCCCGACACCGACGCCTCAGGCGCCGGGGAGCTCGCTGACCGGCTGGCGGGTGCCGTCGGGCAGGCCGCCAGCCTGCGCGGAGCTCCGCTGACGATCTCGATCGGGATGGCTGTGGCGCCCGCCGACGGCGACCGGCCCGAGGGGCTCGCGGACGTGGCCGAGGAGGCCCTGTTTGCCGCCCGCGCCACCGGCCGCCACCGGGTCGTAGGCGACAGCGCCGGTTAGCTCAGCGGCTGTGCGCGGCCGCGGGCCGGCCCAGAGCCAGCGCACCGATGGTGGTGCGCCCGTCGAAGCCCAGGGCGTGCGCGGTCGCGCCGGTGAGGTCCCACGTGGCGGCCGTGAAGGGGCCGCGATCGATGACCGGCACCGAGATCCGTCGGTGGCCGAAGGCGAACTCCACCAGCGTGCCGCAGGGCAGCGTGCGGTGGGCTACGCCGAGCGTGTGGGGGGTCAGGCGCACGCCGCAGGCGGTGCGCTGACCGTAGGAGCCCGGGCCGTACCACGTGGCCAGCGTGGGCCGGTAGACGGTGATCAGGCTGACCGTCGGGGTCGAGCTCGCCCGGGCCTGAGCGTCGCCCCTGTGCACGCGCACGGAGAAGCGCCCGATGTGATTCGTGCGCCAGCCAGCGGAATAGGCCCCCTGTCGGTCCGCGGTGGCGCTGAGCCGGGCCACCGTCTTTCCCCGCGGGCTGATGATCTCGATCGTCACCGTCTTGCCGGCGCCCTCGGTTCCGAGTTGGCCGCGGAAGCTGATCGTGCGTCCCAGCAGGGTGTAGGGGCTGGCGCTCAGGACCGGGGAGCCGCCGGCCATGTCGGGTGCCGCGCCGCCCGAGGCCCCTTCAGAGGTGGATGGTCCCTGCACCCCGCCGGTGCTCGCGGGTGCGGACGTGGCAGGGGCCATCGCGGTCGCCGTCAGGGCGAGCACGAAGGCAAGCTTCGCGTGATGTGCGCGCGTAAGTCTCATCGTCATCGAGGCCTACGGGGTGAGCTGACGGGCTCGCACCGAATCACGGCGCTACGGTCCCATCGGACCGATTCGCCCCAGCGAAACAGGTTCGCATTGGGTCCCCCGCCTTCTGTGTGCGGACACACGGAAGCTCGGCGTCGGTGAACATAATACATCTAAGTAGGCGGAGTTGTGCCCGGCGAGCTCGGGCGCACCGCAATCCGGCGCTGCCCGCGAAAGCTCAGGGCTTGGGCAGCCGCGAGGCGGCCGAGCGCAGCAGCTCACGTCCGAAGGCCAGGCCGATCTGGGCCAGCTCTCCCGCCGTCTGTACCGCGGCGCCGACGATCTCCGGGCCGCTGGGCGGCTCGATCGAGCGACGGTCCTCCGCGGGGCGGGGCGGAGCGGGAGCGGGGGCGGGGGCGGGGGCCTTGCTTCGCGGCTTCGCGGGCCGTGCGGCGGGTTTTGCCGCCGCCTTGGGTTTTGCCGCCGCCTTGGGCTTTGCTGCCGCCTTGGGTTTTGCCGCCGCCTTGGGTTTTGCTGCCGCCTTGGGTTTTGCTGCCGCCTTGGGCTTTGCTGTCGCCTTGGGTTTTGCTGTCGCCTTGGGTTTTGCTGCGGCCTTGGGCTTTGCTGCGGCCTTGGGCTTCGCCGCCGCCTTCGATTTCGCCGCCTGGGGCTTGGCCTTCGCCCTGGGCTTGGCCTTCACCTTGGGCTTCGCCTGGGCCTTGGTCCCGGCGCCGGTCCCAGCCTGCGCCTCCGTGGGCGCCGCGTGTGCGGGGCGGCGACGGGCGCTGCGCAACTGGGGCCGCGTCCGGGGCAGGCTGGAGAGCACCTCGCGCTCGTCTCGGGAGGGTGGGGTCACCGCCAGATCATCGCGCACGCGTCCCGGCGAGGTCGGCTGGGTGAGGGGCGTGGATCCCCGCCCCGGCGAGCCCTGACCGGAGCCAGCCTTTTGCACGGGGATTGCAGAGATGGGACCCAGGTTGGACTAAAGTCGGCGCTCTCGGCGTCCGACAGCGAAACTGCAGGCGGAATTTGCCGTATAGACATGGTCGAGCCACACACGCGGGTCGTGGGCGCGGTGTCTGAGGGCAGGACGTCAGGTTCAACCCCTCGGGCTCCGACGTTCGTTGACTTCAAGGAGAAAGCGCATAGCATAGGAACGCACGTTGGAGCCGCTGGACCGGGGGCGCTCCGCCCCGCGACTCGGCTCGATGGCGCCCCCATCCACACTGCGAGAACCAGTCGAGGCCCAGCGCCACGGCACGCCACGGAAACGGAACGCTAGATGTCAGTAGTTGAGCTGCAGGAACTCGAAGAGGTAAAGGGCCTGATGAACAAGGGCCAGCAGGTCGGCGTGCTCACCTACGCCGAGATCGCTGGGGCCGTGTCCGAGCTCGACCTCGACGAGTCAGACGTCGAAGAGCTCCACGGCCTGTTCGAGAAGTCCGAGATCGAGCTCGTCGAGGAGATCGATCCGGCCACCGCCGTGGCCAACGAGGTCGAGCGCGCCCCGGACAAGCGGGGTCGGCGCAAGGCCAAGACCGCGCTTGACCTCAAGCCGGACATGACCACCGATTCGCTGCAGCTCTTCCTCAAGGACATCGGCAAGGTTCGACTGCTGACCGCCCAGGAGGAGGTTGACCTGGCCAAGCGCATCGAGCGCGGTGACCTCGACGCCAAGCAGAAGATGGTCGAGTCCAACCTGCGCCTGGTCGTGTCGATCGCCAAGAACTACCGCAACCAGGGCCTGCCGTTCCTGGACCTGATCCAGGAGGGGACGCTGGGCCTGGTCCGCGCCGCGGAGAAGTTCGACTACCGCAAGGGCTTTAAGTTCTCCACCTACGCCACCTGGTGGATCCGCCAGGCCATCGCCCGCGCGCTGGCCGACAAGGCACGCACCATCCGCATCCCCGTCCACGTCGTGGAGAAGCTCAACAAGATCGGCCGCGCCGAGCGCAAGCTGGTCACCGAGCTCGGCCGTGAGCCGACCGCCGACGAGATCGCCGAGGTGACCGGCATCGACCCCGAGGAGGTCGACTCGATCAAGCGCTCGGCCCAGGCCCCGGTTTCGCTGGAGAAGCCCGTGGGCGACGAGGAGGAGTCGGAGTTCGGCCAGTTCATCGCCGACGAGCGCGCCGAGTCTCCGTACGAGCGCGCCGCGGAGATCCTCACCAAGGAGGCGCTGCGCGAGGCTCTGGAGAACCTCTCCTATCGCGAGCGTCGCGTACTCGAGCTGCGCTATGGGCTGGGCGGGGAGCACCCCCGCACGCTGGATGAGGTCGGGCGGACCTTCAACGTCACGCGCGAGCGCATCCGCCAGATCGAGAACCAGTCGCTCAAGAAGCTCCAGAGCCTGGCCGAGGCACAGAAGCTCCGCGACGTCGCCTAGCCGCGCCCTCGCCCACCCCTGACGCGCCGCTCGAACACCGGTCCGCCCCCGCCGCAGATGTTCAAGGGCGCCGTCCCCGGCGCCGAAGCCTGCCCCGATGCTCGACGTCACCGCAGTCCTCACGGAGATGGTTGGTGCCGGGGGCTCTGACCTGCACCTCAAGGTGCCGGCGCCCCCCCTCGCCCGTGTCAACGGTGAGCTGACGCCCCTGCCCGGGCACCCGGCGTTGGATGACCGCGACACCGAGGGGGCCCTGCACGCGTTGCTGACCGACCCCGGCAAGCTCGAGGAGTTCGCGTCGGAGAACGAGGTCGACTTCTCCTTCCAGCTCGACGGCGTCGCACGCTTTCGCATCAACGCCTTTCGCCAGCGCGGCTCGGTGTCGATCGTCTGTCGGGCGATCCCCCACCGGATCTCCAGCGTCGCGGACCTCGCGCTGCCGGCGGTGGTCTCCGAGCTGGCCGAGGAGCAGCGCGGCATCGTGCTGTTGACCGGCACCACCGGGTCGGGCAAGTCCACCACCCTGGCGGCGATGATCGACCACATCAACGAGACCCGCGCCTGCCACGTGGTCACCATCGAGGACCCCATCGAGTTCCTGCACCGTGACAAGCGCTCGGTCATAAATCAGCGCGAGGTGGGGATGGACACCGTGTCCTTTCAGCGCGCCCTGCGCCGAGTGCTGCGCCAGGACCCCGACGTGATCCTGATCGGGGAGATGCGCGACGAGGAGACCGTTCACACCGCGCTGTCGGCGGCGGAGACCGGGCACCTGGTGTTGTCCACCGTCCACACCGTCGACGCCGCCGAGACGGTCAACCGGATCATCGACTTCTTTCCCCCGCACATGCACGGCCAGGCCCGCGCCATGATCGCCGGCACGCTCAAGGGGGTCATCTCCCAGCGTCTGGTCCCCGCCGCCGACGGCGGCCGGGTGGCGGCGTGTGAGGTTCTGCGGATGACCGGCCGGGTGCGCGACATGATCATGGACCCGACCCAGACCGGACGGCTGACCGAGGTCATCTCCGAGGGGGCCTACTACGGCATGCAGACCTTCGACCAGGCGCTGTTCACCCACGTCAAGGCCGGGCGCATCACCTTCGAGCAGGCCGTGAAGATGGCCTCCAGCCCCCACGACTTCAAGCTCCTGCACGCCGCCGACGGCCGCCAGGGCACGACCATGGACGATGTGGCCAGCGCCGAGTCACGCCGCCAGATGCCGGCGGCGGTCTAGCCGCTGAGCCTCGCCGGGTGACCGGTCCTCCCCACTTCATTTGGTAAAGTTATGAGCGTCATGGCCTCCGACGACGCCTGTCCGGTCTGCCGCACCGCCGACATCGTCTGCGGCAAGTGGACCCTGCTGCTGGTGCGCGACTTGGCGGAGGGCCGTTCTCGCTTCTGTGAGCTCGAGCGCTCGCTAGCGGGCATCAGCCCCCGCACCCTCTCGCTGCGCCTGCGCGCGCTGGAGGACGAGGGGATCGTCGAGCGCCACACCTACCCCGAGGTGCCGCCCCGCGTCGACTACGCCCTGACCGAGAAGGGCCGCGCACTGTTGCCGATCATCGAGGACATGCGTGCCTATGGCCGGCGCTGGCTGGCCGTGCCCGACAGCGCCGAGCGCCCCCAGCCCGTGGGAGCGGTCGCCTAGGCATTCTCTCGCCGGGGCCCTGCAAGGGTCCCTGCGCGCGCAGGACCGCCGGCCCCCGGGGCGAAGACGGCGCCGATGCGAGCCCCCGCCCTGCACGCCGCCCTGGCCGACTACTGCGAGCAGGCCGCCGACCTGTTGCACGCCCGGCGCGACGCCGGACAGGAGATCGCCTTTGACGTCGTGCCCGCCTCGGGCTCGCGCCGCCGCGGCCTGGCGCTGTACTGCTACCGGCCGCTGACCGAGGACTTCGTCGCCCAGCACAGCGGCGATCTGGCGCGCCTGCCCAGTCACGCCTCCGCGCTGCGGGCCCTCCAGCCGCTGCCCGGCCTCGCCGCCTACCTGCGCGCCCGCGGAGTGCGCCACCCGCCGGCCGAGCCGTCCGCCGCCGCCCGGGCCGCGCTGGGAGTGCTCTTAGACCAGGTGTTCGATCAGGCCACCGACTTTCAGCTCTCACCCGAGCGCTTCGAGCGCGCCTACATGCTGCTCGAGGCCAGCGTGCTCGAGGGCCAGCGCCAGCTCGAGCTCGCCGCGGTCGTGCGCGGGATGGTGATCGCCGCCCCGCGCGTGGAGCTTGGGGATGGGCTCGAGCTCATGCATCTGGGCCAGCTCGAGGGCGCTCCCCCTGAGCTTGCCGACCCCGACCAGGGGCGGCTGATCGCGTTGTGGACCGGTCAGCGCGCCGAGTCCGCCCAGCGGCCGGTGACCGAGGCGCGTCGGCGCCTGCGACGCCTGCTCACCCCCCTGCGCCTCTACGGTGACGCCGAGGTGGCGCTCGAGCCGCTGGCCTGGCTGCGCATCGATGGCGGGCCCTGGGTGCCGATGGCGATCGATCCTCGCGCCCGAGCCCTGAACAACGCCACGATCGTGGCCGAGGGCCAGGAGGACGAGCTGCGCGCCTTCTGCAACCTGGTCACCCGCCGCACGCCGCAGGGCGGCGAGTTGGCGTGGGCGCTGCGCCGCTTCGAGTTTGGCTGCGAGCGCGCCAGCGGCGCCCAGGCCCTGACCGACTTCCTGGCCGCTCTGCGCGCTCTGCTCGAGCCCGAGGGCACCCACAGCGGCCGCCTGGCCGGACGTCTGGCCGTCCTGTGTGCGGTGCCCGACGAGCGTCGCGCCCTGGCCGACCGGGTCCTCGCCGGCGTGGAGCTCGAGCGCGCGCTGATCGCCGGCCTCGCGCCCGACGACGGCGCCGTCGAGGAGCTGGCCGACGAGCTGCGCGCCCATCTGCAGGCGCTGCTGCGCGACGTCCTGTGCGGGCACCTGGACTCTGACCTGCGCGCGATCGCCGACGCCCTGATCGAGCAGGACATCGAGGCCGAATACCAGGCGGCCAACGCCCCGGACTACGACGACCCCGACGCCGGGCTCTACTACCCCTCCGAGTCGACCGAACCCGAGCCGACACACGACCTCCCGGCCGAACCGACGGTCGACCTCCCGGCCGAACCGACGGTCGATCTGCCGGCCGAGCCGACGGTCGACCTCGAGTCAGAACAGGAAGCGCTCGAGGGCGACCAGGCCACCCACCTCCTGGACCGAGGAGTCCAGGTGGGGCACGACGGTCGCTGAGTCGGCCATGGCCCGCTCCAGGCGCGCGATGCTCTCTCGGTCGCGCCGGGCCAGCACCGCGAAGTCCTCGAGGTTGGAAAGTGCGCGCTGGGTCAGGCTCGCGCCCACTCGTCCCTCCAGCACCGGCCGCGCCTGCGCCGGGTCGGCCGCGATCAGCTCGCCCGGATGGGCGCGATTGACGATCAGCGCCCCGTAGGGCATCCGCGCCTCGGCCAGGCGCTCGTGCAGGAACAGGGCCTCGGCCACCGGACCGGGCTCGGGAGACGTGACGATCACAAACGTGGTCGCCGGGTCGCGCAGCAGCGCCGAGACTCCGGCGGAGCGCTCGCGAAAGCCCTCCAGCACCCCCGACAAGGAGCCAAAGAACACCGAAAGGTCGTTGAGCAGGTCCACCCCGGTGAGCCGTTCGAGCACCTTGAACACCAGACCGGTGCCGCGTCCCACCACGCGACCGGCCAGGCCGGAGGGGACCAGGAACATCCGGATCGCCCGCCCCTCCAGGAACTGGGTCACCCGGCTGGGGGCCTCGAGGAAGTCCAGCGCGTTGCGCGACGGGGGCGTGTCGAGCACCAGCACGTCGAAGCGACCGGACGCATGCAGCTCGTAGAGCTTGACCATCGCCGTGAACTCCTGCGAGCCGGCCACCGCCGAGGACAGCTCGTGGTAGATGCGGTTGGCGAGGATCTCGTCGCGCGCGCGCTCGTCGCCGGCCAGGCTGTCGATCAGGTCGTCGAAGGTGCGCTTGGGGTCGAGCATCATCGCCCACAGCTCGCCCTCGAGCTCCAGCCCGGCCGCCGCGAACAACTCGGGATCGACGCGTCGCGGCTCGTTGCCCAGCTCCTTGACCCCCAGGGCGCTGGCCAGCCGCCGGGCCGGGTCGATGGTCACCACCGCCACCCGCTGGCCCCGGGCGGCCAGGCCGGCCGCCATGGCGGCGGCGGTCGTGGTCTTGCCCACTCCGCCCGAGCCGACACAGACACAGATGCGGCTGTCGGCCAGCCGGCGGCCGGCGCGTGAGCGGCTCGCGCTCACAGGACCCGCTCCAGCCGGTCGGCCAGCACCCCGACCTCCTCGGCCGCCAGCTCCGAGCAGAACAGAAACGGAAGCGAGGCCGGGGTTACGCCGGTCGCGCGGCGCAGGCGGGCGATCTGGCGGCGCTGCTCGCGGGCCCGGTGATGGGAGGAGATGGCCGCCTGTACGGCGGCGGCGGCCGACCGGTCGGTCGCCGAGGCCCGGCTGGGGTCGTCCGCGGGGTTCACCGCGTCGGTCAGGGTGCGGACGTCCTCGACGCTGAAGCGCTGGGAGAGCACCTCGTTGACCACCACCCGGTCCAGGGCCAGTCCCATCTGCTCAGACAGCGATCGTTGCAGCGAGAGCGTCTCTGAGACCGGCATCTCACTGGGGGTGGCGACGGCCAGCACTCCGCTGAGGGCGGGGTCGGTCAGCGTGCGGTGGATGATCGTCGCCTGGCGATGGATGGGCCCCACGCGGGCCACGTCGGCAAACGTCCGTGGTGCCTGCAGCAGGGCCAGCGCGTGACCGGTGGCGGGAGCGTCGACGATCACCAGGTCATAGGGCTGGGCGCCGCGCGTGCGCCGCTGGTCTTGGGCGAGCTCCCACAGCTTGCCGACCGTCACGAGCTCGCGCAGGCCTGGTGTGGCGGCGGCCAAATAGCTGAACAGGCGGCTGGAGAGCAGGAGCTCGGCCAGGCCCCGCATCGGAAGCTGGTCGATCAGGTACTCCTCCAGCGCCACCTGGGGATCGACCGAGGTCCAGTACAGGTTGGGCGCGAGCTCGGTCTCGGGCGACTGGTCGCCAACGCCCTGGGCAGGATGCGGCTCGCTCGCGCCGGCCAGTGCCCGCGAGACGTCCTCGCGCCTGGCCACCTCGGCGACCACCGT